>NZ_SZZV01000049.1:0-1019 GCF_009829935.1 Pantoea sp. Seng | reverse complement strand
TGGTACAGCCGCCTCGGACTGAATCAGAACGAAGAACTGCTGTCTGCCCTGTGGCCTCGTTACCGTCAGGCGGCGCTGCCCCTGCTACGCGACGCCGCAGCCTTGCAGCTTACTGACGCGCTGAAAGCCTATGCCGCACTCCCACCTGACAGCCCATTGCGGGAAACGCAGTCAAAGCAGGCCTACACGCAGCTCAGGTTGTATCTGATGCTGACGCGTCCTGAACGTATGGACCCCAGTTGGTTCAGCCAGGCACTGATGCAAAACTGGACGCAGCGGCAGAGTCTGGACCAGGCATACTGGCAGGGTGCCGGGAGTCCGCTGCTGGCTTTCTATGCAGAGAATTTCAATGCTCACCCTGAATGGGCGCTGAAAGCAGACCCGGAGCTGGTCAGGCAGGTGCGCGCCCTGCTGGTTCGCCAGGTGGGGGTGACCAACAGCGAAACCCGCCAGTACCAGCGGGTGCTGGCGCAGGTGACGCATCAGTACGCCGATATGCGACTGGGCGATATGACCGGCGATACGGATGCGGGTCGCCTGTTTACCACCGATGAAGTGGTGCCCGGCATGTTCACCCGTCAGGCCTGGGAAGATGGCGTTAAACCCGCGATTGAAAAGGTGGCGCGGGAGCGGCGTGAGGAGATGGACTGGGTACTCAGTGATGCGCCGCCCCCCGCTGGTGATGCTTCCTCACCCGAAGCGCTGGAGGCGCGGCTCACCAGCCGATACTTTGCCGACTACAGCGCAGCCTGGCTGAACTTCCTCAACAGCCTGCGCCTGCAGCCTGCACCGACGCTTTCAGACGCGATCGACCAGCTGACGCTGATGGCAGACGTCAGGCAGTCACCGCTGGTGGCGCTAATGAATACGCTCAACGTGCAGGGACGGACCGGGCAGAGTGGGGATGCTATTGCTGACTCGCTGGTGAAGTCTGCGCAGAACCTGCTCAGTAGGGAAAAGCGCCCTGCCATTGACCAGAACAGCGGCCCGAGCGGCCCACTCGATGCGACTTTCGGCCC
>NZ_SZZV01000048.1:0-1229 GCF_009829935.1 Pantoea sp. Seng | reverse complement strand
TGAATCGCTATGGGTTTAACAGACACCTCAGAGTCATTTAAGATGGCTTAAAGAGAGGTGCCCATGAGCGGTAAGCGTTATCCAGAAGAGTTTAAAATTGAAGCAGTCAAACAGGTTGTTGATCGTGGCCATTCTGTTTCCAGCGTTGCAACACGTCTCGATATCACTACCCACAGCCTTTACGCATGGATAAGGAAGTACGGTCCGGATTCTTCCACAGATAAAGAACAGTCAGATGCTCAGGCCGAGATCCGCCGTCTCCAGAAAGAACTGAAGCGGGTTACCGACGAACGGGACATATTAAAAAAAGCCGCGGCGTACTTCGCAAAGCTGTCCGACTGAGGTACGCCTTTATCCGTGACAACACCTGTTGCTGGCCTGTTCGCCTGCTCTGTCGGGTGCTGGATGTTCATCCCAGTGGTTTTTACGCCTGGCTTCAGCAGCCGCATTCACAACGCCATCAGGCAGACCTGAGACTGACAGGACAGATTAAACAGTTCTGGCTGGAATCGGGATGCGTCTATGGTTATCGCAAGATCCATCTGGATATGCGGGACAGCGGACAACAGTGCGGAGTCAACAGAGTCTGGCGACTGATGAAATGTGCCGGGATAAAGGCTCAGGTCGGATACCGGAGCCCGCGGGCACGTAAAGGTGAGGCCAGTATCGTGTCGCCCAACAGGCTCCAGCGACAGTTCAATCCGGATGCTCCGGATGAGCGTTGGGTAACGGACATAACCTACATCAGGACCCACGAAGGCTGGCTGTATCTTGCCGTAGTTGTTGATCTGTTCTCACGCAAAATTATCGGCTGGTCCATGCAATCCCGGATGACAAAGGACATTGTCCTGAACGCACTGCTGATGGCTGTATGGCGGCGTAATCCCCAAAAGCAGGTGCTGGTTCATTCGGATCAGGGCAGTCAGTACACAAGCCATGAGTGGCAGTCGTTCCTGAAATCGCACGGCCTGGAGGGCAGCATGAGCCGTCGCGGTAACTGTCATGATAATGCGGTTGCAGAAAGCTTTTTCCAGTTGTTGAAACGCGAACGGATAAAGAAAAAGATCTACGGAACGCGGGAAGAAGCCCGCAGCGATATTTTTGATTACATCGAAATGTTTTATAACAGTAAGCGTCGGCATGGTTCTAGCGATCAGATGTCACCGACAGAATATGAAACCCAGTATTATCAACGGCTCGGAAGTGTCTAGATTATCCGTGGCGATTCA
>NZ_SZZV01000047.1:0-1258 GCF_009829935.1 Pantoea sp. Seng | reverse complement strand
GCGCCTTCAAGTGTCCAGAGCAGTTTCATCACCCACGCTGTCGATTCCCTGAAGCTGAGCTGGTTAGGCCAGTATCCCTTCAGCGTTGAGGCCATTCTTATCATCTGATATCTCACCAGATTGTAGGCCAGCAGCACGCCCCACAGCTCCTGCCTTATCATCTCCGGCTTCCTGCTGCGAAGCGTGAGCCTGCTGTCCTGGAGACCCTGCTTTATTTCACGATATCCCAGCTCTATCTCCCAGCGATGACTGTAGAGATCCGCTATTTCTTTACCCGGGTAACGCATCGCATCCGTCATCGACGTCAGGAACCGCCACGTCCGGCCTTTTATTTCCCGGCTTATCATCCTCATCTCTGTGTGCGCCGCCAGATGTGGCCATTTCTTCCGTGAATGAGCGGAGGTTTTTACCCGGATAAGTATGTCTCCCTTCCCCAGACGACGTACCTCTTCGTACTGCAGGTCTTTACGTGCCGCTATCATCCAGTGACGATTTTCGCCGGCCTCATGCCAGGCGCTAAGCAGACCGAATGACGTGTAGCCCTTATCGAAGAGGGTCAGGCTGTTGTCGCACGCGCGTTCAATGAGACCTTCTGCCAGCACCATCTCATTCTCGTTCTGGCAGCCCATCGCGGCGCCGCTGATAAGATGGCTGGTGAGTTCCATCAGGCAGACCATGCGAACCTGCGGATAAGGAGAGGCGCCTGCCACCGTGCCTGAACGGACGAAAGCCTTCTCATTATCAGGTGTTTCTGGCGTGCGCCAGACAACGCCGTCAACAGCGTACAGCGTCAGACCACACCAGTCAGGGTGGGAAGTCTGTGCATTCCAGAGCTCGCTGCTCTGTTCGAAAACCCGCCGTACAGCGTCGTCCCCCAGCCGCTGCCTTGCCTGCACTACGGCACTGGGCGCAACGAAAGGACGGTTTCCCGGTAAAAGAATATCAAGGCGATTAACGATGGCGTGAAGGGATTCTTTGCGCTCAAGGGCCATGCCGATGAGACACCAGACCATCAGATCTGTAGTGAGTCTGCGCTTACGGAGCGTGACCGTGCCAGCTTCCTCAAGGCAGCGGCTGATGAGCGCAGGGTCAAGAACATCCGCGAGCGTATTCAGAGGATTACGAAGAGAATCGTAACGAGAGACGATATCAAGGGCCTGACTGAGCTGCATAAAAAAATCCGGAAACGAAGCGTTTCCGGATTCTTACACAGCCACTGGATCGTTCAACTGATCCTTAACTGATCGGCATTAGGCCT
>NZ_SZZV01000046.1:0-1421 GCF_009829935.1 Pantoea sp. Seng | reverse complement strand
TAATGCTTGTCAGTTAAGATCTTAATGGAGGCCGCAGCGGATAACGTTGCGGCTTCTTTTTTACCGCCCTTGGGTAATGCCGCACTCTTCTTTCCGGCAGCACCAGCCCTGGCGCCATCGCCATTATCTCTTCCATTATCCGCGGTATTTTTCCCCCTGAGATGCCCGGTAGCAGGCTCAGATGACTTCTCAGATACAGTGCGGACTGCTTAAAACTCATCTGATAAGGTTCCACGCCTTTCAGGCTGTACGCCATCTGCGCCATCATGAACCTCAGAAGGTTATAGGCCAGGACCACACCCCACAGCTCCTGACGCACAAGTTCTGGCTTTTTGCTTCTCAGCGTCAGCTCATTATTCAGCAGGTGCTGTTTCATCTCGCGGAAGCCGTGCTCTATTTCCCAGCGATGGCTGTATAAATCCACAACATCCGCTTTCGGGTATCTCAGCGGATCGCACATCGATGTCAGGATTTGAACCTTTTTTCCGTTGAGTTCTTTGCTGATAAGCCTTGCCGTCAGTGTGTCTGCAGCACCCTGCCATTTTTTCTTCGCCTGCGGCGACAGCTGTAATTCCACCAACTCCTGACCGGCCCCTAAGCTACGGACAACACGGTACTGTGCCCCTTTGCGCAGCGGCAACATCCAGTGTCTTTCCGTTCCCGCCGACTGCCAGGCGTGCAGCAGACCCAGCGCATAAAAACCTTTATCAAAGAGGGTCAGAGAGTGGTCGGGGGTTTGTGGGATAAGCTGAGCGGCAAGATCGGCTTCGCCGACAGCTGAGACGCTGTCGAACGCTACTGCTGACAACAGATGGCTGGTGACTTCCATCTGACAGACCATACGCACCTGCGGCCACTCAGAGCACTTATTAATATTGGCCGTTCGCCCGAAGGCGGCATCATTCTCTGGTGTGTCAGGGGTGCGCCATACGGTGCCATCCACCGCCATCAGCGTCAGTCCGTTCCAGTGCGACAGCGGTGTCTTTTCAAACCAGAGGCGCTGCGTTTTCTCAAACATTAACCGGATAACATCTTCTCCAAATCGCTGCCGGGCCTGCACAACCGCGCTGGGCGCAACAAAAGGCCTTTTCCCCGGCAGAAGGATATCCAGGTGTGAGACGAGCTGGGTCATCGAATGGGAGCGAAAAAGTGCCATGCCGGTCACAGCCCAGACCATCATTTCCATCGATAACCGGCGCTTTCGTAACGTCACTGTGCCGGTATCAGCAAGACACTCATCAATGAGCTCAGGAGAAAGGAGATCAGAAAGCGTCGAGAATTCCTGAGGCGTAAAGTGATGAACGATATCGAGAGCCTGACTGAGAAGCATAAAAAAATCCGTAATCCCTGAGAGATTACGGATTTTTGCAGAACTGCCGGATCATTCAACCGATCATTTTTGTCTTAACTGATCGGCATTA
>NZ_SZZV01000045.1:0-1690 GCF_009829935.1 Pantoea sp. Seng | reverse complement strand
GGGTCTTCCCCGATCATGGTGGGAGACTCAGAACGCCATATTCAGTTTCCCGTAGTGGAACATCACTCCCAGCTTAAAGCGCTCCCGGTTTCGGTATCCCCTGGCTTTTATCCTCAGCAGCCTGATCTTGCTGTTCAGTGCCTCCGCATTTCCGTTTGAGACACTGTGTCGCATGGCATTCAGGATCCCGTACAGCCTTTTTCCTATCGTTTTAGCCGCGTTTTTCATCATGGGAACGTCACTGCTGGCCGCCAGCGCCAGCCATCTCTGCCAGTCATTCCGTCTTTCCTCGCTCCATGGCCTGTTCCAGATATCCTTTGCCAGCTCTTTTAGCGCCCAGCACTGGCTCGTCAGCTTCATCTGTGCACGCAGCCATATCAGCTTTTCCTGCCTGGATTCGGTCATCCACTTATCGCTGTACTGCCACAGGAAGCGGGTTCCCTTTGCCTGACGCCGGCTTTCTACAGGGAGGTGCGGATGTTCATTCTGGCGGGTTTTATCCACCACTTCGCCCAGTTGCTTTGCTACATGGAAGCGGTCGAAGGCGATTTTCTCAACCGCACTGGGTAAGTGGATACGTGCTGCTCTTATATATCCTGCATTCATATCCATGGAGAGCGTTTTGATAGCCAGCAACTGCCCGTCAGTGAGCGTGCGAAGATAGCTGGCAAGGCTCTCTGTGCCGCGATCATCCGTTAAGGCCAGCGCCCGTCCATCGCGATCGGAGATCACCGTTATGTAACGATGTCCTTTTTTAAAGGCAACCTCATCCACATTCATATGACGGGCGGATAATGGCTTTTTTATCCGGGCAAGGCCTCGCTTAACTGCCCGGGTCATAATGCCGTCAACCGCATTCCAGCTGAGCTTAAGTTGTTTCCTGACAGCATCAACGGTGCTGATTTTCAGCCATGAAAGCACGAACGATTCGAACAGAAGCGTATACCGGCTTCCCGGACCCGCCCACGGAACAGGCAGGGTCTGGCAACCATGCTCCGGACACATAATGCGGGGAACATCGGCTTCGACAATCGTGGTGAACTGGGAGGTATCAAGATGGCGCCATTTACGATGCCGGTGATCGTGCACAGGACAGGATTTGCCGCAGGCAGGACAGGTTAATATCGCATTTTCAGCGATTCCGACGGTGACAGTAACGGAACCCGCATTTTCATCAAGGGACAAGGATTCAACCTGCCACGGACCGGACAAATTGAGAATGTGGGCATAGAGGGATCTTTCATCCATAAGAGCGTACCGGATTAAAATTAGATACCCGGCATACTTACACATTCTTCTGGCACCCAGCCAGATTCACCTGAGTCATTGAGCGCCCAGTACCAGCTATTAAGGGACTTCATAACAGTAATTTGCTCGCCGGACCTGACTGATAATTCATGCGCTGTATAGTCTTCGAGGCAGACGACTTCATTTGCACTGAGGGGAGTAAATATTTGTTGTGGGGCCCATCCAGCTTTACCGGAGGCAAGCGCTATCCATACCCATCCGCGATATTCAAGATCACAATGGCTGATAAAGGCAGTACTGTCTTTCTTTATAACGATGGGGTCAGGATAAGCAGAGATGTAATCTCTGATGACAACAGCAGCATTATTATTCAAGTGTTCTCCTCCTGTTGTTCGGTAAACAGCAAAAATCCTACAACAGCCACCACAACAGGGGAAGACCC
>NZ_SZZV01000044.1:0-1744 GCF_009829935.1 Pantoea sp. Seng | reverse complement strand
TCATGGATATTCGTAAAATTAAGAAACTGATCGAACTGGTAGAAGAGTCTGGCATCTCCGAGCTGGAAATCTCTGAAGGCGAAGAGTCAGTTCGTATCAGCCGTTCACCTGCGAACGCTGGCTATCCGGTCATGCAACAGGCTTATGCTGCGCCAGTGATGCAGCAGCCTGCGCTGGCGACCGCCGTTGCACCTGCAGCCGCTGCGCCAGCTGAAGCCGCTAAGCCGGAAATCACCGGCCACATCGTGCGTTCTCCGATGGTCGGCACTTTCTACCGTACCCCAAGCCCGGATGCGAAAGCCTTCGTGGAAGTGGGCCAGAAAGTCAACGCGGGCGATACCCTGTGCATCGTTGAAGCGATGAAAATGATGAACCAGATCGAAGCCGATAAATCCGGCGTTGTGAAGGCGATCCTGGTGGAAAGCGGCCAGCCGGTTGAATTTGACGAGCCGCTCGTCGTCATCGAATAACGAGGCGAAGCATGCTGGATAAAATTGTCATTGCTAACCGCGGTGAGATCGCTCTGCGTATTCTCCGCGCGTGTAAAGAATTAGGCATCAAGACCGTTGCGGTTCACTCAACCGCTGACCGCGACCTGAAGCACGTGCTGCTGGCGGACGAGACCGTCTGCATCGGCCCGGCACAGTCGGTCAAAAGTTACCTGAACATCCCTGCACTGATCTCCGCCGCCGAAATCACCGGCGCCGTGGCGATCCACCCGGGCTACGGCTTCCTCTCTGAGAATGCCGATTTCGCCGAGCAGGTTGAGCGCTCTGGTTTTATCTTCATCGGCCCGAAAGCTGACACCATCCGCCTGATGGGCGACAAAGTGTCTGCGATCACCGCCATGAAGAAAACCGGTGTGCCAACCGTGCCAGGATCTGACGGCTCGCTGACCGATGACATGGATAAAAACCGTGCCATTGCTAAACGCATCGGCTACCCGGTCATCATCAAAGCCTCTGGCGGCGGCGGCGGTCGTGGTATGCGCGTGGTGCGCAGTGAAAAAGATCTGGAACAATCCATCGGCATGACGAAAGCGGAAGCCAAAGCGGCTTTCAACAACGACATGGTCTACATGGAGAAATTCCTCGAGAACCCGCGTCACATCGAGATTCAGGTGATGGCCGACGGCCAGGGCAACGCCATCTATCTGGCGGAACGTGACTGCTCGATGCAGCGTCGTCACCAGAAAGTGGTCGAAGAAGCACCAGCGCCGGGCATCACGCCGGAACTGCGTCGCTTTATCGGCGAGCGCTGTGCGAAAGCCTGTATCGATATCGGCTACCGCGGTGCGGGTACTTTCGAGTTCCTGTACGAAAACGGTGAGTTCTACTTCATCGAGATGAACACCCGTATTCAGGTGGAGCATCCGGTGACCGAGATGATCACCGGCGTGGATCTGATCAAAGAGCAGCTGCGTATTGCTGCCGGTCAGCCGCTGTCAATCAAACAGGAAGACGTGGTGGTGCGCGGTCATGCGGTGGAGTGCCGTATCAACGCCGAAGACCCGAACACCTTCCTGCCAAGCCCGGGCAAGATCACCCGTTTCCACGCGCCAGGCGGTTTTGGCGCGCGCTGGGAATCGCACATCTATGCCGGCTACAGCGTGCCGCCGTACTACGATTCCATGATCGGCAAGCTGATCACCTACGGTGACACCCGTGAAGTGGCCATCGCGCGCATGAAAAATGCGCTGGCGGAACTGATCATCGACGGCATCAAGACCAACGTCGAGCTGCAG
>NZ_SZZV01000043.1:0-4330 GCF_009829935.1 Pantoea sp. Seng | reverse complement strand
GTAGATAAATTTACACATGTTTATTAATCCAATCCCATGTGCTTTGTGGAAGCCAGCCAGCATTATCCTTAGCAACAGCCATGACAAGGAGAGTGTCATTATTGTCTAAGTGGCGACGTAGTCTGTCTGATAGTTGCCGTGCCGTCTCTGTTGTTGATACGAGCCATGTTGAATCAAGAGCGTGGCACCAACCGGGTGATTTCTTTAGCTCGTCGTAGAGTGCGTTGTAATTTTGACCGCTTTTATTCAAGTCATACGAGACGCAGTGTACTGTCATGTGTAATTCCCTATTCACGTTGAATTGTTTTTCTTCGCAAGATTTTGCGCTTTATCGTTCAATTAATCGAAAAAGCGTCGCTATATGGGCACTGAAGAATAGCTGCGCCCAAGTGGCTATAAAACAACCACTTTTGATTATCTCACCGTTGACTAAATCATACAAGTACTGATAACATGATACAAATGCGGTTATAGCCACCTTTAATCGCGTTTGCAAATATGAACTTATATGTATCCGGACGCGCTCAAATATGAGCGTGGGATTTTTACGTTCTTAAAAACCTAAAGCGGTATTCCGTGGAGGCAGTATGAAAAACATCCATCTACTAAAAACAAATAATCTGGGAGGATTAAAATATGGCAATGAAAAGCATCGATACCGACAAACCTGGGGTTAAAAAAGAACTTCAAAGCATCCCACAAGAGGTTGCTTTGATGTTCTTGCACAGTCTGCGATTAGTCGCTGCTGGAGAAAAACCAGATTTGGAGGTCGAAAGTCTCAGTGCACCCGTTGGACGCGGGGCGTTAGAGATGAAGATAAACGGTAGTCCAGCTTACAGATGCATTTACAGCAATAAAGACCCTGAGAAAGTCGTTGTTCTGCATGTGTTCGCTAAGACTACTAACGGCCCCGCACACAAAAACTATAGGACCGCGAAGGGCAGATTAAAATAATCTGTTGAAGGAATAAAGGGGGCTACCCCTTTATTTCCATACTGAGATCAGTACTTCTATCACTCGATTCTTGGGTAGGCATAGCCATGTCTACACGATAACCAAGCTTGAATAGAGCTGTCATTAAAAAATCAATAGAGAACAAGTCCAGCCTTCCTTTGAGCATGTTGCTTACTCTAGGTTGAGTTATGCCAATGGCTTTTGCAGCCTGAGCTTGGCTCCACTCATTACGCCGAACGTGTTGATGAATTTTCATTATCAGGTTGGACTTTAATGTCCACGTTTCCAGTTGTACTGGATCGCTGGTCAATATACTAAATACGTTATTATCCATAGCTATTCTTTAATAAGTCAGGCAGGGACTTCGATGAATACTATGTATCCATATTAGCAAAGGCGCGGGATTATACAAGTGTTTGTATGTCTTTTCAAGATTAATCCGGAGGGATTTTAAAAAAGGATGTTCTTGTCATGCCGACATTGACGGGGGTATCTCTGGATCGTAATCTAACGACGAAAAAAAACCGCCTTTGCGGGGCGGTTTTTCTTCTGGCTCAGTCAGTTTGCGGCTTACTGAGCCCCGGTAACAGTCTTGTGCGAGACATGTCACCAAATCTGTCCTTCCAGTGTAGCCGTACTCAGGTATTCACTTCAAGAACTCTCAATACATCTCTCGCACATCCTGTTTACCAATGGCTACCGCCAGTGGCGATTTTTCGTGCTTTCAGTTATTGGACTCAAGAGAAAAGTTGAGCTGAAAGCGTGGTAGTCGGGCTGAACGGGGAGTTCGTGCTTACAGCCCAGCTTGGAGCGAACCACCTGTCCGGATCCCAGCATCAGGCGTGGAATGAGAAAACGCGGCCATTAACAGCGGAATGATGCGGGTACATCCGTATGGTGGGAACAGGAGAGCGCACGAGGGAGCCGCCGGGTGGAAACGTCCGGTATCTTTAAGTCCTGTCGGGTTTCGCCACTTCTGGCTTGAGTGTCTTTTTGTGACATTCGCCAGGAGGGCGAAGCCTATGGAAAAACGACCTTCCTGCGTTACTCTTCTGACACCTCCTTGGTTCTATGGCATTACCTGTCATCCCATACCGCTCGCCGCAGTGTCATGACCGAACGAAGTGAGCGAATGACCGAGGAAGCGGAATAGCATCTGATCTTAAGGTGTGCTCCTGACGCTCAGATGTTACGGTTGTGCTGTAATATGAAAAGTGTGCCACTGATGGAGGTTTTCTATGGCATGGCACAGTGTGTCACAGGCTCAAAATCTCACAGGTAAAAGCCGAAGAACGCTTTACCGCGACATGGCTTCAGGCCGCGTATCGTACAGGACTAACGGTAAAGGGCATCGTGAGTTTGAGACGTCAGAGCTGCTCCGTGTATATGGTGAGTCTGAGCAGAGTGGCACTGATGGGCGGCACAGCGTGACACAGTCACATGGCACACAAAATGAAGCTGATATGATGTCAGAGATTCGTGCGCTCAGGCAGGAAGTTGGCGAACTGAAATCGTTGCTGCTTCGCCTTGAGCATAAAGATCCTGCCGCTATGCCAGAAACGCCTAAAAAAGCCTGGTGGCGCTTCTGGCACGGGACAAAGTGAGACAATAAGGACGCCTTTTATGAGCGAACGTAACCTGTTTGACGAACTGATGCAGGGGATGGCCGAGTTGAAGGAGATGGTAGCCGAGAATGCCGTCCCCGATGCCCCTGAAGACGATTCCGGGGCGAATACTCCTGCCTCCTGAAAAACTGCCGGGGAAGACATATCCCCTGCACCCCTATCCTGAAAGTAATACTCCGTTTCTGCCGCTTATTCTGGTTACACGATAGATCCGCTCATCCGACGAACAGGATATTCTGCTGACTTACGGCCACCAAAATCTGTCACACCCAACGCATTATACAATGCTAAGCCCCAGCCCTTGTGCCGCAAGGGCTTAGGGGGTATACCCCCCCTCTGCATAAGGGGTATACAAAATGTTATCTCAGCCCTTTGTTGGCGCAGGGTTGAGGGGTATACATGCGCATTTTTATAGGAAAATGCGCAACAGCATTTTGTTGCGCATGCGCAACTTTTCGGGATTTTCTCCAGCGCAGAGGGACAGGAAATGTTTTGTGTCCACCGCCATCATAATGGCGGCTCACAAAACCCTGGTCAGGGCTGCGCCCCGACACCTTGCCAACGCCTCACGACCGCACAGTAAACTGCGCACCCGTTCACCGTTATTCTGTGAGTTTTCTGCCTGAAATCAGCGTCCGGAAAGATTTCGTCAACGAAATCCCGGCCCATTCAGATTTATGCATAGGCATGTAGGCGGTTAAAAATTATCTGGCCGGTTTTCCCGCTTTTTGCGCATGCTCAACATAGTTTTTTGAACGCTTCTTGGCTGGATCGCGCTGAGGGCGCCTGCGGCGGTGCCGGAAAGAGATGTTATGTTTAATTCGCCCACTTACCGGGGTTGGAAGCGAAAAAGCCGCCCACAGGGCGGCTTGCCGTTATTTACGCGGTTTACCTGCGTCAGAGCGCTTTCCGCGCACCGTACCGTCATTGTTTCGATCGCGGGGCTGCGTGCCACCGCCGGGTTTAGGAACGACTACGTTGGGATTGAGTGGTCTTCTGTCCGCCATGTTTCCATTTCCTAACAGAATGGCAAAAGTGCCACCTAATTTGATACGCCTGGCTGCGTGAGCTTTCAATCCTGACGAAGCGGCAGCTTGCGCCGCATCAAATTTTCGCTGGCCCTTTCCTCCAGATGCGAAAAAGGCCGCCCAATGGGCGACCTCTTCCGGCACTTCCTTTTGCGACCATCCGTTATTTGTACAGCTCAGCGGTCATGTGTACGCGGTTATTGGTGTTGGCCTCGGTAATTTTGTACTGAGCGCCCTGCTGCTGAGCCTGTGCGGCGATTTTGGCTTCTGCACCGTCCAGCGTGCCGGAGGTGACGGAGATGCTCTGCGCGAAGCTGGCTGCTGACATCAGTGAAAGAGCGGCGACGGCGGCGATAGACATTGCTTTGATGGTTTTCATGGTCTTTATCCTTGGTTTGTATGGTTGAAAGCCTGTGTGCTTTCGATGAGATAATGATAACCAAGGTTACTATTAGTTAATTAACAATAAATGCTGGTATTGTGATCGTGCTAACTATTGCGTTGATAGGAGAATTCAATGGTCGTCTGCGGATTGATTCTTTTCTTAAAGTAGTTTTTCCGATTGATAAAAAGCCCGGCAGGGCTTTTTGATGTAAGTAGATAAATTTACACATGTTTATTAATCCAATCCCATGTGCTTTGTGGAAGCCAGCCAGCATTATCCTTAGCAACAGCCATGACAAGGAGAGTGTCATTATTGTCTAAGTGGCGACGTAGTCTGTC
>NZ_SZZV01000042.1:0-4953 GCF_009829935.1 Pantoea sp. Seng | reverse complement strand
GGAGCATACTGAGGTATGTGACTGAGTTACGCGAGGGAGAGCAACGCAGCATCAGCACAAAAGACACAGGACAGAGCACAAGAATTTGCCTGGCGGCTGTAGCGCGGTGGTCCCACCTGACCCCATGCCGAACTCAGAAGTGAAACGCCGTAGCGCCGATGGTAGTGTGGGGCCTCCCCATGCGAGAGTAGGGAACTGCCAGGCATTAAATAAGTGAAGAAACCCTGAACGAAAGTTCAGGGTTTTTTTACGTCTGCAAATTGGCGAAATCAGGGCTAAAAGCCACGAAAACATCCCACCCGTGACTAACTGATCGGGTAAACTACGGCCAGATAAATCAGTCAAGGCCGTGAAATGTCCAGCCCCCACACTTCTCTAAAAGTTTTCAACACACTGGGTCTCGAAGTCAGTGCACAATCGCTGTATATCGCAGACACATCTGAAGCCATTGTTCGCGCATGGCAAGCGACTCAACAGGCGAATCAACCTTTCATCGTATTAGGTGAGGGCAGCAATGTGCTTTTCCTGGAAGACTTTGATGGTGGCGTGATCATTAATGCCATCAAAGGTATTTCACTTGAGGAAGAGGCTGAAGCATGGCATTTGCATATTGGCGCTGGTGAGAACTGGCACCAGTTGGTTGAGCATACTTTAAAAAAAGGTATTACCGGCCTGGAAAACCTGGCGTTAATTCCGGGCATGGCCGGTTCAGCACCTATCCAGAACATTGGCGCTTATGGTGTTGAATTTAAGGATATTTGCCAATACGTTGATGTGCTGCACCTGCCCACACAAAAAATCAGCCGCCTGAATCGCGAAGCGTGTCAGTTTGGGTATCGTGACAGTATTTTTAAACACGAGATGAAGGATAATCACGTCATTATTGCTGTTGGGCTCCGTCTGGCTAAGCAATGGAAGCCGGTGCTGAGTTACGGCGATTTAGCGAAACTGAATCCAGCCACCGTATGCGCATGGGATGTGTTCAATGCAGTTTGCCAAATGCGTCAGAGTAAACTGCCCGATCCGCGGGTAACGGGCAATGTAGGTAGCTTCTTCAAAAACCCTCTTATCACACGTGATTTGGCCAATGAGCTGTTAGAGGCATGGCCGGGGATGCCACATTACCCGCAGGCAAATGGAGACGTCAAATTAGCAGCAGGCTGGTTGATCGATCAATGCCATCTCAAGGGATACCAGATTGGCGGCGCTGCGGTACACCGCCAACAGGCGCTGGTATTGATCAATGAAAACCAGGCAACGCCAAAGGATATCGTTGCTTTAGCGCACGAGGTGCGGAACCACGTGGGTGAAAAATTCAATGTTTGGCTCGAGCCAGAGGTTCGCTTCATTGGTGCTCAAGGCGAACGTAACGCCGTTGAGGTCATTTCATGAAAGATAATAGTGTTCCGCTGAAATTGGTCGCGCTGCTGGCTGATGGAGAATTCCATTCAGGCGAGCAGTTGGGTGAAGCATTGGGTATGAGCCGTGCAGCCATCAATAAGCATATCCAAACCCTGAAAAGCTGGGGTCTGGATGTGTATACCGTCACAGGAAAAGGATATAGCTTGCCTGCCCCCATTCAATTGCTGAATGAAGCCGATATTCTTTCGCATCTGCGTCAACCAGATTTAGATGTCATCCCTGTGATTGATTCAACCAATCAGTATCTGCTGGATAGGATGGATCAGTTGCCTTCTGGTCATGCCTGTATTGCCGAGTATCAGCAAGCGGGCCGTGGCCGCCGTGGCAGAAAATGGTTTTCTCCTTTTGGTTCTAATCTCTATCTTTCGATGTACTGGCGACTTGAGCAAGGCCCCGCTGCAGCAATGGGGTTAAGCCTGGTGATTGGCATCGTGATGGCCGAGGTTATCCAGTCGTTAGGCGTACCCGATGTGCGCGTTAAATGGCCCAATGATCTCTACCTGAACGACCGTAAATTGGCCGGGATTCTGGTTGAACTAACCGGCAAAACAGGCGACGCAGCGCAAATTGTCATGGGGGCTGGTGTCAATCTGGTGATGCGCTCAGAAGGAGCCGCTGAAATTAATCAGGGGTGGATTAATTTGCAGGAAGCCGGAGTTGAAATCGATCGCAATGAGTTGGCTGCAAAAATCATCAATAGCCTGCGCGAAGCACTGCCGATTTTCGAGCGTGACGGATTGGCACCGTTTGTAGAGCGTTGGGATGCTCTGGACAATTTTATCAATCGCCCGGTTAAGCTGCTGATTGGCGACAGGGAAGTTCATGGTATAGCACGTGGTATTGATAAGCAGGGTGGTTTATTACTGGATCAAGATGGCGAAGTAAAGTCCTGGGTGGGTGGTGAGATTTCGCTGCGTCCTGGCAATTAATGCGAATTGACCTGAGAAATTAAACGCCCAGGTAAGTTAGGGCGTTTAAATATGAAACGTTATTTTCTCAGGCGAACACTTTGCACGGCATGATCTGCAGACTTTGTCATTATCAGACTGGCGCGCTCCCGGGTCGGGAGGATGTTTTCGTTAAGATTCAGCCAGTTAATTTCTTTCCATAATCCGCGAGCAATATTTTCCGCCTCTTCTTTAGGCAATTGAGAATAATGGTGGAAATAAGAATCGGGATCGCTGAAGGCACCTTCACGGAATTTTAGGAAACGATTAACGTACCAGCGTTCTAATAATGTTTCAGGTGCATCGACATAAATTGAGAAGTCGACAAAATCAGAAACAAATACATGATGCGGATCGTGGGGATAATCCATCCCACTTTGCAGCACGTTTAAGCCTTCCAGAATCAGAATATCAGGCTGTTGTACCACCTTATCGCCATCCGGGATCACATCATAAATAAGGTGTGAATAAACCGGCGCCGTGACCTGGCTAGCGCCCGATTTCAAATCGGAGACGAAGTTCACCAGACGATGCATATCGTAAGATTGCGGGAAGCCTTTCTTCTTCATTAGCCCCCGTTCTTTCAACACTGCATTGGGGTGTAAAAAGCCGTCAGTTGTAATCAACTCGACTTTACGATGTTCTGGCCAGCGACTAAGCAGCGCCTGCAACACACGCGCGGTTGTACTTTTACCTACAGCAACACTGCCGGCAATACTGATGATATAGGGAATCTTTTGCCCGTTAGTGCCAAGAAACTGCTCCAGCACGGCCTGACGGCGCAGATTAGAACTGATATAGAAGTTAAGCAGACGTGAGAGCGGCAAATAGATTTCAGCAACCTCTTCTAAGGAGAGATCTTCATTGATACCGCGTAGTCGTTCAATTTCGCCTTCAGCGAGCGTCATTGGCACTGAGTCGCGCAGGGCGGCCCATTGCTGACGGTCAAACTGTAAATAGGGTGTAGTGAGTGGTGTCGTTTTTTTACTCATAAGTATGCATCTGACCGCAAATCCCGGCTCATCAACATCTTGTAGCGTCTGGCATACAATGATGCGTCGAGCTCAGTTGCACGTCATAGGGGGTAAGTAACGAGAACAATGGGCTGGAGGGTAACACCAGTGTCACTTTAAAAAGAAGCAAATTGATAAACCTGAGCACGCTTTCGTAAGCGTGCCCGCATTTTTATTATTGCTTAGTCGCTTATTACAATCGATTTTGCTGTAGCACCGCGTAAAATCTTTTCAGATTTTCCCTCGCTGACAACGTTGAGCCGTCTTCAGACAATCAATAATGCCTCCCTCTTTAACACGCCGACAGTGGCATTCGTTAACGAACAATCCCGTCTTGCATTGTGTTAGTTGAAAAAATGTTCAATCAAACCCGATCCAATAAAAAAAGTTGCGCACTTTTAAATGAAAAATGGCGTTGTGCTTCTGGCGTGCGACGACCAAACCACGATAAGCCTCTGTAAATCACTTAGTGCAGCGGCGTAAAAACACACTGCATTTGGACGAAAATACTGCAAATGATGAGCGGTTTGCGATGTTTTGCACAAATAGTAAGCGATAGAACAATTTTGGCAATTTTTTTGTTGCATCCTGGGCTCGGTCTTCCCATAATGCGCTCCACTTGATGCCGGCTTAGCTCAGTTGGTAGAGCAACTGACTTGTAATCAGTAGGTCACCAGTTCGATTCCGGTAGCCGGCACCAATCAAGTAGGTGGGATTCCCGAGCGGCCAAAGGGAGCAGACTGTAAATCTGCCGTCACAGACTTCGAAGGTTCGAATCCTTCTCCCACCACCATCTCAACCACTTGGTTGAGCGTCAGATAAAATCTTTATCTGGCGGGTGAGTTCATCTCTCTCACCTTCGAATTCAGATTGCGGATTTTCGCAATCAAAGTCAGCCAGAAACTCTGGCAGGCTCGAATAATAGAAGGTCTTCTTTTATTATTCATAAGCTACAGAAAGAACAGGTAGCCGAGTTCCAGGATGCGGGCATCGTATAATGGCTATTACCTCAGCCTTCCAAGCTGATGATGCGGGTTCGATTCCCGCTGCCCGCTCCAGATGTGCTGATATGGCTCAGTTGGTAGAGCGCACCCTTGGTAAGGGTGAGGTCCCCAGTTCGACTCTGGGTATCAGCACCACTTCCTTTATCTCTCTCCTGATTCTCTCTCTGTAAACCAAACAGTCAGGCATTGCCTGGTTGATATGACGATATCTTCGATATATCCGTGTCTTAGAGGGACTAGCGATGGCTAAAGAGCAATTTCAACGTAACAAACTGCACGTAAACGTGGGCACCATCGGTCACGTTGACCACGGTAAAACCACCCTGACTGCTGCAATCACCACCGTTCTGGCTAAAACCTACGGCGGTAAAGCAAGCAAATTCGATGAGATCGATAAGGCGCCAGAAGAGAAAGCACGTGGTATCACCATCAACACTTCTCACGTTGAATATGAAACCCCGACTCGCCACTATGCGCACGTTGACTGCCCTGGCCACGCCGACTATGTGAAAAACATGATCACCGGTGCTGCGCAGATGGACGGCGCGATCCTGGTTGTTGCTGCGA
>NZ_SZZV01000041.1:0-5165 GCF_009829935.1 Pantoea sp. Seng | reverse complement strand
AGCCGCCAGGCAAATTCTTGTGCTCTGTCCTGTGTCTTTTGTGCTGATGCTGCGTTGCTCTCCCTCGCGTAACTCAGTCACATACCTCAGTATGCTCCTTCGTTCCGTCCCGGTCGGCGCCTTGCCTCAGCGCAAAATCCTTCGGACTTAACTCCGCAGGACATCGCTAATTCTTTTATCCGGATGAACAAAGCTGAAAATCTACTTCTGCGTCTCTCAAAAAACGCCTCTGGCGTTGTAAGGTTAAGCCTCACGGGTCATTAGTACCGGTTAGCTCAATGCATCGCTGCACTTACACATCCGGCCTATCAACGTCGTCGTCTTCAACGTCCCTTCAGGACTCTCTGGGAGTCAGGGAGAACTCATCTCGGGGCAAGTTTCGTGCTTAGATGCTTTCAGCACTTATCTTTTCCGCACTTAGCTACCGGGCAATGCCATTGGCATGACAACCCGAACACCAGTGGTGCGTTCACTCCGGTCCTCTCGTACTAGGAGCAACCCCCCTCAATTCTCCAGCGCCCACGGCAGATAGGGACCGAACTGTCTCACGACGTTCTAAACCCAGCTCGCGTACCACTTTAAACGGCGAACAGCCGTACCCTTGGGACCTACTTCAGCCCCAGGATGTGATGAGCCGACATCGAGGTGCCAAACACCGCCGTCGATATGAACTCTTGGGCGGTATCAGCCTGTTATCCCCGGAGTACCTTTTATCCGTTGAGCGATGGCCCTTCCATTCAGAACCACCGGATCACTATGACCTGCTTTCGCACCTGCTCGAGCCGTCACTCTCGCAGTCAAGCTGGCTTATGCCATTGCACTAACCTCCTGATGTCCGACCAGGATTAGCCAACCTTCGTGCTCCTCCGTTACTCTTTGGGAGGAGACCGCCCCAGTCAAACTACCCACCAGACACTGTCCGCAACCCGGATTACGGGTCTACGTTAGAACATCAAACATTAAAGGGTGGTATTTCAAGGTTGGCTCCACGCAGACTGGCGTCCACGCTTCAAAGCCTCCCACCTATCCTACACATCAAGGCTCAATGTTCAGTGTCAAGCTATAGTAAAGGTTCACGGGGTCTTTCCGTCTTGCCGCGGGTACACTGCATCTTCACAGCGATTTCAATTTCACTGAGTCTCGGGTGGAGACAGCCTGGCCATCATTACGCCATTCGTGCAGGTCGGAACTTACCCGACAAGGAATTTCGCTACCTTAGGACCGTTATAGTTACGGCCGCCGTTTACCGGGGCTTCGATCAAGAGCTTCTCCTTGCGGATAACCCCATCAATTAACCTTCCGGCACCGGGCAGGCGTCACACCGTATACGTCCACTTTCGTGTTTGCACAGTGCTGTGTTTTTAATAAACAGTTGCAGCCAGCTGGTATCTTCGACTGGCTTCAGCTCGGGGAGCAAGTCCCTTCACCTACATGCCAGCGTGCCTTCTCCCGAAGTTACGGCACCATTTTGCCTAGTTCCTTCACCCGAGTTCTCTCAAGCGCCTTGGTATTCTCTACCTGACCACCTGTGTCGGTTTGGGGTACGATTTCGTGTTACCTGGAGCTTAGAGGCTTTTCCTGGAAGCAGGGCATCAGTTACTTCACCACCGTAGTGGCTCGTCATCACACCTCAGCGTTAAAAAGAGTCCGGATTTACCTAAACTCTCCGCCTACATGCTTAAACCGGGACAACCGTCGCCCGGATAACCTAGCCTTCTCCGTCCCCCCTTCGCAGTAACACCAAGTGCAGGAATATTAACCTGCTTCCCATCGACTACGCTTTTCAGCCTCGCCTTAGGGGTCGACTCACCCTGCTCCGATTAACGTTGAACAGGAACCCTTGGTCTTCCGGCGAGCGGGCTTTTCACCCGCTTTATCGTTACTTATGTCAGCATTCGCACTTCTGATACCTCCAGCAAACCTCACAGTTCACCTTCAACGGCTTACAGAACGCTCCCCTACCCAACAACACATAGTGTCGCTGCCGCAGCTTCGGTGCATGGTTTAGCCCCGTTACATCTTCCGCGCAGGCCGACTCGACCAGTGAGCTATTACGCTTTCTTTAAATGATGGCTGCTTCTAAGCCAACATCCTGGCTGTCTGTGCCTTCCCACATCGTTTCCCACTTAACCATGACTTTGGGACCTTAGCTGGCGGTCTGGGTTGTTTCCCTCTTCACGACGGACGTTAGCACCCGCCGTGTGTCTCCCGTGATAACATTCTCCGGTATTCGCAGTTTGCATCGGGTTGGTAAGCCGGGATGGCCCCCTAGCCGAAACAGTGCTCTACCCCCGAAGATGAGTTCACGAGGCGCTACCTAAATAGCTTTCGGGGAGAACCAGCTATCTCCCGGTTTGATTGGCCTTTCACCCCCAGCCACAAGTCATCCGCTAATTTTTCAACATTAGTCGGTTCGGTCCTCCAGTTAGTGTTACCCAACCTTCAACCTGCCCATGGCTAGATCACCGGGTTTCGGGTCTATACCCTGCAACTTAACGCCCAGTTAAGACTCGGTTTCCCTGCGGCTCCCCTATACGGTTAACCTTGCTACAGAATATAAGTCGCTGACCCATTATACAAAAGGTACGCAGTCACCAAACAAGTTGGCTCCCACTGCTTGTACGTACACGGTTTCAGGTTCTGTTTCACTCCCCTCGCCGGGGTTCTTTTCGCCTTTCCCTCACGGTACTGGTTCACTATCGGTCAGTCAGGAGTATTTAGCCTTGGAGGATGGTCCCCCCATATTCAGACAGGATACCACGTGTCCCGCCCTACTCTTCGAACTCACAGTAAGTGCATTTTTGTGTACGGGAGTATCACCCTGTACCCTGCGACTTTCCAGACGCTTCCACTAATGCACAAACTGATTCAGGTTCTGGGCTGCTCCCCGTTCGCTCGCCGCTACTGGGGGAATCTCGGTTGATTTCTTTTCCTCTGGGTACTTAGATGTTTCAGTTCCCCAGGTTCGCCTCGCAACACTATGTATTCATGTTGCGATGATGCACAGAGTGCACCGGGTTTCCCCATTCGGACATCGTCGGCTGTAGCGGTTCATATCACCTTACCGACGCTTTACGCAGATTAGCACGTCCTTCATCGCCTCTGACTGCCAGGGCATCCACCGTGTACGCTTAGTCGCTTAACCTCACAACCCACAGGCGTTTTACAACGCTGCAGACTGCAAGCATTTGAGAGACTCGAACACATCGTTTATTCATTCTTATTACGGAGAATGAACACGACGTGTCGTTTCAATTTTCAGCTTGTTCCGGATTGTTAAAGAGCAATATCTCAAACTCGACGTTACCGTCAGTTTTGAGATATTTCGTGGAGACACCTTTCACCTGTCACCAAGCAAGTGGCGTCCCCTAGGGGATTCGAACCCCTGTTGCCGCCGTGAAAGGGCGGAGTCCTAACCGCTAGACGAAGGGGACACATACATGTCACGACTTCGCAGCCGTCTTGCTCATTACTTTTCTATCAGACAATCTGTGTGAGCACTGCGCGGGAAGGTATCTTCAGGTAAGGAGGTGATCCAACCGCAGGTTCCCCTACGGTTACCTTGTTACGACTTCACCCCAGTCATGAATCACAAAGTGGTAAGCGCCCTCCCGAAGGTTAAGCTACCTACTTCTTTTGCAACCCACTCCCATGGTGTGACGGGCGGTGTGTACAAGGCCCGGGAACGTATTCACCGTAGCATTCTGATCTACGATTACTAGCGATTCCGACTTCATGGAGTCGAGTTGCAGACTCCAATCCGGACTACGACGCACTTTATGAGGTCCGCTTGCTCTCGCGAGGTCGCTTCTCTTTGTATGCGCCATTGTAGCACGTGTGTAGCCCTACTCGTAAGGGCCATGATGACTTGACGTCATCCCCACCTTCCTCCAGTTTATCACTGGCAGTCTCCTTTGAGTTCCCGGCCGGACCGCTGGCAACAAAGGATAAGGGTTGCGCTCGTTGCGGGACTTAACCCAACATTTCACAACACGAGCTGACGACAGCCATGCAGCACCTGTCTCAGCGTTCCCGAAGGCACTAAGGTATCTCTACCGAATTCGCTGGATGTCAAGAGTAGGTAAGGTTCTTCGCGTTGCATCGAATTAAACCACATGCTCCACCGCTTGTGCGGGCCCCCGTCAATTCATTTGAGTTTTAACCTTGCGGCCGTACTCCCCAGGCGGTCGACTTAACGCGTTAGCTCCGGAAGCCACGCCTCAAGGGCACAACCTCCAAGTCGACATCGTTTACGGCGTGGACTACCAGGGTATCTAATCCTGTTTGCTCCCCACGCTTTCGCACCTGAGCGTCAGTCTTTGTCCAGGGGGCCGCCTTCGCCACCGGTATTCCTCCAGATCTCTACGCATTTCACCGCTACACCTGGAATTCTACCCCCCTCTACAAGACTCTAGCCTGCCAGTTTCGAATGCAGTTCCCAGGTTAAGCCCGGGGATTTCACATCCGACTTGACAGACCGCCTGCGTGCGCTTTACGCCCAGTAATTCCGATTAACGCTTGCACCCTCCGTATTACCGCGGCTGCTGGCACGGAGTTAGCCGGTGCTTCTTCTGCGGGTAACGTCAATCGATGAAGCTATTAACTCCATCGCCTTCCTCCCCGCTGAAAGTACTTTACAACCCGAAGGCCTTCTTCATACACGCGGCATGGCTGCATCAGGCTTGCGCCCATTGTGCAATATTCCCCACTGCTGCCTCCCGTAGGAGTCTGGACCGTGTCTCAGTTCCAGTGTGGCTGGTCATCCTCTCAGACCAGCTAGGGATCGTCGCCTAGGTGAGCCATTACCCCACCTACTAGCTAATCCCATCTGGGCACATCCGATGGTGTGAGGCCCGAAGGTCCCCCACTTTGGTCCGAAGACGTTATGCGGTATTAGCTACCGTTTCCAGTAGTTATCCCCCTCCATCGGGCAGTTTCCCAGACATTACTCACCCGTCCGCCACTCGTCACCCAAGAGCAAGCTCTCTGTGCTACCGTTCGACTTGCATGTGTTAGGCCTGCCGCCAGCGTTCAATCTGAGCCATGATCAAACTCTTCAATTTAAAGTTTGATTTGCTGCAACAAGTGCAGCGATGCTCATCTGTAAAACGTCATAATGAATTTCATTATGTGTTCACTCGTGAGACTTGATATTTTTTACGTCC
>NZ_SZZV01000040.1:0-5296 GCF_009829935.1 Pantoea sp. Seng | reverse complement strand
AATGGTGAAGCTCATCGCCGCTTCAATCGGGCTGAGCTTCAGAGGCGCTAGTTTAGGTGCCCGGCGGGCCTGCCAGCTGCCTTGTGCCATCGCATCTTGCAGCATGGTGAGCGCTGCGGTGCGCAGTTTATCGCTGCTCACGACCGCATCGACCAAACCGAGTTGCAGGGCGCTGGTGCCATCAACATCTTTTCCAGCGGCGATGATCTCCAGTGCGCTATCAGCGCCGAGCAAACGTGGCAAGCGCACGCTGCCGCCAAACCCCGGCATGATGCCCAGTTTGGTTTCCGGTAAGCCGATGCGTGCAGCAGGCGTCGCGACGCGGAAATCTGTCGCCAGCACACACTCGCAGCCGCCGCCCAGCGCGTAGCCGTCAATCGCAGCGACAGTCGGCACCGGCAAATCTTCCAGGCGATTGAAGATGCTGTTGGCAAACGCCAGCCATTGGCTCAGCTTCTCTTCTGGCGCATCAAATAGCGACAGGAATTCGGTGATATCGGCACCGACAATGAATGCCGGTTTGGCCGAGGTGAGCAGCAGGCCACGCAACTCGGGCTGTTGCTCCAGCACGCTGAGTGCATCGCCCAATGAGGCAACTGTTTTGGTGTCGAGTTTGTTCACTGAACCGGGGGCATCGAAAATCAGCTCGGCAATGCCGTCATCAAGCCAGTGAACTGAAAGGGTATCGCCTTGGTAGAGCATGTCCGTCTCCTGAAACCGCGAAAGGTGATCTGGTCATACCAGATGAGTTGGAGTGTGGGCGGCATGTTAATTTTTTGCAAACGAGTCTTTGCTTATTTGATACGCCGATCACAGCGAGTGCAGCACGGCAACAGACTTGAGGCTGTGCTACACTGCGGCCAATTTCGCGATATCGGAGACAAGTCCATGGATTCACTGAAAACCCTGTATCACGCGCATATCAATACGCTGCAACAGCGAGCGCAACAGGTGCTGGCACGCTTTAAACTTGATGCGATGTTGATTCACTCTGGCGAGCTGTTAACCGTTTTTCTCGACGATCACGACTACCCGTTTAAGGTGAATTCGCAATTCAAGGCTTGGGTTCCTGTCACACAAGTGCCTAACTGCTGGTTATGGATCGATGGCGTTAACAAGCCAAAGTTGTGGTTCTACTCACCTGTGGATTACTGGCATAACGTCGAGCCATTGCCCAACAGCTTCTGGACTCAGGATGTTGAGGTGGTGGGCCTGAAAGATGCCGATGAGATTGGGCAACTGCTGCCGGCTCAGCGCGACAATGTGGCTTATATCGGACCTGTGCCCTCCCGCGCCACGCAACTCGGCATCAATAGCGATCGCGTGAATCCCAAAGGCGTGATCGACTTCCTTCATTACCATCGCAGCATCAAAACGGATTACGAACTGGCCTGTATGCGCGAAGCGCAGAAGCTGGCGGTTGCAGGACATCGCGCGGCGAAAGAAGCCTTCTTCTCAGGTATGAGTGAGTTCGATATCAACCAGGCGTATCTGACGGCGACTGGCCATCGTGATACGGATGTGCCCTACGGCAATATTATCGCGCTTAACGAACATGCTGCGGTGCTGCACTACACCAGGCTCGACCATCAGCCACCGGCGAAGCGCCACAGTTTCCTGATTGATGCGGGTGCGGAATACCTTGGTTACGCCGCCGACCTGACGCGCAGCTATGCAGCCCAAAGCAAATCGCGTTATGCCGAAATGGTAGAGGCGATGAATAAAGAAGAGCTGGCGCTGATTGCGACGTTGAAAGCGGGCGTGCGTTACACCGATTACCATTTGCAAATGCATCAGCGTATTGCCCGTCTATTGTTAAAATTCGATTTGGTGAAAGGTCTGACCGAAGAGACGCTGGTGGCGGAAGACCTGACCGGTCCGTTTATGCCGCACGGTTTGGGCCATCCGCTGGGCTTACAGGTGCATGACGTCGCAGGCTTTATGCAGGATGACAATGGCACGCACCTGGCGGCACCATCACAGTATCCTTATCTGCGTTGTACCCGCGTGCTCGAGCCGGGCATGGTGCTGACCATCGAGCCAGGCTTCTACATTATCGATTCACTACTGGCAAAACTGCGTGGCGGTAAATACAGCCAGTACTTTGACTGGCAGGCGATCGACGCATTGAAACCGTACGGGGGTATTCGTATCGAAGACAATGTGGTGATCCATGCCAATCGCGTTGAAAACATGACGCGCGATCTGCATCTGGCCTGATGGATGCGTACGATATTCCCGCTGAGGCTGTGAGCCTCAGTGAGGAAACCATTAAGAAAAGCCGCTTTATGACTTATCTGGCGCATACCGTTGGCGTTGAGGCGGCGCGTGCTTTTGTCCAGCAGGTGAAGTTGGAACATCCTGCGGCGCGCCATCACTGCTGGGCGTGGGTTGCCGGTGCGCCGGATGATTCGCAGCAGCTGGGTTTCTCCGATGATGGTGAGCCTTCTGGCACGGCGGGCAAACCGATGCTGGCACAGCTAATGGGTAGCGGCGTCGGTGAAATTACCGCAGTGGTAGTGCGCTATTATGGCGGCATCATGCTGGGTACCGGTGGATTAGTGAAAGCGTATGGCGGCGGCGTGCAGCAGGGGCTGAAGCAACTGATGCGTGCGCGTAAAGTGCCGATGCAATCTTTTACCTTGCAATGTGATTATGCCCAGTTGAGTGATATCGAGCGTCTGTTGCAACGCTTTGACGGCATCATTGAAGAGAGCCATTATCAGGATCGTATCGCGCTACGTCTGGCGTTGCCGCATCCGCAAATTGATGGCTTTCGGCAAAACCTTTCTGATTACAGCCGGGGCGCGCTGACGCTCATCCCGCTGGACAACTAAAAGCATCTGTTTAAAGGAACGGCTGAATGCATTTTCGCGCCATTACCCGCATCGTGGGACTGTTGGTAATTTTATTCTCGGTGACGATGATCCTACCGGGGCTGGTGGCCTTAATTTATCGCGATGGCGCCGGACGCGCGTTTAGCCAGACCTTTATGATGGCGATTGTGATTGGTTCGCTGCTGTGGTGGCCTAATCGCAAAAAGAAAACCGAACTTAAACCGCGCGAAGGGTTTCTGATCGTCGTGCTGTTCTGGACGGTGCTGGGTAGTGTGGGTGCGATGCCTTTCATTTTTGCCGAACAGCCGCACCTTTCGGTTACCGATGCTTTCTTCGAATCCTTCTCTGGGCTGACCACCACGGGCGCCACTACGTTGGTGGGCCTTGATACCTTACCGAAAGCGATTTTGTTCTATCGTCAGATGCTGCAATGGCTGGGCGGTATGGGGATCATTGTACTGGCGGTGGCCATCTTGCCGATTCTGGGCGTGGGTGGCATGCAGCTTTATCGTGCTGAGATGCCGGGGCCGTTAAAAGATAACAAGATGCGCCCGCGTATTGCGGAAACGGCTAAAACGCTGTGGCTAATCTATGTCTTACTTACCGTGGCCTGTGCGGTGGCGCTGTGGCTGGCGGGCATGCCGGTGTTTGATGCCATCGGTCACAGCTTCTCGACCATCGCGATTGGTGGCTTTTCTACACATGATGCGAGTATCGGCTACTTCAACAGTCCTACCATCAATACCATCGTGGCGGTGTTCCTGCTGATCTCGGGCTGTAACTATGGCTTGCACTTCTCTTTATTGAGCGGCCGCAGCCTCAAAGTTTACTGGCGCGATCCCGAATTTCGCATGTTTATTGGCGTACAGCTGACGTTAGTGCTGATCTGTACGGTAGTGCTGTGGTTCCACAACGTCTATGCCAGCGGTTGGCAAACATTGAACCAGGCCTTTTTCCAGGTGGTGTCGATGGCAACGACTGCTGGCTTTACCACCGATAGTATTGCGCGCTGGCCATTATTCCTGCCTGTACTGTTGCTCTGTTCGGCTTTTATCGGCGGTATGGCGGGATCGACTGGCGGTGGCTTGAAGGTGATTCGTATTCTGCTGCTGTTTAAGCAGGGGTCGCGTGAGCTTAAGCGTTTGGTGCATCCGAACGCGGTCTACACCATCAAGTTGGGTAATCGCGCACTACCGGAGCGTATCCTTGAAGCGGTATGGGGATTCTTCTCTGCTTATGCGCTGGTGTTCTTACTCAGCATGCTGGCGATTATCGCGACGGGCGTCGATGACTTCTCCGCTTTCGCTGCGGTTGCCGCAACGCTGAATAACCTCGGCCCAGGCTTAGGTGTTGTAGCGGATAACTTCACGTCTATGAATGACGTCGCTAAGTGGATTTTGATTTTAACCATGCTGTTTGGACGCCTTGAGGTGTTCACACTGCTGGTCCTGTTCACCCCGACCTTCTGGCGTGAATAAGAGAAACAGGATTATCTAATGAAAGCATTGATTCTATATTCCAGCCGTGATGGGCAAACCCGTGAGATCGCAGCGCGTATTGCACAGACGCTAGCGCCGCAGCAGCTGTGTGACGTGATTGATTTACTGGAAGTACAGCAGGTTGAGTGGTCGCAGTATGATCGCGTGCTGATTGGCGCTTCAATTCGTTACGGACATTTCCATCCGGCATTAATGAAGTTTGTTACTCAGCATAAGGCTGAGCTGCATCAGCGCGTCAGTGGCTTCTTCAGCGTCAATCTTACGGCGCGTAAAGCGGATAAGTGCACGCCAGTAACCAACGCCTATACGCATAAGTTCCTGGAGCAGTCACCCTGGCAGCCAGATTGCTGTGCGGTGTTTGCCGGCGCGTTGCGTTATCCCCACTATCGCTGGTTTGACCGTGTCATGATTCAACTGATTATGCGTATGACGGGCGGTGAGACCGATACCTCTAAAGAAGTGGAATACACCGATTGGAATAAAGTGGCGGTTTTTGCCCAGGATTTTGTGCAGTTACCAGGCAAATCGTTGTGAAATAGAGCGTTGTGGCTAAATTTAGGTCGAACGATCATTTTTTTGCAATAAACCCTTGTCAGCTCCGAATAACTCCCTATAATGCGCCACCACTGAGACGGCAAAGCGGCAACGCAGTCGGCTCAGCAGGGAGTGAAGAAATTCATCCCGCCGGAGAAAAACGCTGAAAAAAGTATTTGACTCTGAAGGAGGAAAGCGTAATATACGCCACCTCGCAACAGCAGCTTAAGGCGCTGATTGCACCGCTCTTTAACAATTTATCAGACAATCTGTGTGGGCACTCGCAGGATTGATATCAGCGTCTCCGGACGTAAAAAATATCAAGTCTCACGAGTGAACACATAATGAAATTCATTATGACGTTTTACAGATGAGCATCGCTGCACTTGTTGCAGCAAATCAAACTTTAAATTGAAGAGTTTGATC
>NZ_SZZV01000004.1:0-317905 GCF_009829935.1 Pantoea sp. Seng | reverse complement strand
CAGTTTGAAATCTTCGGCGTGGTCCGGCACTCCATTAAGACGATGGGCCGTTAATGTTTGCCCTGGTGGATGTGAACTCGTTTTACGCCAGCTGTGAAACGGTGTTCAGACCGGACCTGCGTGGCAAGCCGGTAGTTGTCCTCTCTAACAACGATGGTTGTGTTATCGCGCGTTCGGCAGAAGCGAAAGCACTGCAGCTGCCTATGGGGGCACCGTACTTCAAGCTCAAAGACGAGTTCAGGCGTCATAAAGTTCAGGTATTCAGTTCCAATTACGCCTTATACGCAGACATGAGTAACAGAGTGATGACCACTCTGGAAGATATGGCACCCTCAGTTGAAATCTACTCTATTGACGAAGCTTTTATGGACCTGACCGGGATACGTAATTGCCGTGTGCTGGAAGACTACGGGCGGGAAATTCGCGCGCGCGTAAAGCGCGATACGCATCTGACCGTTGGAGTGGGGATAGCACCCACTAAGACGCTCGCCAAGCTGGCCAATCACGCCGCCAAAAAATGGACGAAAACCAGGGGCGTGCTGGATTTATCGAACATTGAGCGCCAGCGCAGGCTGATGGAACTGGTGAAGGTCGAGGATGTGTGGGGAGTGGGCAGGCGTATTAGCAAAAAGCTGAATGCGATGGGCATCATCACCGCGAAGGACCTTTCAGAGCATAGCACGTACATCATCCGTAAGCATTTCAATGTGGTGCTGGAAAGGACGGTGAGGGAGCTGCGTGGCGAACCCTGCCTCGAGCTGGAGGAATTTGCGCCCACGAAACAGCAGATTGTCTGTTCGCGTTCATTCGGTTCCCGCATAACGGAATACCAGGATATGCGTCAGGCGGTGTGTGCTTATGCCGAGCGCGCGGCCGAAAAGCTCAGAAGTGAACGACAATACTGCCGGCAGATAGCCGTTTTCGTCCGAACCAGTCCGCACGCGGTAGGGGAGACGTTTTACGGTAATCAGGCAATGGGCTCGCTGATAACACCCTCCAACGACACGCGGGACATTATCCGCGTGGCCATGGAGTCACTGGATCGCATCTGGCTCGATGGATGCCGCTTTATGAAAGCCGGCGTGATGCTGGGAGATTTCTATAGCCAGGGCGTTTCTCAGCTCAATCTCTTTGACGAATTTAAGCCACAGGCTAACAGTGAAACGCTGATGCGTGTCGTTGACGGCCTTAACCAAAGCGGGAAGGGGAAATTATGGTTTGCAGGACAGGGTATGCAGAAAACATGGGCTATGAAGCGGGAAATGCTGTCGCCGGCTTACACCACCCGCTTTTCGGACCTCCCCGTTGCGAGGTGACATTTTTACTAAATCCTCTTCAACTGCTGCTACCCACAAGCACAACATGTTATGTGGTCGAGTTTCAGGGGCGGACCTGTATCATTGATGAACGACTGCGGCCGGAAGATGGTGATACTGTTTTGCTGGATATGTTAGGGATGTATGAGTGGGGAAACCTATACATACATCCAAACCGGGTAATAACGGATGAAGGAGTGATTCTGGAAGAAGACTTACTGGAAGATATGGCTATCCTTGGCGTAGTTACTCATGAGGTCACGGCCATAAAGGTACAAGATAGATCGCCAATCTGATGTAGTAAATAAAGAGCCCGGGAGAATCCAGTCACCCGGGCGGCATCAATGTATGCCAAACATTTCCAATAAGAGTTGTGTCGTCTAAACAGGGAAGTAAAAGGCGACCTTTTGAAAATAGACTGTAACTGATTAAACGCTAGCGAAGCGGCAAAAAGAATGAGAACAGTTGATGTTTTGAGGTTTGATGATGGCAGGAAGAAGGTGATTCAGTCAGGGGGGCAGTGTAAGAAGGTCGAAAGAAAGACACACAAAACGATAGATAGGATAATTCGGGTGGAGAATCTTTCGCCTTTTACTTAAGTAATCCGATATTAACGTTAACAGCATGAAATAGACTCTTTAATGAAGTACACAGACTTTGACGCAAAAAAAAGCACAGGATGCCCTTGAGTTCAGCCTGTGCAGAGAGTGTCTAATAATCATTTATCTTTTTTATTGTTCTGCCATGATAAGACGTTTTACCACATCATGGAAATCCATTGTGCCTGTAGCAGAAAAATTATTGCAAGCAAAAGCACAGTCGTTAGTGCAGGAATCGTCAGGTTTCTCATACGGACCTGTTTTCTCATTCAGGAGGAATTTTATTTACCAACAACTGTAGACCATACAGGAAGAAAGACCGCACTACAGGTGAGTTTAATCGTGGGCAATCTTTGGGATAATGATTGTACTTTCTGATATGACGCATCTTACATTGTATCGCATGTAGTGATGCAACCATTGCCAGTTGAGTACAAAAAAACACCCGTCAGGGGCAAGTGAACGTATAGTCAATATGGTTATTGTGCACCACTGTAATTGCCTGAAAATAAAAAACACATAATACTTGCATTGGCTAACAGTCATTCAAAAAGTACAATTGAAGCCGGAAGAATCGCATTGAACCGGACAGAAATGCATTCAAAGGCTAAATTCTCATCAAATGGAAAGGTGCGCTTAATTTATGTACAGCACCTCTGATTTAATACCCTCTTTTCAAAATGCTCCATTAGTGCTCGTTTTAGAAATATTGAAAGATTCAAAACCAGAAGTGTATGAGAATCTCCATTTAAAAGAAAAGCCCGGAGCTGGTGGCGAGCCGGGCCTGCACAAAGAGTGCGAATCATGATCAAACGGAGTTTTATCGATATCACAGGAAAGTGGTAGCGATAAAACAGAGTTTAGACTGTGATAATGGGATTGCATGCGAAGCGGTAAGATTAAGTCATGACTAAGTAAATTTTTTAAGGTAATGCCTGCTTTGCCATAGATAAAACTAAGCAGTGTTAGTGACCTAACACCATAAAATAATTAGCTTAACCGAGTGAAGTTTACCTCTACACCAGGAGCAAAGTTAAACAATCAAAATCCTTTATTCAGCTTGCTATAGTCAGATTCGCAATCATTAAATACCAGGTTTGCCATCATGTAATCTAAAGCGGGAGAGATGGACGTTTATTGAAAGTAGTATTGAACTTATTCGGTATGTGCTGAAGGTGTCAGGCTTTCAACCACCGGATTTTATGGATGCACACTCTAGCCGTTTGAGCTAGCGCTAGCTATTAAGGGGTCAGGCCCCTGCCCTTAATGAGCGGGGCCATCGTTTACTTATCAGGGTTCGTCTATACGTGAAACTTTTAAATGCGCATTTTTACCTTTGCCAAACACCTTGCCACTGACGCGGATTTTATCTTCAGAATTGAAGGTTTTGCCTTTAAAGGTAGCCTCTGGAGCGTCAATGTTTACTGTGCCCGTGCTATCACGAAACTGATAAATGTTGCCCTTCACTTTTTTAACAATGTAACCTTCAAGAGTGACATAACCGCCCTGGCGGAAATCTTTTATCAGTGTGATCGGTGTTTCCGCGGTGTCTTCGGATCCTTTATAACCTGCATCTTCTTTGCTCTGAGGAGGTGGTGTTTTACCCGCTTCAAATCCGCCGGTTTCAGCACAAGCGCCAAAACTGAGAGGTAACATTACTGCGAGCCAGGCAACTTTATTCATTTTAATCTCCATTAATGAGGCATCGACTCTAAGCCTGGCACAACTTAGGAAAAATAACTGATGCGCACATAGTTTTGATGTTTCATAAAGATTAATAATGCAGCGATTGTGGGAGCTAACGATCTATTCAGGGAGATAAACGAGGGGCGAAATCAGGGGCAAATATCTTTTTCAGAGCACTAAATGGGGCATTGTCACTGGCGGTCAGTGTAAAACTGCGTACTTATGCAATATTCTAACCGAATGAAATATCAAGGCTATCCATTACTGCCAAGAACTTGTAGTAACTGTCTTATGTCTTCAGATTATATTGTTCTTTTTGGTTACTTCTTGATTTTCTGACATTATTTTCACGCTTGAGAATGAACGCAAGGGTCGTTGGCGGCTGAATAAAGCTTCAGCGGCAATGAACCCTTATGACATGAGTGCGTATGGTACGGATTGCGCAGGCGAATGCCAGTCTGATGTGATCTCTTTTCAAGGATTCCTGCGATAAAACCGCACACTTTGCCAGAACAATATGCCCATTTATTGATCTGGGTAAAGATTGTGCGCATCGCTGCCTGACAGGATGGATGAAGTGTTTTTTTAGTTTCTAAAGGTGAGGAGAGGCAGATGCAAACGTACGACATGGTTTTTGAAGAAGCGTGCCGGCTAGTCGGGCAATGTTATCTCGAGCTGGCACAGCGTGGATCAGCAACAGAAAAAGAGGTGGTAGCGACAGAATTGCGTAATCTGCAACTGCGCTATCGGGAGTTAACCGGCTCGCCCAATCGCGCGGTTGAGATGGCAATTATTCAGCTTCAACCCTGTTAAATCATTAAGCCCGGCCAGCGCGCCGGGCTTAGTTCATTTAGTCACTTTTCTCTACTTTACCGGCCATTTCCGCCAGTCTTTGATAGCGTTGATTGGCGGCTTCGGTTGCATCCTGCCAGATCTGCGCGGCGGCTTCCGGTTCACGGGTTTGCAACTGGCGGAAACGCTGCTCGTTCATCAATACCTCTTCCAGCACCGAGGTGGGCGGGCGAGAGTCCAGCGCCAGTGCCGCTTTACCTTGTTCTGCACGTCGAGGGTCATAACGATACAGCGGCCAGAATCCGCTGGTGGTCAACAATCGCATCTGCTCATGGCTGTAGGCGAGGTCGTAACCGTGCTCTTCACACGGACTGTAGGCGATGATCAGCGATGGGCCGGGCCAGGCTTCCGCTTCCTGAATCGCTTTCACCGTCTGATTCAACTGCGCGCCCAGCGAAATTTGGGCCACATACACATGCCCATACAGCATGGTGGCAACGCCTAAATCCTTACGTGCTTTGCGCTTCCCTTGCTCGCCAAACTTGGTGACTGCGCCGAGCGGCGTGGCTTTGGAGGCTTGTCCGCCGGTATTGGAATAGCACTGGGTGTCGAGAACCAGCACGTTGACGTTTTCGCTCAGGCTCATCACATGATCAAGACCGCCATAGCCGATGTCATAGGCCCATCCATCGCCTCCAATCAGCCAGACAGATTTCTCCACCAGCGCATCGGCGATAACCCGCAATTCGCCTGCGTGCGCTGATGATGAAGCCGCCAGCTGCTGACGCAGTTCAACGATTTGCTCGCGACGAACAGAGGGCAGGACATTTTCCTCTTTCAATGCTGCCACTAAAGCGTCAGGCAACTGTGGCGCACACTGATCTAACAGACGTAGCGCACGCTGTTTCTGCTGATCAACGCTCAGGCGGAAACCGAGCCCGAATTCAGCATTATCTTCAAACAGGGAATTGGCCCATGCCGGTCCGCGTCCTTCAGCGTTAGTGGTGTAAGGGGTGGAGGGGAGATTACCGCCATATATGGATGAGCAACCGGTGGCGTTGGCAATTAACAGGCGATCGCCATACAGCTGCGTCAGCAACTTGATATACGGCGTCTCCCCACAGCCGGAACAGGCGCCTGAATACTCAAACAGCGGGGTGATCAGTTGTGAGGTGCGAATATCAATGCGTTCCAGCTGTTCCGCCGTGATTTCCGGCAGCGCAAGAAACGCATCGTAATTCACCTTTTCAGTTTCAACATGCTCAAGACGGGATTGCATGTTGATGGCTTTAATCTCCGGGTGCTGGCGATCGCTGGCCGGGCACACTTCGACACACAGATTACAGCCGGTACAATCCTCAGGTGCCACCTGCAACACGTATTTCTGGCCGCGCATATCGCGTGATTTGACGTCGAGAGAAGCGAGTGATTCAGGCGCGGAGTCCATGGCTTCAGGCGCAACGACTTTAGCGCGAATCGCCGCGTGCGGGCAGGCTGCTACGCAGTGATTACACTGCGTGCACAGGTCGGGTTGCCAGATGGGGATCGCTTCGGCGATGTTGCGTTTTTCCCACTGTGTGGTGCCAACGGGCCAGGTGCCGTCTGGCGGCAGTGCGGACACCGGCAATTTGTCGCCTAATCCTGCCAGCATGGCGGCGGTGACGGTTTTGACAAAATCCGGTGCGCTATCGGATACCACCGGCGGGCGGTGCGGGCTTTGCTGATCAACCGCCTGTAGCGGCACCGCTTCCAGCGCCTGTTGAGCCATCGCCAGCGCCTGCCAGTTACGCTGCACCAGCTCCTCGCCTTTACTGCTGTAACTGCGTGCAATGGCGTTTTGCAGTTCGGTTAATGCACTGTCGCCGGGCAAAATCTGCGTCAACTGGAAGAACGCCATTTGCATCACGGTATTAATGCGCGCACCGAGCTGGCATTCACGCGCAATACGCGCCGCATTGATGACATAAAACCGCGCCTGCTTGTCATTAAGCTGGCTCTGCACTTCCTGCGGCAGGCGTGACCAGACTTCATCAGCGGCATAAGGCGTATTCAGCAGAAAAATGCCGCCCGGTTTCAACTGGTCAAGCATCGAATATTTATCAATAAATTGCAGTTGATGACAGCCAATAAAATCAGCCTGTTGCACCAGATAAGCCGACTGGATGGGATGTTCACTGACGCGCAGATGGGAAACAGTCAGGCCGCCCGCTTTTTTCGAGTCATAAACGAAATAGCCTTGCACGTGCCACGGCGTGGCATTGCCGATGATCTTCAGGTTGTTTTTGCTGGCGCTCACGCTGCCGTCACTGCCGAGGCCGTAAAACAGCGCTTCCAGTCGCGCCCGGTTCGGCACGATGTTGGCCTCCATCGGCAGCGATAAGTGCGTGACATCATCATAAATACCCACGGTGAAACGCGCAGGCGGTTGTTCACGCTGCAGCGCACGGAACACAGCGAGCACGGCATCAGGGGCAAACTCTTTCGATGACAGACCGTAGCGCCCGCCGATCACTTTCGGCAGCGTCGGGCGTTCACCCCGGCTAAAGGCTTCAGCCAGTGCGGTCATCACATCCAGGAACAGCGGTTCACCCAGTGCGCCGGGCTCTTTGGTGCGATCCAGCACCGCCACGCGCTGAACCGAAGCAGGCAGCGTTTTGATCAGATGCGCCGCTGAGAACGGACGATAGAGGCGCACTTTCACCAATCCGACCTTTTCGCCGCGCTGCAACAGAACATCAATCGCTTCTTCGGCGGTGCCGCAGCCCGACCCCATCATCACTATCACGCGCTCAGCCTGCGGATGACCATAAAACTCAAACGGCTGATACTGGCGACCGGTGTTAGCGGCAAACGCGTCCATAGCGGCTTCAACATGGCCGGTGCAGGCGTCATACCAGCGATTAGTGGCTTCGCGTGACTGGAAATAGGTATCAGGATTGGCGGAGGTGCCGCGAATGGTTGGACGATCCGGCGTCAATGCGCGTGCACGATGTTCTGCGATCGCTTGTGCTGGCATCAGTGCTTGCAGGGTTTCATCGCTAATAGGAACGATTTTGTTGATTTCAATTGAGGTGCGGAAACCGTCGAAGAAGTGGATAAAGGGCACGCGGCTATTGAGTGAAGCCATCTGAGAAATCAACGCGAAATCCTGCGCTTCCTGCACGCTGGAAGCACACAGTTGTGCGCAACCGGTCTGGCGCACCGCCATCACATCAGAGTGATCGCCAAATATCGACAGCGCATGCGTGGCAACAGTTCGCGCAGCAACATGCAGGACAAACGGTGTCAACTGCCCGGCGAGTTTATACAGCGTCGGGATCATCAGCAGCAGGCCCTGCGATGACGTGAACGTGGTGGAAAGGGCGCCGGTTTGTAACGCACCGTGCACGGTAGCAATCGCGCCGCCTTCTGACTGCATCTCCACCACGCGAGGGATATCACCCCAGATATTGCGGCGACCTTCGCCAGACCAACTATCGGCCAGTTCCGCCATGGTGGAACTGGGCGTGATGGGATAAATGGCGATCACTTCACTGGTGCGGAAAGCGACCGAAGCCACCGCACCGTTGCCGTCGACGGTAATCATAAATCGTCCTTTGCTACGCTGAGAAACCCGAAACTTTACGGGGGTAATAATTCACTTTAGCAAAGCAATTTGGTTGGACTTTTTCATCTGTGTGGTGGCGACAGGTGAGCGCACTGCCATCTAAGGTTGTTGATTTTTACATCATTTCTAATGATTGAACGCCTTTGATTTCCATCACTTTATCGTAGATGGTGTGAATAGCGGCACTGCGTGACAATGTCACCTCAACGCTGAGTTCACACAGGCCATTCTCCTCATCCCGATTTACCACAGCAATGTGACCGTAACGGATATTCTCGCGTTGCAGCACCAGCAACACCAGCGGCACGCTTTTGGGTTTAAGGTGCACCATTAGCGTGTGATGGCGGCCAATCAGCCAATGACTGATGCGACGGAAAGTTTCTAACACCACCAGCGCTAGCACCGTGCCATAAATACCGATTTCATACATGCCGCTACCAATCACCAGGCCAATCGCGGCGGTGACCCACAAACCTGCGGCGGTGGTTAAACCCTTGACCACTTGTTTTTGGATGATGATGGTACCGGCGCCGAGGAAGCCCATCCCACTCACCACCTGTGCGGCAATTCGGCTGGGATCCAGCGCCACGTGATCACTATCAAGCATGTCGGCGAAGCCATACTTTGACACCAGCATAAACATGGCACTGCCAATGCCCACCAAAATGTGGGTGCGTAATCCGGCCTCTTTGGCGCGCATCTGACGCTCGAGGCCAATCAATCCACCCAAAATGCCGGCGAGCGCAATACGGATCAACATGTCTGTTAGCATGATTCCTCCTTATGCATTGATAAATAGGATTGTTTCGGTGAAAAAAGGCTGTTCAGGTCCAATCAGGATAATTCTGCTTGCAAAAGGCGATAAAAAAATTTGTAAAAAGCTGTGTCGCCTATCGATCCCTTGACGCACCTGACATATGCTGGGGGCTCTTTTACGCCCAACTCCCCGGAGCCCGACCGATGAAAGCCGCTACCTTACTGCTGGCCGGTGCAGCACTGTTACTTTCTGCCTGCAGCAGCAACAGTGATGACGAACCACCACAACAGGCTACCGCAGCACACGTTCAACCGCATGTTGTTATGGCATCTATGGCCGAAGTGAATTGCAGTAATGCCGGGGGAACATTGGCGTTTTCACGCCAGCTGGATGGATCGCGTATTGGCATGTGTCAGTTAGCCAATGGCCGTCGTTGTGACGAGCAGGCGCTGATGGGTGGACAGTGCGCCCGCTGAGGCAGGCGCCACATCTTTACGCTTTCACCTGATTCGGGCAGTCTTCGCCACGTTCAAGCTGCTGTAAATTGCTGAGCGTGGTTTCGGAAATCGCCGTCAGGGCTTCGGCAGTCAGGAATGCCTGATGGCCGGTGAACAACACGTTATGGCAGGCTGACAGGCGACGGAACACATCGTCCTGAATCACATCGTTCGATTTATCTTCAAAGAACAGATCGCGCTCATTTTCATACACATCCATACCGAGTGAACCTATCTTTTGCTGCTTCAGCGCATCAATGGCTGCCTGTGAGTCGATCAGGCCACCACGGCTTGTGTTGATGATCATCACCCCATCTTTCATTTGATTAAAGGCTTGTGCATTGAGCAGATGATGATTTTCAGGCGTCATTGGGCAATGCAGCGTAATCACATCGGATGCGGCAAACAGCGTTTTCAGATCGACATACTCGGCACCCAGTTCGAGTGCAGCAGCACTTGGATAAGGATCGAACGCCAGTAAACGCATGCCAAAGCCTTTCAGGATGCGCATGGTCGCCACACCGATTTTACCGGTGCCAATCACACCCGCCGTTTTGCCGTGCATATTGAAACCGGTCAGGCCATCCAGCGAGAAGTTAGCATCACGCGTGCGTTGATAGGCGCGGTGAATGCGGCGATTCAGCGTCATCATCAACCCCACCGCGTGTTCAGCCACCGCTTCCGGCGAATAGGCCGGTACGCGTACCACCTGCAAACCGAGGGCGGCAGCCGCTTCAAGGTCGACGTTATTAAATCCGGCACAGCGCAGCGCGATGGTTTTCACGCCCAGTGCCGCCAGCTCCTCCAGCACCCCTTTACTGCCATCATCATTAACGAAAATGCACACCGCATCGCAGCCCGCCGCGTTTTTGGCCGTGGTTTCACTCAGCAGGAAGTCAAAGAACTGCAGCTCAAATCCAAAGCTGGCATTGACGTGTTCAAAGTATTTCTGGTCGTAGTGTTTGGTGCTGTAAACCGCAACTTTCATTATTTCGCTCCTGAAAAATGCAACGTCGGTATCATCACAGAATAACGTTTTCTGCATTATTTTGCTGTTCTTCAGCCAGGCTATATAGCTAACACCTTCATTTGCCGGGCATAACATGACATCATCTCCGTCAGGATTGCGTAAAGAACAGGATAGTTAACTGCCATGTCGCGGGGCCTCCGTCGAACACTTGCTGCGCTACTGGCGCTGATATTGCTGCTGTTGGGATTACTGCTGACGCTGACGCAATGGTTGCCGCGTCTGGCGGGCATCTGGCTGCCGGAAAATACCCGCGTTGAGCTCAATGGTTCACCGCGCTGGCACAACGGCGGCGTGCATTTTCCGGCGGTAAGCTATCTGGCTGGTGACTGCGAGCTGGCGAATGTCAAAGATGTCGCGCTGGGTTGGCAACATAAACGCTGGCAGCTAAGTGCACAGGCCGTACAGCTCAACAGTGAATGCCTGCAAGCCCTGCCACAAAGCGATTCCAGCGGTGCACCGCGCAGTCTGGCCGAATGGCAACACATGTTACCGGGTGCCGATATCCATCTGGAGCAACTGAGTATTTTACCCTGGCAGCAATATGCCGGCCGTTTTGATCTCAGCCTCGATAAAAGCGTCCAGCAGTTACATTATCAGGGCGATAACCTTCAACTAGATGCACGTTTGCAGGGGCAGCAACTGCAGATCGCACAACTCCAAATCAGTCATCCTTTGCTACCAAAACCGCTCGATTTGCACGGTGATCTTACGCTGCCCACCTTTGCTAACGGTTTGCCGGTGGCGGGTGAACTCAGCGGTGATGTCAATCTGACGCAGTGGCCGCAGCCGCTGGCGATGACGCTTAACTGGCAGCAGCAGCAAGGCACGCTGGTGATTAATCAGCAGGGTGACGATCAGCCGTTGTTGCAGTTACCGTGGCAGGTCGATGCGCAGCAGATACGTATCACTCAGGGACATTGGCGCTGGCCGCAAGCTGACCAACCGCTGTCGGGTGGTTTGGCGCTCACCCTCGACAACTGGCAGCAGGGGCTGGAAAACACCCAGGTCAGCGGGCGGTTCAATCTGCTTACCCAAGGCCGCGGCGGTAAAGGTAACCTGGTGCTGAGTGTCGGGCCGGGCACATTGAGCCTTACCGACAGCGCGTTACCGTTCCAGCTGACCGGCGAAAGTAAGTTTGCCGACCTGCAGTTGTTCGGCAGCATGCCGGGCATATTGCACGGCATGTTGACCGATCCACAAATCACGCTTAAACAAGGTGCACTGCTGCGTTTGCGCGGTCGATTACTGTCGACGCTGGAAGTGGATGAAACGCGCTGGCCACTGGCAGGCGTCACCGTTGGCTCGCGCGGTATTAATGGCCGCCTGCAGGCCATCTTGAAGGCACACGATCCCAACTTCGGTCGCTTTACGCTGCATCTGGATGGTCGCGCCAGCGATTTCTGGCCGGACAGTGGGCGCTGGAACTGGCGATACTGGGGTGATGGATTGATGCAGCCGCTCAATGCCAAATGGGATGTGAAGGGCACGGGCAGCTGGCAGGATACGTTAATCAGCCTGGACACACTCAATACCGGCTTTGATCAATTAGCCTATGGCATGGTGCAAGTCGACAAACCGCGCCTAACCTTAACCGCACCGGTTCGCTGGCAACGAGACGTCGCGCATCCGGCTTTCAACGGGGGTTTTACCCTGAAATCTGGTCAGACGCAGTTTAGCTATGGCGGCTGGCTGCCGCCTTCAGAACTGAGTTTTGAGGCCAAAGGCAGCGATCCGAGTCGTTTTATCTGGCGCGGTCAGTTAACTGCTGAAGATATCGGCCCGGTAAGGGTACACGGGCGCTGGGATGGTGAACGTTTGCGCGGTGAAGCCTGGTGGCCAGCTCAGTCACTGACGGTGTTCCAGCCGTTGCTCAGTAGCGATTTGAAGATGCGCATTCAGTCAGGTGAACTGAGAGCGCAAATGGCGTTTTCTGCGGCGTCGAAACAGGGCTTCGAAGCCGGTGGTTTCTGGGCAGTAAAAAAGGGCAGCGTGTGGATGCCGGACAGTGAAATCAATGGCATCGACTTCACGCTGCCGTTCCGTCTCAAGGATCACCAATGGCAGTTAGGGCGTCGCGGTCCGGTTTCACTGCGCATCGCTGAAGTCAAAAACCAGTTTGCGTTGCAGAACATCACTGCCGATCTGCAGGGCCACTATCCATGGCAAGAGCGCCAGCCGTTGACGCTCAGTAACGTGAATCTCGATCTGTTAGGCGGCCATGTCAGCATGCCTGAACTGCGCATGCCGCAGCATGAACCCGCGCGCGTTTCGCTGCGTGAAATCAACCTCAGCAAGCTGATCACGGCGATCAAACCGAAGCAGTTCGCCATGTCGGGCAAAGTAAACGGCGAGCTGCCGCTATGGGTGAATAATCCGCAATGGCTGATTGAAAAGGGCTGGATTGCCAACAGCGGCCCGCTGACCTTCCGCATGGATAAAGATATGGCGGATGCCATCGTCAGTAATAACTTTGCCGCGGGTGCCGCCATGGACTGGCTGCGCTACATGGAGATTTCCCGTTCGTGGGCCACTTTGGACCTCGATAACTTCGGCAATCTCACGATGCAGTCCGAAGTGAAAGGCACCAGTCAGTTTAGTAATCGCCGACAGTCGATTAACCTCAACTATCGGCATCAGGAAAATCTGTTCCAGCTGTGGCGCAGCCTGCGCTTTGGCGATAATTTGCAATCCTGGGTGGAACAAAATGCCACCCTGCCATCAAAGAAGGATCCCCAACCATGAGCCTCAGGGCATTGCTGGTGTTGGCAGCTGGGCTGCCGCTGATCGGTTGCGTGCCTCGCATTGAAGTGGCGGCACCGAAAGAGCCGATCACCATCAATATGAACGTGAAGATCGAACATGAAATCCACATCAAGGTCGATAAAGATGTGGAAGCGTTGCTGAAAAACCAAAGCGGCCTGTTTTGAGGAGCGGCATGATGAAATCGAAAGCGATGGCATTGTTGCTGGTGCTGCTGCTGGTGCCTTCAGCGTGGGCGCTGACGCTGGACGAAGCGCGGCAGCAGGGGCGCGTGGGGGAAACACTCAGTGGCTATGTGGCGGCGCGACAACAGGATGATGAAACCCTGGCGTTGGTGAAACGGATTAATGATGGCCGTATGCAACAATATCAGCGCGTCGCGCAGCAGAACAATCTGAGCACCAGTGAAGTGGCACGTATCGCGGGCGAAAAGCTGGTGAGTCGCGCAGGCAGTGGAGAGTATGTGCGCGGTATCAACGGGCAGTGGTTACGTAAGTAAAACCCATCATTATCTGAGTCACAGCCATAAAAAAGCCGGGCACTCAGGCCCGGCAAAGATGGCATCATACCCATTATTCTCGGGTATCCATCACGTTCTTAAGATTACGCAGCAACAATTTGCTTGATGGCGTCTTTCGCGTCGTTAGCCGCTTTGGTCGCCACTTCTGGACCATAAGCAATACCTTCAGCGAACACGAAGTTCACATCGGTGATGCCGATGAAGCCCAGGAACAATTTCACGTATGGGGTCAGCAGATCCGTTGGGGTATCTTTGTGAATACCGCCACGGCTTGACAGGATCACGGCACGTTTACCGGTGACCAGACCTTCCGGGCCTGCTTCGGTGTAACGGAAAGTCACGCCAGCACGCGCAATCAGGTCGAAGTAGTTTTTCAGCTGAGTAGGGATGTTGAAGTTGTACATTGGCGCAGCAATAACCACAGTGTCATGCGCTTGCAGTTCTGCAATCAGCTCATCAGACAGCGCCAGGGCTTCCTGCTGACGTGGAGACAGCGGAGCATCAGAAGGACGCAGTGCACCAACCAACTCGCCATCCAGAACGGGAATTGGCTGAGCAGCCAGATCGCGAACAGTCACTTCATTACCTTTGGCGCGCGCTTCTTCAGCGTAGAAGTCAGCCAGTTGGTTTGACTGAGAGTAACCGGCCAGAATGCTTGATTTCAGAACTAAAACTTTGCTCATGGTGTTTTCCTGTGCGTTACGCGGTTGGCTTACCGCTCAATGCGTTACACTCTACGGAGATCCTCCGCGAGGTAAAAGCGCAATATTTCGAGACCTATGTTCGAAATTATTGAATAAGGTCGCACGTCCGGTCAGGTGAGGTTGTCCAGAGTGTGCTATTATGCCGGGCAATAATTGATTGAATCCGCCGGGAAATTTCAGCCGGCATCGAGCGCACTTTGCCAGGCTCGCCGCGACCACAGGTAACACACCACTATGTCATCATCCGTCACTTCCCCTTTGGCCCCACTCTGGACGCGGCTCGATAATCTGATGCTGCGCGACCGCCAGCGCTTGCAGCGCCGTTTGCATGGCGCAGCGAAGGTGAAAAATCCAGCCGCGCAGCAGGGCATTGCAACAGAACTAGAAGCCGAATTTGCTGCCGCTGAACTGCGCATTGCACAGCGCACGGCGGCCACGCCACGCATCACCTTCCCGGAAAATCTGCCGGTCAGTCAAAAGCAGCAAGAAATAGCCGAGGCGATTCGCGATCATCAGGTGGTGATTGTGGCCGGGGAAACCGGTTCAGGGAAAACCACCCAGCTACCGAAGATTTGTCTGGCGCTCGGGCGTGGTGTCAAAGGGTTGATTGGTCATACGCAGCCGCGCCGTCTGGCGGCACGTACCGTTGCCAATCGTATTGCCGATGAGCTGGAAACCTCGCTCGGCGGCACTATCGGCTATAAGGTGCGCTTTAACGACCAGGTCAGCGACACGACGCAAGTGAAGCTGATGACCGACGGTATTCTGCTGGCGGAAATCCAGCAGGATCGTCAGTTGTTGCAATATGACACCATCATCATCGATGAAGCGCACGAACGCAGTTTGAACATCGATTTTCTGCTGGGATATCTGCGTGAGCTGCTGCCGCGCCGTCCCGATTTGAAAGTGATCATCACCTCGGCGACCATCGATCCGCAGCGTTTCTCTCGCCACTTCCATAATGCGCCGGTGATAGAAGTCTCAGGCCGAACCTATCCAGTCGAAGTGCGCTACCGCCCAATGGTGGAAGACGCTGACGATACCGACCGCGATCAGCTGCAGGCGATTTTTGACGCGGTCGATGAGTTAGGTCACGAGAGCCGTGGCGATATCCTGATCTTTATGAGTGGCGAGCGTGAAATTCGCGATACCGCCGATGCGCTGATGAAGCGCGATATCCCGCACACCGAAATCTTACCGCTGTATGCGCGGCTGTCGAATGCCGAACAGAACCGGGTGTTCCAGTCACACAGTGGACGCCGCATCGTGCTGGCCACCAACGTGGCCGAGACTTCACTCACCGTACCGGGCATTAAATACGTTATCGATCCCGGTACGGCGCGCATTAGCCGCTACAGCTATCGTACTAAGGTGCAGCGCCTGCCGATCGAGCCGATTTCTCAGGCATCCGCCAATCAACGTAAAGGGCGTTGCGGACGTGTGTCGGAAGGGATCTGTATCCGTCTCTACTCTGAAGACGATTTCCTCAGTCGTCCGGCGTTTACCGATCCGGAAATTCTGCGTACCAACCTGGCGTCGGTTATCTTGCAAATGACGGCGCTCGGCCTGGGCGATATCGGCGCATTTCCGTTTGTCGAAGCACCCGACAAGCGCAATATTCAGGATGGCGTGCGCTTGCTGGAAGAGTTGGGCGCTATCACGCTAAGTGAGGATGAAACCTACAAGCTGACGACGTCTGGCCGCCAGCTGGCGCAATTGCCAGTCGATCCGCGTCTGGCACGCATGGTACTGGAAGCGCAAAAATTTGGCTGTGTGCGTGAAGCGATGATCATCACTGCGGCCTTATCGATTCAGGATCCGCGCGAGCGCCCAAGTGATAAACAGCAGGCATCCGATGAAAAACATCGGCGTTTTGCTGACAAAGAGTCGGATTTCCTCTCATTTGTGAATCTGTGGAATTATCTGCAGGAGCAGCAAAAAGCGCTGTCGGGCAATCACTTCCGGCGTCAGTGTAAAACCGACTTTCTCAACTATTTGCGCGTGCGTGAATGGCAGGATATTTACACGCAATTGCGTCAGGTGGTACGCGAACAGGGTATGCCGGTTAACAGCGAACCCGCGCCCTATCGTGAAGTGCACTGCGCTTTACTGACCGGATTACTGTCGCATATTGGCCAGAAAGACAATGAGAAGCAGGAATTCACTGGCGCGCGTAATGCCCGCTTCTCCATTTTCCCTGGCTCCGGCCTGTTTAAGAAGCCGCCGAAGTGGACCATGGTCGCGGAACTGGTGGAGACCAGCCGGTTGTGGGGCCGCGTGGCCGCACGTATCGATCCCGAATGGATCGAACCGCTGGCCCAGCATTTGATTAAACGCAGCTACAGCGAACCGCACTGGGAGAAAGCCCAGGGCGCGGTAATGGCGACAGAAAAAGTCACGCTGTATGGCCTGGCAATTGTGCAGGCGCGTAAGGTCAACTACAGCCGCATTGATGCGCCACTCAGTCGTGAGCTGTTTATCCGCCACGCGCTGGTGGAAGGCGACTGGCAGACGCGCCATGCGTTTCTGCGCAACAACCTCAAATTGCGCAGTGAAGTGGAAGATCTGGAACACAAATCACGTCGTCGTGACATTCTGGTCGATGATGAAACGTTGTTTGCTTTCTACGACCGCCGCATTGGCGCTGACGTTGTCTCCGCACGCCACTTTGATAGCTGGTGGAAACAGGCGAGCAAGGACAATCCTGACCTGCTGAGTTTTGATAAGCAGATGCTGATCAAAGATGGCGCGGATAAAGTCAGCCAGCTCGATTACCCGAATTTCTGGCATCAGGGCAATCTGAAGCTAAAACTGAGCTATCAGTTTGAGCCCGGCGCGGATGCCGATGGTGTGACCGTTCACATTCCGTTGCCGTTGCTGAATCAGGTTGAAGAGGGGGGGTTTGAGTGGCAAATCCCCGGCGTGCGCCGTGAGTTGGTGATTGCACTGATTAAATCGCTGCCAAAACCAACGCGCCGCAATCTGGTGCCTGCACCGAACTATGCAGAAGCTTTCCTCGGTCGTGTTAAAGCGATGGAGTTACCGCTGCTGGATGCGCTGGAGCGCGAGTTCCGCCGCATGACCGGCGTCACCATTGACCGTGAAGCCTGGCAGTGGGATCAGGTGCCCGATCACCTGAAAATGACCTTCCGCATTGTGGATGAACACAACCGCAAACTGCAGGAAGGCAAAGACCTGCATCAATTAAAGCAGGTATTGAAAGGTAAAGTGCAGGAAACGCTGTCGAAAGTCGCAGACGATGGGCTGGAGCAGAGCGGACTGCACATCTGGAGCTTTGGTGATTTGCCGCAAAGTTACGAGCAGAAACGCGGCAGCTATCAGGTTAAAGCCTGGCCCGCACTGGTCGACGAGAAAGACAGTGTCGCCATTCGGCTGTTCGATAATGAACTGGAGCAGCAGAAAATGATGTGGCGCGGTCAGCGTCGCTTGTTACTGTTGAACATCCCGTCGCCGATCAAGTATCTGCACGAGAAACTGCCCAACAAAGCCAAGCTCGGCTTGTACTTCAATCCCTACGGCAAAGTGCTGGATTTGATTGATGACTGCATCGCTTGTGGAGTCGACAAACTGATGGCGGAAGCGGGCGGTCCGGCATGGCAACAGGAGAATTTCGAGCAACTGCGCGACAAAGTGCGAGCTGAATTGAACGAAACTGTGGTGACGATTGCCAAACAGGTCGAGCAGATTCTGACCAGCGTATTCAATATCAACAAGTTCCTGAAGGGGCGTGTCGACATGACGCTGGCGCTGGCACTGTCTGATATTAAAGCGCAAATGAGTGGCCTGGTATACCGCGGCTTTGTCACCGGTAATGGCTATCAGCATCTGGGCGATACGTTGCGCTATTCACAGGGCATCGAGCGCCGCCTTGAAAAACTGCCGACTGACCCTTACAGCGATCGTGCGCGCATGCTGAAAGTGCAGGCCACAGAGCAGGCGTGGCAAGCATGGCGCAATAAACTGCCTCCGCAGCGTCAGGATGATGCTGAAGTTCAGGCGATCCGCTGGATGCTTGAGGAGTTACGGATTAGCTATTTTGCTCAGCAGCTGGGCACACCTTATCCTATCTCTGATAAGCGTATTCTGCAGGCGATGGAACAAATTAGCTGAGTCACCCAAAGCACAGAGGCGCTCTTTCTGCGCCTCTGTGAGTGAAATATCGCTGACTGCGCATGAAACACCCTGGTGCGAAGAAGGGGCGCGATTCTGTGGCGAAAATCTTATTTCGCCAGCTCTTCCAGACTGTCTTTAAACGACGTCACTGCGATGGCACGGTTATCCGCGCGATAACGGTCCGCCGGCGCGGGTGCAGAGCTTTGCACGGCAATCAGCTTCCAGCCATCACCACTTTTCAGTAGCAGCGGCGATCCGCTGTCGCCTGGCAACGTATCACATTGATGAGACAGCACCGCGCGTTGCGCCCAGCCGGTAATCAGGCAGTCGCTGTGAGAATAGAGCGTGTCGAGGTGATCAGCAGGGTAACCGGCTTGTGTCACTTTGCGTTCGGTGGTTTTCAACGCATCGGTTAAATCGCTACGTGAGCCGTCAAATAAGGGGATGGGTACGATACCCGACGGCGGATTATGCAAAATGACCAGCCCGTAATCGTAAGGTGCCGCGCCTGGTGGCACGATCCAGCCCTCACCATCGGCCTGTAGCCTGCGCGCCAGTGAAGGTTCTACACGCGCATCAATATCATGTATTTCGTAACGCCAGCCTTTAGCACCTGACATAAAACGCAGCGCCACCGGTTTATCAAATTTACCCGGAGGGGCGAGCAGGCAGTGTCCAGCGGTTAATGCCAGATGGGCGGATATCAGGGTGGCCGTGCAGAGGTTGCCACTTTCGGTCTCCAGTTGTCCAATGGCATCCCAGGGAGCGGCACTCACATCCGTAATGGCTTTGCGGTGGTCTTTGCCAAAAAATAGCGTCTTGATGTCTTCCGGGCTTGGCCCATCTTCATCATCGGCATGTGCTGCGAGGTTAAAACTGAAAATTCCAACAAGTAACAGGATAGCCAGGCGCATAGTTCTCTCAATGGCGAGAATAAGAAGAGGTTATTGTCATCACGCTTGAGCGATAACTATAGTCGGAGAGCGGGAAAAAAGGGAGAAATATTGGAGTAATCAGCACGCTACAACGACTAGATAAAAAAGCTGGCTGCAACAATGCCGCACAGGATCATCACAATCAGGATAATTTCGAAGCGATAGCGACGCACCATTTTTCGCTACTCCAGTAAATAAACACCCGGCATAACCGGGTGTTTTCAATCGTTAATGCGGTGTTGGCGCTAAGAGGCCGACTTATTTAGCCGCTTTTTTCACTTTGTGGTGCTTTTTAGCAGCCTGAGCTTTCTGTGCAGCTGGTTTAGTTACTTTTTTGTGGTGCTTTTTAGCAGCCTGAGCTTTCTGTGCAGCTGGCTTGGTTGTTTTTTTGTGGTGCTTTTTAGCAGCCTGGGCTTTCTGTGCAGCTGGCTTGGTTGCTTTTTTGTGGTGCTTTTTAGCAGCCTGGGCTTTCTGTGCAGCTGGTTTGGTTGCTTTTTTGTGGTGCTTTTTAGCAGCCTGAGCTTTCTGTGCAGCTGGCGCTTTCTTCTCTACTTTTTTGTGTTTCTTAGCTGCCTGCGCTTTCTGGGCAACTTTCTTATGATGAACCGCTTTATGTTTAACAGGTGCTGCGGTAGTGGTAGCGGCAGCAGCCGGAGCAGCTGTAGTGGTCTCAGCAGCGAAAGCAACAGAAGACATACCCATAGCAGCGGCGATCACCAGTGCAACTAATTTTTTCATCGCAAAATCCTCGAACTATTTTTTCATGTGTAGCCCACTGCGGGGCCGGTGAAAGAACTATATGAAAAACAATTCAGTCTTTCCGTGAGGCATTGGTATCGGCGTGTAACGGAATGTACAAAGGCGGGTAAAGGAAGTGAAAAGGGCGGCCGATTGGGCCGCCGCGCAGTTTACGCAGAGAGGTAGCGTTGTTCAAGGTGCTGACGGAAATAGTGCGGATTGAGCGTTTCGCCCGTGGCATTCACTAACAGTTGTTGCGTCGGGAAGCGGCTGCCGTGCTGCCAGATGTTCTGTTGTAACCAGTCAAACACCGGCTGCAACTCTCCGTTACGGATCAGATCTTCCACTTGAGGAATCGCGCGCTTCACCGCCTGGAACAGCTGGGCAGCGTACATGGCACCTAAGGTGTACGTCGGGAAGTAACCGAAAGCGCCATCGGTCCAGTGAATATCCTGCATGCAGCCATCACGATAATTGCCACGGGTATCTATTCCCAGCGATTGCTGCATTTTTTCATCCCACAGCGCGGGGATGTCATCAACTTCAATCTCACCTTCAATCAACGCACGTTCGATTTCGTAACGCAGAATCACGTGAGCTGGATAGCTCAGTTCATCCGCGTCCACGCGAATAAAGCCTGGCTTCACGCGTTGTGTCTGGCGAACAAAGTTATCCAACGCTAATGCCGGCTGGTCACCCATTAAGGCGACAACCTGCGGATGGATATGCTGCAGGAATGCCTTGCTGCGCCCTAATTGCATCTCCATAAACAGGCTTTGGGATTCATGCATGGCAGTCGAGCGAGCGTGGGCCACCGGTTGTCCACGCCATTGCTTTGGTAGGTTCTGCTCGTAACGTGCGTGACCGGTTTCGTGGATCACGCCCATCATGGCACTGAGGAAGTCGCTCTCATTGTAACGGGTGGTAATGCGCACATCTTCCGGCACGCCGCCACAGAAGGGGTGGGCGCTGACATCCAGGCGACCATGATTGAAATCAAAGCCCAGCGTTTTCATTACACTCAAGCCGAGCTGCTTCTGTGCTTCAACAGCAAAGGGACCCACCGGCGCCGCGATGGCGGTTTTCTGCTGCTTCTCGACGGCTTTCTGCAGCAGCGCGGGCAGCCAGCTTTTTAATTCGCCAAAGGTATTGTCGAGTTGTGCACTGGTCATGCCCGGTTCGAACACATCCAGTAACGCGTCATAACGAGACACACCCAGCGCTTCGGCGCGTAACTGGGCTTCCTCACGGCTGAGTTTCACCACTTCTTTTAGGTTAGCCGAGAAGCCTTGCCAGTCGTTGGCAGGGCGCTGTTGGCGCCAGGCATGCTCACAACGCGAACCGGCCAGCGATTTGGCTTCAACCAACGAAGCAGGCAGAATCGTTGCTTGCTGCCACGCACGCTGCATCTCGCTCAGGTTAGCTTGCTCTACGTCGTTCAACGATTCCTGCTGGGCGGCATCGAATAAGCCGCCAAGGCGTTTATCGGTCAACACTTCATGCATAAACACACTGAGTTCCGCCATGGCTTCACCGCGCGCCTGGCTGCCGCCGGGTGGCATAGTGGTTTGCATATCGACACCGGCAATAGCCCCAAGATGGCCAAAGCGTGCCAGGCGCTGGAAAGTTTTGCTAAGTTCCTGATAAGCAGAAGTCACAATTAAAGCTCCTTATGACGGTAAACGGGGCGAAATATCTCGCAAGGGTAGATCAACCGGCCAGCAGAAGCGAACGCTGGCACCACCGAGCGGACTGCTCTCAATAGTGACCTGTCCTTGCAGTGCCTGTGCAATAGAGTGGACAATCGCCAGCCCGAGCCCACAGCCGCCGGTCGCGCGATCGCGACTAGGGTCGAGACGCACAAAAGGTTCAAAAACGCGTGCGCGCTCTTCAGGTGGAATACCTGGACCATCATCTTCAACCTGTAAATTACCGATGGCGCCGTCAAACCACAGACTGACGCGCAGCCGCTGTTGGGCATAACGCAGCGCATTGTTCACCAGATTATCCAGTACGCGTTCCATCAAACGGGTATCGGCGGAACCCACATTCTCAAGTTGCGGAATATCCAGCGCGATATGCGCTTGAGGATTCATGGTTTGCACATCTTCGATATGCACACGCAACCACTGCGCCAAATCAAACGACTGAAGGTTAAGATCGACACGCGGGCGGTCGAGGCGGGCATAGGTTAACAGCTCTTCAATCAGGCTTTCTAACTGGCCGACATCGCGATTGAGTGCCGCCGACTCGGCTTCACTGAGATTGTCACTCATCTCTAAGCGATAGCGCAGGCGAACCAGCGGGGTTCTTAACTCATGGGCAATACCATCAATCAACTGTTTCTTACTGGCGACCAGCGTGTTGATGTTATCGGCCATCTGGTTAAACGCCACGCCAAGACTGTGCAGACTTGATGTGCTTTCGAAATGGGTACGTACATCCAGCTCGCCGCGACCAAAACGCTGCGCGGCTTTCTCCAGCCGCTGCATCTCCTGCCAGTGCGGTCGTAGCCAGATAAACACCGGCAGCGCCAAAGACATACCGATGAAGGCCAGCAGCGCGATATCCAAAATGCGCATTTGATGCAGATAAAACAGATAAGGAATCGGGCCGACCGACAGCACATAATGGCTGCGTGGAATGTGCTGCAGGAAGGTGTATTGATCGTCGAGCGCGACAATCTCCCCGGCGCGCAGGCGGCGCATATCCGGTTCATCCAGCTGATACTTACTCATCGGTTCGATATGCAGCTCAAACGACAGATCGAGGTCGAGGTTGCGGATGGTTTTGTTCCAGTCGCGCGGGGGGATCTCACGCAGTTCGCTGCGCATGAGAAACAGCGAACTGGCCATCAAATCATTCATTGACTGGCGGCCCGCACGCTCAGCAGTGAACTTGTACACCAGGCCCACCAGCAAAGTCATCACCAGAAAGCAAACGAACAACAGCAAATAGAACTGGATAAAGAGCTTTCTCATGCGGAGCGGGTATCCCAGGCCTGAGGCGCGAACAGGTAACCTTTATTGCGGATGGTTTTGATGCGGAACGGTTCGGTGGCGCTGTCATACAGTTTTTTGCGCAGACGAGAAATCGCCACATCAATACTGCGGTCCATGCCGTCGTAGCTCACACCACGCAGCGTTTTCAGCAATGCATCGCGGTTCAGGATTTGTCCTGCATGCGTAGCCAGCTCCCACAGCAGATCAAAATCGGCGGTGGAAAGGGTGATGTTCTCGTCAAACAGCGTGACCTGGCGATTGAGGGAGTCGATGGTCAGCGAACCAAAACGCAAAACCCGCTGGGAACTTTGAATAGCGGGCGCCACTTCAGGCTGAGAACCCTGCGCCTGGCGCAGATGCAGACGCAAGCGTGCCAGCAGAACAGCGGGCGGCGTGGTTTTCAGAATGTAATCGTTGGCGCCCATCTCCAGCGCCAGAATGTGGTTCATGTCACTGTCGAGCGAGGTCAGCAGCACAATCGGCCCTGACCAGTGCGCGCGCAAGTCGCGGCAAACGGTCATGCCATCTTTGCCCGGCAACATAATATCCAGTAGCACCAGATCGGGATCGGCTTCTAAAATAGTCGCTTCAGCACGGTCACCGCGCGTTTCAACAGTCACTTCAATATCGTGGCGGCCAAGATAAGCGGCGATCAATTCACCGACTTCTGGCTCATCTTCCACATAGACAATTTTGTTCATATTTCACGGCAAGTGATGAGAATGACAGCAGCATAACTTTTCCTGGTCCTGAGCTCTACGCTATCGCACGAAATATCCCTGCCTGACTGGTATATTTACGCTGAAATGTGCCATTATTAGCGGCGCGTTGTAGCGCAAGGTTCGGAACCGTAACGAAAACCAGGAGGAGTGCGAGGGTGTCTGATAAAGAGCTGGCTTCAGCCGGATACAGTGACCGCATCTGCTTCAATTACAGCGATTTTCTCTCTGCTTCCTGCAAAAAACGCTGGAGTTTCGTTGACGCCATTTACGGTGTCATGCCGATTTTTGGCATGGTGACGCGTAAATCTGCACACGGCTTAGCGGCAAGCGACGATCATCTGAAAGAATTAGCATTACAAATCATTTCAACGCAGGTCAGCGACGAGATCAATATTGCGCGACTGATTACCCTCGCGGAACAACAGCACATCAGCCGTTTTGACATCCAACTGCCTTATCCGTTGTCAGAAGATCAGCTGGACGCGATTCATCAGGAATATCGTAAAGCGCTCAATCTGACACAGCAGGATGACCTGCTGTGCGTTTCCATCCCGGTTCAGCCTCACTAATTACTGCGTGAGCTGCCACATCGCTGGCAGTGCTGCCGCAATCAGTAATCCAATCGCGATGCGCTCAAGTTGTGACAACACTCTGTTACCACGGCCGCCGCGTCGCGCGTAAAGGAACAGCAGTAATCCCGGCGCGTAAAGCACCACAGACAACAGCAGGTGCAGCGGGCCAGAAGCATAAAGCAGCCAGAATCCGTAAGCACTGGCACCCAATCCTACCGCCAATGCCAGCGGATTTTTTTGTCCGCGAACCACTTTAATTAAATACAGCCCCACCAGCAGATACGGCACCAGAATCATCTCTGACGCGATGGTCAGCAGCGTATTGTAATCCGCGCCAGTGGCCGCAATCAGGATCAGACAAACCTGCACGCTGCCGTTGGTGAGCCACAACGAAGCGGCTGGCGAATTGTGACTATTCTGTCGCGCAATGCTGCGGGGAAAAGCCCCTTGCTGTGCGGCAAGGAAAGGGACTTCGGCGGCCATGATTGTCCAGCTTAAATACGCGCCGCACACGGAACTAATCAGACCCACTGCAATCACCGTATTGCCCCAATGTCCTAACAGATGCTGCATCAAGCCGGCCATGGAAGGATTTCGCATTTGCGCCAGCTCTGCACGCGGCACCACGCCTAGCGCCAGCAGGGTAACCAGCAAGTAAACCAGCAGTGCGGCGATAACCGCCAGCATGGTGGCGCGTCCCACATCTTTCTTATGACGTGCACGCGCGGAGACCACCACCGCGCCTTCCACGCCAATAAACACCCACAAGGTGATCAACATGGTCTGCTTGACCTGCTGCCAGAGCGGCTGGCCTAACGCAACGCCGCTGAAGTCGAAGTGTAAGCGATCGTAGTTGAATGCCAGCAGGGCCAGCACCACAAACAGCAGCAGTGGCACCAGTTTCCCCAGGGTAGCGAGCAGGTTGATGCTGGCGGCGGTTTGCACGCCACGCAATACCAGCCAGTGCACCAGCCATAAAAGTACCGACGCACCGAGCATCGCTTGCCAGGTATTGCCATCGCCAAACACCACGTGGTCAGGCGAATCGGTGAAGAAACTCAGCGCCGAAAAGACAATCACCAGATACGACACGTTGGCGATGACCGCACAGAGCCAGTAGCCCCAGGCAGAACAAAATCCTACCAACTCACCAAATCCGGCGCGCGCATAGGTAAAAATCCCGCCATCCAGTTCGGGTTTTAAGCGTGTCAGCAGCAGCATGGCAAACGCAAGAAACAGGATGCCCACACCAGTGATCAGCCAGCCAATCAGCAGTGCAGCGGGGCCGGCGACGGCAGCCATATTTTGTGGCAGGCTAAACACACCCGCACCGAGCATCGAGCTGAGTACCAACGCAGTGAGCGTGCTCAAACCTAATTTTTTATCCAAAACACCATTCCTGGGCAGCAGAGTATGCTGGGTAGTGACGATTCCGCTGGAGTGTAACGTGGCAATTGGCCGGATTTAAAACGGAATACCCTGAAAACAGGCGAAGGATTTTACGGAGAGCGAAAAGGGAAGGCAATGCAGGATTATGCAGATCTGCGCAGAGACTATGCAAACAGAAGCACAGGGCGACAAAAGCCGCCCTGCAGGGGAATTACTTGAACAGATCCGCGGTCACGGTCAGGTTGCCACCGCTCTGGCTCGACCATTGACGGGTGATGTGATAGTACTTCGCCCCCTTATCTGCTGCGCGTTTTGCCACGGCTTCAGACACTTCAGTCGGCGTTCCGAAGTGATCAGAGAAGGTCACAGTATCAAACGGCTGCATCTGTGCGGCAGTAATCGCATTCACTTCCTGCACGCTACGACCATCTGCCAGCTTAACGGTATAGCGCTGACCCGTTGAACTCTGCGTTTCAAAGAAACGGCCTACGCTACGGCTAGGGGTATCAGAAGAGGCAACACCCGGAATGGCCACTTTGCTGGCTGCAGCGCCGCCAGCAGCCAGTGCTGCTTTGCCGGCTTCAGAATCGGCAGGAATCGAATCTGAAACATTCTGCACCTTACGTTCTGGTGCATCCGCTTTATAGACATAAGCAGTCACGTACTGGTTACCGCCGTTATTGGCATCAACCTGACGCACAATAAAGAAGGATGCCGCGCCTTTGTCTTTCGCCTGTTTGGCAATGGCATCATTCACATCTGGCTGGCTGGCGAAGAAACCGCTAACAGAAACAGTATCGAATGGCTCTAAACGATAGGCTTCGGCTTTTGGCAACTCTTTCACACCGCTAAAGATGCGGTATTTGGTGGTGTCATCCGCTTTTGGGGCATCAGCTTTGTACAAATCAGCCGTGACGCGCCAGTTGCCGCCGTTGCCGTTGGTATCGTTGATACCCTGTACATAGAAGGAGTCAGCGCCTTTTTCATCGGCTGCTTTAGAGATGGCATCGGTAGCATCACCGATGGCATTGAAACGACCGCTGATATTAATACGTTCGAATGGTTTCAACGCGGCCGCTTGTTCTGGCGTCAACTCTTTGGCGGCAAATGCATTTGCTGCCAACAGGGATAACAAAGTGGTCGCCAGAATGGTGTTCTTCAGCTTCATAAAAATGATCCTTCGCCTTACGCAAAATGAGTACGAAAACGTGCTGGACTCTTGATGTATAACAGATTAGCCGCTGATTATTGCATGTAATAATCAACCTGTCTCAGCCAATTTATGCGCATAAGATTGACAATCTCCGCAAATAATTCATCGACATGTCATTTACCTATGCTATGGCTTTTTTTTAACCGCTTTACCACTTATTCTGGTAACACATAGCATCATAATAGTTAAAGTATTGTTAAATAAAGGTTTTTGAAAACACTAAATTCGACATGACACGATTTTGCGCAGCAGAATATTTTTTATTATGTCGCAAAACTAGTGGCAAAAGGTGGCATTCAATCTTTGCATCTGAATATTAGTGTGAATGTCATAAGTGTGCGTTATCGCTGTGGATCACTTTTCACATTTTCAGTAGGTTATAAAGACTTTGTTACATTGCGCATTTTGCTCATAAAAAGCTGAAACGCTGTTTCAGCCTTATGGGCTTGTGCCACTTACAGAACCTCATCCTTTAATTGTTGAAAGGAAACAGTATGTTAATTGGGATACCCAAAGAGCGGTTAGCCAATGAGTCGCGCGTAGCTGCAACGCCAAAGACCGTTGAGCAACTGATCAAGCTGGGATTCAGCGTCACGGTCGAGCAGGGCGCAGGTATTCGCGCAAGTTTTGACGATGAGAGCTTTATCGCCGCTGGTGCCACTGTCAGCACCACCGAAAGTGTCTGGCAGTCTGACATCGTGTTAAAAGTGAATGCGCCAGACGATCAGGAGATCGAACTGACACGCGCGGGCAGCACTTTAGTTAGCTTTATCTGGCCCGCACAAAATCCGGCACTGCTGGAAAAACTGGCGGCGCGCCAGGTTACCGTCATGGCGATGGATTCTGTGCCACGTATTTCTCGTGCCCAGGCACTGGATGCGCTGAGTTCCATGGCGAACATCGCGGGTTACCGTGCCATTGTTGAAGCGGCGCATGAATTTGGCCGCTTCTTTACCGGGCAAATCACCGCCGCGGGTAAAGTACCACCGGCGAAAGTGATGATTATCGGCGCGGGCGTGGCGGGTCTGGCGGCAATCGGTGCAGCGGGCAGCCTTGGGGCTATCGTTCGTGCGTTTGATACCCGTCCAGAAGTGAAAGAACAGGTGCAGAGTATGGGCGCCGAGTTCCTTGAGCTGGATTTCGAAGAAGAAGCCGGCAGTGGCGATGGCTATGCCAAAGTGATGTCAGAAGCCTTTATTAAGGCAGAGATGGAGCTGTTTGCCGCGCAGGCGAAAGAAGTCGATATCATCGTCACTACCGCTTTAATCCCGGGCAAACCAGCACCGAAGCTGATTACCGCTGAAATGGTTGCCAGCATGAAGCCAGGTAGCGTGATTGTCGATCTGGCGGCAGCAACCGGCGGTAACTGCGATCTCACGGTAGCTGATCAGGTGACTTTAACCAGCAACGGTGTGAAGATCATTGGTTATACCGATCTGCCTAGCCGTCTGCCAACACAGTCCTCTCAGCTTTACGGTACCAACCTGGTGAACCTGCTGAAACTGCTGTGCAAAGAGAAAAACGGCGAAATCACCGTCGACTTCGATGATGTGGTTGTGCGTGGCGTCACCGTGATTCGTGAAGGCGAAGTGACCTGGCCAGCGCCACCGATTCAGGTATCAGCTGCACCGAAAGCGGCGCAGGCGGCCATTGAGCCAAAAGCAAAAGTGGAAGCCAAACCGGTTTCACCGTGGCGCAAATATCTGCTGCTGGCATTGGCTGTGGTGCTCTTTGCCTGCCTCGCTAACGTGGCACCGCCTGAATTCCTCTCCCACTTTACTGTCTTCGCGCTCTCCTGTGTCGTCGGTTACTACGTGGTGTGGAACGTCAGTCACGCTTTGCATACGCCATTGATGTCCGTCACTAACGCCATTTCCGGCATAATTGTGGTGGGTGCGGTGCTGCAGATGGGACACGGCGGGTGGGTGACTTTCCTTGCCTTCGTCGCAGTACTGATTGCCAGCATCAATATCTTCGGTGGATTCACCGTCACCCAGCGCATGCTGAAAATGTTTCGTAAGAATTAAGGGGTAACAACATGTCTGGCGGATTAGTGACTGCAGCATACATTGTTGCCGCAATTCTGTTTATTTTCAGCCTGGCTGGCCTCTCAAAACACGAGACGTCAAAGCAGGGTAACATCTTTGGTGTCAGCGGCATGGCGATTGCGCTGCTGGCGACCATCTTCGGCCCCAACAGCGGCAACGTGGCGTGGATCCTGCTGGCGATGGTGATCGGGGGTGCAATCGGTGTGCGTCTGGCGAAGAAAGTCGAAATGACTGAAATGCCAGAGCTGGTAGCGATTCTGCACAGCTTTGTCGGTTTGGCTGCGGTGCTGGTGGGTTTCAACAGCTACATCGATCATGCACCAGGACTGGCGCCGGTGATGGAAAATATCCATCTGACGGAAGTGTTCCTCGGCATCTTTATCGGCGCGGTGACCTTCACCGGTTCTATCGTGGCGTTTGGTAAACTGCGCGGCAAGATTTCGTCGAAAGCGCTGATGTTACCACATCGTCATAAAATGAACCTGGCAGCGCTGGTGGTTTCCTTCTTGCTGATGCTGTGGTTTGTACAGACGAATAGCACCGGTTCACAAGTCGTCGCGCTGTTGTTGATGACGGTGATTGCGCTGGTGTTCGGCTGGCATCTGGTGGCGTCGATTGGCGGTGCGGATATGCCGGTTGTGGTGTCGATGCTCAACTCCTACTCCGGTTGGGCGGCAGCGGCTGCGGGCTTTATGCTCAGCAACGACCTGCTGATCGTCACCGGTGCGCTGGTGGGTTCTTCGGGTGCCATCCTGTCCTACATTATGTGTAAGGCGATGAACCGCTCGTTCATTAGCGTGATTGCCGGTGGTTTTGGTACCGATGTGAGTGTCGGTGGCGAGAGCGAAGAAGAGGGTGAACATCGCGAAATCACGGCAGAAGACACGGCGGAATTGCTGAAAGGCTCAACGTCAGTGATCATCACCCCAGGCTACGGCATGGCAGTGGCGCAGGCACAGTACCCGGTGGCGGAAATTACCGAAAAACTGCGTGCGCGTGGCATCAAAGTGCGTTTCGGCATCCACCCGGTTGCTGGCCGTTTGCCTGGCCACATGAACGTGTTACTGGCTGAAGCCAAAGTGCCGTATGACGTGGTGCTGGAAATGGACGAGATTAACGATGATTTCAGCGATACCGATACCGTGCTGGTGATCGGTGCCAATGACACCGTTAACCCGGCGGCGCAGGAAGATCCGCGCAGCCCAATCGCTGGTATGCCCGTACTGGAAGTGTGGAAAGCGCAGAACGTTATCGTGTTTAAACGTTCAATGAATACCGGTTACGCTGGGGTGCAGAACCCGCTGTTCTTCAAAGACAACACGCAAATGTTGTTTGGTGATGCGAAGGCGAGTGTAGAAGGTATCCTGCGCGCGCTGTAATCTGTAGTGCGATTAAAAAGGCGACCATCTGGTCGCCTTTGTTGTTTTAATCGTCTTCGTCTTCTTCATCGTCATAATCAATCGGCGATTTGAAATCGTCCGGTTTGATTGCCAGCAAATCACAGCGGAGATGATCGATAACCTGCTCAGCGGTATTCCCCAGGAACGCGGCCGAAAGGCCAGTGCGGCCGATGGTGCCGAGTACCACAATTCCCGCCTCCAGATGAGAGGCGATATCCGGTATCACTTCCTCCGGCAAGCCTTTTGCCACATGCGTAAACTCTTCGCCGATGGAGAATTTCTGGCGTAGCGCTTTCATCGCCACCAGATGTTGTCCGCGAATCGCATCGTTATACACGCTGGGGTCAAAGTCGGGGAGTTCAATGGCGATATTGATTGGCGTGATGGGATAAGCACCGACAAGGTGCACTTCTGTGTGATTGACCATATCGGCCAGCAGCACTGTTTCACGAATCAGCTTTTGGTTTAATTCATCGTGATGGGGCTCTTCACTGGCCAGATTGACCGCCACAACGGCTCTGCCACCTTCCGGCCACGGCTGATCTTTCACCATCCACACCGGGCAGGGGCATTTGCGTAGCAGATGCCAGTCTGTCGGGGTAAAAATCACTGCTTCCAGGCGATCGTGCTGATGGGCCATTTTCAACACCAGGTCGTGCTGGTGCGCCATCACTTCCTGAATGATCGCTTCATAAGGGCGGTTATGCCACACCACCTTAATTTCAATATCAACACCGGCCTCAAGATAGGCGTGGGCCTGTTGACGAATCCATTCAGTACGCTGACTGATCACACCTTTACGCATGTTGGATCGCTCATCAGGCGACAACAAGGTGGTCATTTCATAGGAGAAGTCGTAGATAGGCAGGAAAGCTTTGATTTTTCCGCCGATACGTTGATTCAGATACACCGCACGACGCAGCGCGGGTTGATCGTCCTGTTGGGCGTCAATCGCCACCAGAATATTTTGGTACCGGGACATAAGGCAATCTCCTCAAACCAAAGCAAGTTGGATTAAAGATAGCCTAAGTTGGCGCAGGGCAGAAGGGGAAAAGTTGTTGCCGGATCAATAAACTAACATTTATCGACCCGGCATAGAATCACGCAGCTTGTTCAGTCTGACCCGCCAGTTCTGCCAGCAACGCATGGTTCTCGATAGTGATATATTTGCCTTTAACGGCCAGCATGCCACTTTTCTGGAAGCGGCCCAGCAGACGGCTAATGGTTTCTACGGTTAGTCCCAGGTAGTTACCAATGTCACCACGCGTCATGGTCAGGCGGAATTCGCGTTGTGAGAAGCCACGTTGACCAAAGCGGCGTGACAAATTCCAGACAAAGGCCGCCAGACGCTCTTCCGCGTTTTTCTTGGAGAGCAGCAGGATCATATCCTGATCGCCTTTAATCTCACCGCTCATCAGACGCATCATCTGCTGGCGCAGTGCCGGCATTTTACCGGAGAGATCGTCGAGAGTTTCGAAAGGAATTTCACACACCATCGCTGTTTCCAGCGCCTGAGCAAAACTCGGGTGGTGCGCGCCGACAATCGCATCAAAGCCCACTAAATCCCCTGCCAGATGGAAGCCGGTAATCTGCTCGTCACCCTGTTCAGTAATGGTATAACTTTTGATGGTGCCGGAGCGGATAGCGTAAAGCGATTTCAGTTCATCACCGGCTTTGAACAACGTCTGACCTTTCTGAATCGGCTTTTTGCGCTCAATGATATTGTCCAGCTGATCCAGCTCATGCTCGTTCAGTGTGAAAGGGATACACAACTGGCTGATACTGCAATCCTGACAGTGAATGGCACAACCGCCAGACTGAATACGTCGAATGCTGCGTTTTTCCGGGATCATATAGGTACGCTCGATGATTATTGACTGCCGTCAATTTTAACATTTTTACGCGTTAAGGGAACTCATCCGAGCAGTAATTCCCCTTAAACCCCCACTAACGTAGGGTATACCTGAGTTTGCGCAAGGTTTGCCTGACATTATTTTTTGACCTGGAACGTTTTGTTGCCATATTTACATCTGGTCACAACTTGTCTCAGCGCAAAAAGTGACAGATGTGATGCCAAAAATCCTTTGCTACTATTTTGTTTTTGAGCGGCAACTTGCGCTCAGCAAACCACCAGGCGTGAGAAAACACCATGAACCTAGACGATGAAGACCTTTTCCGGGATGCCATGGGCGATGTGACGCCACTGAAAGATTGTGCCAATACCCAATGGTTGCGTTCCCCTTCGACCAAAGCGCCGCGCCCGACGCAAGCGAATGACGAACAGGAAAATTTCCTCACGCGGGGCTTTCTTGACATCATCCCGCTGACGACACCGCTGGAATACAAAACAGAAGGGATTCAACAAGGTGTGTTGGACAAGTTGCGGCTGGGGAAATATTCCCTGGACGCCAGCCTGAACCTGCTGCGTCAGCCGATAGAAACCTGTCGAAAGTCATTGTTCAGTTTCATGCTGCAGGCACGCAAGCAGGGGCTACGCAATCTGCTGATTATCCACGGTAAAGGCCGTGATGATGAAGCCCATGCCAATATCGTACGCAGTTATCTGGCACGCTGGCTGACGCAGTTTGACGAGGTGCAAAGCTTTTGCGTGGCGCAGCCCCAGCACGGAGGTGCCGGGGCACTGTATGTCAGTTTAAGAAAAACGGATCAGGCGCGGCTGGATAATCGTGAGCGCCACGCCAAACGCAGTCGCTAATCAGGTGTGAAATTTGCGAATGGTCGCCAGCAACACTTCGGCACTCAGGCTGAGATGACTGCCGCTGCGGGTGATAATCCCCACCGGCTCTCCCGGCCCAGGGGAGTTAATCGGCAGTGCAATAACGGCATTGTGGCTAAGGTCTTCCTTGATGGCGCCTGAGGGGACAAACCACACATAGTCATAACGCAGGGCCAACTGACGCGCCAGCGAAGTGGATGAGGTTTCAACACAATTAGCGGGAAGCGCGCAACCTTGCTCGTCCAGCATATGTTGAGCGATACGACGCGGGGCGGTGCCCTCCGGCGATATCACCACTGGCCACTGCATCGCGCGGGATAACGTGACGTTGTCACTGAGGAGCGGGTGTTCCGGACGTACCACCAGTTTAAGCGACTCAAGGAATAGCAATTCATAACTCAGACCCGCCATCATTTCACTGTCGGCCATGCGCCCAATGCCAATATCAAACTCACCCGCGCGCAACCCGGCCAGCAGAACATTATTATGTAATGTCGCCACTTGTACCGTGGTGTTCGGTTGTTGCTCGTGAAAGCGATCGAGAATCTGTGGCAGCATACCCATTGCCGCTGTGGTGAGCGCGCCGAGGCGAATCACGACCGGTCGGCCGGGTTGTGGGGCGTTAAAGCTTTGGCCTGCATGGTTAAGCGCATCCAGCACTTTTACCGCATGGACAAGAAATTGCTCGCCGAGCGTCGTTAACTGGGCACCGAGACGACCACGTTCAAACAGGCGCGCGCCAGCCAGTTCTTCCAGCTCATTCAGGGTTTTCGAGAGCGCAGGTTGGCTGAGATTCAGTGTCTCCGCCGCGCGCCCCAGCGTACCTTGCTGCGCGACCGCAACAAAGGTGTGTAAATGGCGCAAGCGAATGCGCTGATTGAAAAGGGAATTTTTGTCCATAGCCTCAAACATAATGACTTTTACCTGATGGCGGCAATGGGAAAACTGGAATTATGTTAACTTCACTGCAAAATTATATTAACAAAAACCCTGATGTTGCTAACCTGATGTTTTAAATAGAATTAGTGAAAGTCAGCGCCAATGCAAAATTATCACCTATTGCAATATCAAGCGCTTAATCTCGCATAATTTGAATAATTCTCACTTACACCTAAAAATCCTGCCCGTTATTGTTAACGATGAGCTATCATTATCGCCGTTTTTTTTACCAAAACTGATGATTAAACGATGAATGTGCAGGAGTTGATCCGTGACCACCGTTGAAGCCGTAGATGTTCGCCAGCTGATTAATCAGAGTGCGCTTAGCCGTTGGCAAAAACGCCTGATTGCGCTGTGCTTCATCGTTGTTGCGTTGGATGGCATGGACATCGCGCTGATGGGCTTTATCGCTCCTACATTGAAAGCCAGTTGGGGCGTCACTAATCATCAGCTTGGCATGGTGATCAGCGCTGCGCTGATTGGCCTGGCCTTAGGTGCCATGGTGGCAGGGCCATTGGCCGATCGCTACGGGCGGCGTGTGATGATACTGCTCAGCGTGGGTTTTTTTGGCTTGTGGACGCTGGCCACCGCCATGGCGCAAAACATCGATCAAATGATGTTATTCCGTTTTCTCACCGGCCTTGGCCTCGGTGCAGCCATGCCAAACGTTGGAACGCTGGTAGCAGAGTATGCACCAGAGCGTCGACGTTCATTCATTATCACCGTGGTGTTCTGCGGTTTCACCTTTGGTGCCGCATCGGGCGGATTTGCAGCTTCCTGGCTGTTGCCTCGCTATGACTGGCACTCCGTGATGTTGATGGGTGGCGTCTTGCCGCTGATTGTTTTGCCTTTCCTGCTGCGCGGCTTACCGGAATCCGTGCGCTTCCTGATTAGCCGTCGCGCACCTGCTGCACGTATTCATGCCATTTTGGATCGCATGCTGCCTGGCGTCGTTGAGCCGAACAGCCATTACCAGTCCACTGAACAGGTTGTCGTGCGGCGTGGCGCAGTGGCGACGGTGGTTTCCCGGCGATATCTCTTCGGCAGCCTGATGTTATGGGGCGGCTACTTTATGGGGCTGTTCCTCGTCTATCTGATTGGCAGCTGGATGCCCTCGCTGATCAACACCCTGGGTATGTCGGTGACGGAGGCGGCTATCGTCACGGCCATGTACCAGGCGGGCGGCACGGTAGGCTCGCTGTTTGCGGGTTGGCTGATGGACCGCATCAACGCCAATATCGCGCTGGCGGTGATCTACTTCTGTGGCGGCATTGCGATTGTCGCGCTCGGCTTCTCCCCGGCGGAAGTGGGATTAATGAGTGCCATCGCCTTCTTTAGCGGCTTCTGCTTTAACGGCGCCAATACCGGCATGAATGCGCTGTCCGCCAGCTATTACCCTACGCACGCGCGTGCGACCGGTTCCAGCTGGATGCACGGTGTGGGTCGTGTCGGTGCGATTATGAGTGCTTTTGTCGGCGCAGAACTCCTTTCGCTCGGGTGGTCGTTCAGCCAAATCTTCCTGTTGCTGGCGATTCCAGCGGTGCTCACCACGATCATGCTGGCCCTGAAATGTCGCTTTGGTGACCCGTCAGACCGGGTTGAGTGACAGGCCGATCACAGTTCCACGAAATTCCTCCACGGCGATAAAGGGTTGATCTACATTAGCAACAACCCTTAACGCCGAGGTGATGACCATGGAAAACTTTCTCACCAGCGATGCGATTCGCACGCTGTTCTCGCAAGCGATGTCCAGTATGTATCAGCAGGAAGTGCCGCAATATGGCACCCTGACGCAACTGGTCACGGCCGTGAATGAACGTACGCTGGAAGCACAACCCGCTTTAAAAAACCGTCTCGCCGCCGCCGATGAACTGGACCGACTCAGTGTGGAACGTCACGGTGCGATTCGTGTGGGGACTGCCGAAGAACTCAGCACGCTGCGCCAGATGTTTGCGGTGATGGGGATGGAACCGGTAGGATATTACGATCTCTCCCAGGCGGGCGTGCCGGTTCACTCCACCGCTTTTCGTCCGGTTACGGACAGCGCATTGCGCCGCAATCCGTTCCGCGTGTTTACCTCTCTGTTACGTCTTGAACTGATTGATGATGCCGCGTTGAGAGAGAAAGCCGCCGCGATTTTAGCCGCGCGCGATATTTTCACGCCGGGTTGCCGCGCATTGATCGCGCAACATCAACAGCAGGGCGGTTTAAACGCCGCTGATGCCGCTCGCTTTGTCAAAGAGGCGCTGGAAACCTTCCGCTGGCATGCCCATACCCTCGTGGACAGTGAAACCTACCGCGCACTGAGCCAGCAACATCGTTTGATTGCCGACGTAGTGTGCTTCCAGGGGTGCCACATCAACCATCTGACCCCACGCACGTTGGATATAGATCGCGTGCAAACCTTAATGCCCACGCGCGGCATCGATCCTAAAACCCTCATCGAGGGCCCCCCCCAACGTCAGGTGCCGATTCTGTTACGTCAAACCAGCTTTAAAGCGCTGGAAGAGGCAGTCCATTTTAATGACGGCACCCCCGGCACACATACTGCGCGCTTTGGTGAGATCGAACAGCGCGGCGCGGCGCTAACCCCCAAAGGCCGCACACTCTACGACCGTCTGTTGGCGGAAGCGGGCACCGGCAGTGATAACCAGCATCATCAACAGCATCTGAGCGCGGTGTTTCGCGATTTCCCAGATGATGAAGATACCTTGCGCGAACAGGAACTGGCGTGGTTCCGCTATCGTTTGACCGCTAAGGGCACCCAGCATCCTCCGCAAACGGGAGAAACTCTGGTTCAACTGCTTGCTGAAGGGCGCGTGCAGGCAGAACCGATAGTGTATGAAGATTTTCTGCCAGTGAGCGCAGCGGGGATATTTCAGTCTAATTTAGGCGACGAAACGCACGCACGTAGCGCGGGCAATGCCAGCCGGGCGGATTTTGAAGCCGCGTTAGGTGCAGCGGTGCAGGATGAGATGGCGTTGTATCAGCAGATGCAGCAGCGCAGTCTGGCTCGTTGCGGTATACGTTAAGGGCATAAGAAAACCGGTCTGTGAAGTGGCATCAGCACTTCAGCAGACCGGCTTCATTTCTTTTGATTTTTATTGCAAGCGCGAATCACGCACCAGCGTGTACTTCCCGGCACCCAAGAACATGATGGCGAGTGCGCCCAGCAGATAAAGCGCCTCTGTTTCCAGAGACCAGGCGCCAACATCTGTGCGATGCCAGACTGCGCCCATTTTTACCAGCAAGGTCGCAACAACCATGTTCACCGCAATAATGAAAGCCGCAGGGCGCGTCATTAAACCGATGATCACCATGACAGGTGCCACTATTTCCCCGATGTAAGCACCGTAAGCGATGAAACCTGGCATGCCTTTAACGGCCAGCATATGAGCGATCCAGTCGACGCCATGCATCACCTTGAATTCGCCATGAAATAACAGCAGGCCGCCAAACGTCAGACGTAACAGCAGTTTACCGAAGTCCGGGTGATCGCTCATCCGATTGAACATCTGGTTGATACCACCAAACATCGCGCTTCTCCGTCTCGCCAGGTTAACTTGTAACCTTAATGCAATTCGCCATGCCAGGGTTAGCCAAATAATTTGATGGAGATGTTCAATGGATCGAAAGCATATTCGGCTTAATCTGCAAATGCTTTCAGAACATGGACATTCGCTTAAGGCCTGCAAATAATGGAACCAAGCTTGATCTGGGAACCCGAGATGAAAAACGAACGACGTCTGAGGATCATGACCGCAGAGGGTGAACTCAGAGGCCTGATTGACGATGATCTTTTTGTCTTCAAGGGAATACCTTACGCCGCGCCACCTGTGGGCGCACTGCGCTGGCGTCCGCCACAGCCGGTTGCACACTGGCAAGAAGTACGTGAAGCCACGCAATGGGGTGATGCCAGCTGGCAAAACCGGGATTATTGCGTGGCAGTGGGTGGCGGCGATCCGGGCCGGTTCAATGAGGATTGTCTGTACCTGAATATCTGGACCCCAGACGTTGAGCCCTCCCGTCCCTTGCCGGTGATGGTGTGGCTGCACGGCGGAGGCTTTACCATCGGCGCGGGTAGTCTTGATCCCTATCGCGGCAAAGCCTTAGCCGCGCAGGGCGTCGTAGTGGTCACGCTCAATTATCGTCTTGGCCATTTTGGCTTTTTCGCCCATCCGGCGCTGGATGCTGAATACCCGCAAGAAGCGGTGGTAAATAACTTTGCCTTGCTGGATCAAATCGCTGCGCTGCAATGGGTTCAACGCAATATTCCTGCCTTTGGCGGCGATCGCCAAAATATCACACTGTTTGGCGAATCATCGGGGGCGCGCAGCGTGTTGTCTTTATGCTGTTCTCCGCTGGCTGAAGGGCTGTTCCACAAAGGTATTGTCCAGAGTGCATACAGCTTGCCGGATGTGCCGCGCAGGAGGGCGCAACAGATCGGTAAACAGGTTGCAGCGCATTTTGGCCTGCCGGATCACGCCTCTGCCGAACAGCTTCGTCAGTTACCTGCCGATCAATTCTGGCCGCTGCAACGTCCACTGGGATTAGGTCCGGTGGCAATCAGCGGTGATGCGGTGCTCCCCAGACCGATGCTCGAAACCTTTATGGCCGGTAAACAGCATCGGGTGCCGTTGATGGTGGGAAGTAACAGTGATGAAGCCAGCGTACTGGATTATTTTGGTGTTGATCCTGCAACGGTGTTACAACAAATTCGTCGCAAAAATCGCCTGAGTTATGGCCTGATGAAATGGCTATACGATATTCACGACGATACCTTACTGGGCCGGGCAGTGGCGCGAGACATGGCGTTTACCGTGATCCCGTTACTGGTGGCGCAGTCTCAACACAGTATTGGCATGCCTGCCTGGCGATACTGGTTCGACTATGTGTCAGAGAACGCCCGCGACCTCTATCCACATGGCACCTGGCACGGCAACGAAATCCCCTATGTGTTCAACACGCTGACCTCACTGAAACCGCTGCCTGAGCGGGATTACACTGCCGCAGATAAGCGCTTCGCCGACATGGTCAGTACCTATTGGGTGACCTTCGCCCGGGATGCCAGTGAGTTTAGTTATCGGCTGCAGGGCAAAATCGACTGGCCGGTGTGGCGTCCCCGTGAAGACCTGACATTAGCCCTCGGTGATCAGGGTAAACCGCAAGCGGTGTTGAAGGCGCGTTTTATGCGTGGGCGGCTGTGTTTGTTCCGTCTGATGATGCGCAGCCACGTTAAGCTTTGATGAGCAGGCTAATAGTGAAATTGCGCAAATGAATTTATAAGGCAAATTTTCGGCTAATCCATTGATTATCAGTAATAACATTTCCTATCCGGCTTAAGCAGACAGCAATTAATTAGCTTATTAAACCGTTACATTTTCCCAATCCACTGCCGATAAACGCAATATGCCCGATTTTATCGGGCCTCCTACGCGTTTCACACCAAGGGATTATGTATGGGAATCTTAAAAAACTTCACTATTCGCGCCGTCATGCTGACTATTCTCGGGCTGTTCTGCCTGCTGTGGTGCGGTGTCGGATTATTTAGCGTGCACTCGCTCAATGCCCTCGGCGAAGGGAATGAGATAGACCGTGAGCTGGTTAATCAGATGACGGTACTGAGTAAAGGCAACGATCAATATTTTCGTGTGGTGACGCGTCTATCCCGCGTGATGGAAGGGCGTGCATCGGGCGCGGCAGTAAGCGCGGATGACTTCGCACCGGTGCAACAGGCGCTGGAGAGTATGAAAGCGCAGCTGGTGCAATTCAAAGCGATGGCACCTGGCCCGATGGACAGTGAAACGGTTAACAGCGTTATCGCCAGCTGGCAGAAATTGCTGGATGAGGGGATTGCGCCGCAGGTGTCGCTGGCACAGCAGAGCACCGTTGAAGCTTACCGCACACAGGCTAATAACGTGACGCCCGCCCTCAGCCGCGCCTTTGGCACCAGCGCGGAGGCGTTTAATAAAGCCGCAGGCATTAAGCTGGATGAAACCCGTGTCACCGTCGATAAACTCACCAACATTACTAAGGTGATTATTTTGGTTGCTGTGGTGTTCGGTCTGGTGATTTTGCTGTTCACCGACCGTTATCTGGTAGCGATGCTGGTGAAACCACTGGAGCGCGTACGTAACCATTTTGCAGTGATTGCCCAAGGCGATCTTAGTCAGCCCGTGGAAGATTTCGGCCGCAACTGTGTTGGCAAACTGGTGCCGCTGCTGCGTGCGATGCAGGACAGCCTGCGTGAAGCCGTGAGCGCCATTCGCAGCGGAACCGAGAATATCTATCGCGGCGCGGCAGAAATCTCATCCGGTAACAACGATCTCTCCTCCCGTACCGAAGAGCAAGCGGCCGCGCTGGAGCAAACTGCGGCCAGTATGGAGCAGCTCACGGCAACGGTGAAATTCAACGCCGACAACGCCCGTCAGGCCAGTTCACTGGCAGAAACGGCTACCGGCACCGCGCAGCAGGGCGGCCGTCTGGTAGGGGAAGTGGTCACCACCATGCAGGGCATTTCCGGCAGTTCGAAGAAAATTGCTGAGATCACCAACGTGATCAACAGCATTGCTTTCCAGACCAACATCCTGGCGCTTAACGCCGCCGTTGAAGCCGCGCGTGCGGGCGAACAAGGCCGTGGTTTTGCGGTCGTGGCCAGTGAAGTGCGTAATCTGGCACAGCGCAGTGCCGGGGCGGCGAAAGAGATCGCCACGCTGATTGAAGATTCCGTCCAGCGCGTGGATAAGGGCTCTGCGTTGGTCAGCAGCGCAGGCAGCACCATGAACGATATTCTGAAGTCGGTGCAGGATGTGAATGAGATCATGAAGCACATCGCGGCCGCCTCCGAAGAGCAGAGCAAGGGCATTTCGCAAGTTGGCACCGCCGTCACGGAAATGGACAGCGTGACTCAGCAGAACGCCTCGCTGGTAGAGCAGGTTTCTGCGGCGGCCAGTGCGCTGGAGCGTCAAACGGAAGAGTTGCAGGCTTCTGTCGCGAAATTCCGTCTGTCGGACAGTGCGCCGTTAGGTAAAGCTCAGGCCGCGCCAGCCAGCACCGTTCTGCGCCGTCCGCTGTTAACCAGTACGCCTGTCGCTCAATCGAAGTCGGCCAGCGCCGATGAGTGGGTTTCATTCTGAGGCTGACACAACCACGCCACCAGATCCGGCAGGAACGGTGGCGCATCCTGTTCTGCGCACTGTAAAAGGCTGTACGCTGCCCCGGTGGCCACGCTGTTGGCAAACGGGGCAATCAAGCGACCATTCGCCAAATCATTTTGCACCAGTGTCACATCCGCCACCGTTGCACCAAAGCCCTGAATCGCCGCGCTGATGGCCAGATCCATAGTAGCAAAGTGCTGATTGCGTGCCATCGGCACAGTGGCCGCTTGATCCGCCAGCCACATTTGCCAGTCGCGGGAATCATTGGTGGGATGCAAAAAAGTAAACCTCGCCAAATCGCTGATGCCCACGGGTGGCGTGATGTTGCTGCCCAGGACAGGTGTCAGTCGCTCATCAAATAAACGAATGGAACCGGCAGGCGGCGTGCCAAACACAATCGCCGCATCATAATTTTCCAGCTGTGAAGCGTGGTCCAGCGTGGTGGTCAGTGCCACATGGATTTCCGGCCGCTGTTGCTCCAGCGGCACCAAACGTGGCACCAGCCAGCGCATGGCACAGGTGGGCGCTTTCAGGCGAATTGAGGCATTGCTGCGGCTGGCTTTCTCGGTGGCATTCACCAGCATGGCATAACCTTGTTGCAGTTCGGGCAACAGCACCGCGCCTTGCTCGGTAAGATGCAGACCACGCGCATGGCGTGCAAACAAGGGAAATCCCAGCCAGCTTTCCAGCGTGGCGATTTTACGGCTCACCGCACCCTGCGTAATGCATAATTCGCTGGCGGCGCGCGTCAGGTTAAGATGGCGTGCGGTGACCAGAAAAGCATGGATGGCATTCAACGGCAGGGCGGAGCGGGACATAACGACCTCAAGCTATGATTTTTAATCATGGCTATTATGACAACAATTCGCTTGTCGACTCAAGCGTCTCACCGTTGAATAGAAATCTACTTTACTTACGTGGTTATGCAACCTTGTGGAGCAACGATGACCTTGAATAGCAGTGTTAACATCTCTTCCAAACAGCCCGATGTCGGCACGACGATTTTCAGCGTCATCGGCCAGCTGTCAGCACAACATAAAGCCATCAACCTGTCGCAAGGTGCGCCGAACTTCCCGTGCGATCCGCATCTGGTGGAGCTGGTTAGTAAAGCCATGCGCGAAGGTCATAACCAATATGCCTCTCTGACCGGTTTACCGGCGCTGCGTGAAGCGCTGGCTGAAAAAGTCGAGACGCTTTATGGCCAGCGCTATGATGCGGGCAGCGAAGTGCTGATCACCGGCAGCGCCAGCCAGGGTATTTACATGGCGATTTCGGCGCTGGTGCATCCTGGTGACGAGGTGATCTTCTTTGAACCGGCGTTCGACAGCTATGCGCCGGTGGTGCGTTTACAGGGCGCAACCCCGATTGGCCTGAAGTTGCAGGTGCCGGATTTTGCGATCAACTGGGATGAACTGCGCGCCACCATCACGCCGCGCACCCGCATGATCATCATCAACACGCCGCACAACCCCAGTGCGCAGGTGCTGACGCCAGCCGATTTGGAGCAGCTGGCGGCCTTAACCCGCAACACGGATATCGTGGTACTGTCCGACGAAGTGTACGAACACATCCTGTTTGATGGCCGTGCCCACTGCGGCATGGCAACCCATCCGGAACTGGCACAGCGCAGCGTGATCGTGTCTTCATTCGGCAAAACCTTCCACGTCACCGGCTGGCGCGTCGGTTATGCGCTGGCACCGGTCGCGTTGATGGAAGAAATTGTGAAGGTGCATCAGTTCATGATGTACGCCGCCGATACGCCAATGCAGGTGGGTTTTGCGCACTATCTGCAGAATCCGCAAAACTATCTGCAGCTGTCACCGTTCTATCAGGAAAAACGCGATCGCCTGCTGTCATTGATGCAAGATTCGCCGTTTAAGCTGCTGCCAAGCGCAGGTTCCTTCTTTATGTTGGCCAGTTACGGACATTTCAGTGACGAAAGCGACAGTGAAATGGTAAAACGTCTCATCGTCGATCACGGTGTGGCCACCATTCCGTTGTCGGCGTTTTATATGGACGGCACTGACAATAAATTAATTCGCCTGTCATTCGCGAAAGACGACGCAACACTGCAGGCTGGCGCGGAAGCGCTGTGCCGGGTTAAAGGGTAATTAGGGGAAGAATAATGAAAAAGTTAAACGCACTGTTTGTGGCGCTGGGTATGCTGACTTCTGCACACGCACTGGCACAGGAAACCTTACGCTACGGTCTGGAATCACAATATCCACCGTTTGAAAGCCGCAACGCACAGGGCGAGCTGGAAGGTTTTGATATCGAACTGGGTAAAGCAATTTGCGAAGTTGGCAAATTCGACTGTAAGTGGGTGGAAAGCAGCTTTGATGCGCTGATCCCGGCACTGCAGGCGAAAAAGTTTGATGCGATCAACTCGGCGATGAACATCACCGAAGCGCGTGCTAAAAGCATCGATTTCACCAAGCCCATCTACCGTATTCCGACCATGCTGATCGTTAAAGAGGGCGAGAAAGTCCTGCCAACCGCCGAGTCGCTGAAAGGCAAAAACATCGGCGTGCTGCAGGGTTCAATCCAGGAAACTTACGCTAAGAAGCACTGGGAGCCGCAGGGCGTGACCGTGACCTCTTATCAGGACCAGAACCAGGTTTATAACGACATGGTGGCGGGCCGCCTTGACGGCACGCTGGTGATGTCTGCTGCGGGTCAGTCTGGTTTCCTCGATAAGCCACAGGGCAAAGGTTTCGCCTTTGTTGGCAAGCCGGTTGAAGATGACACCATCCTCGGTTCCGGTATCGGTTTCGGCCTGCGTAAGGGTGATGCCAAGCTGAAAGGTGAACTGGATGCGGCTATCACGAAAGTGCAGGCTGACGGCACCATCACCAAGCTGGCGGCGAAATTCTTCCCTGGCATTGATGTGACCGCAGCGAAATAACAGCAAGCGCCACTCTGGCGCGCTGCGCCGTTAAAACCGGATTAAATTAAGGCTGCCATTGTTCATCTATGGCAGCCTTTTTCGTTTACGTCGAAGTGTGTGGCATTGCCTCCCAACGGTCGCCGGACCCTCACTGTGCCTCTGACAGCATTAAGATCTGCCGGTAAAGTTCTTGCTTATTTCGCCGCCAGATAACACAGCGCTTCCGCCACCTGATAAGACTTCACAAACGACGGCATCGGTAAAAACTCAAAGCGTGAGTGGAAATTGTGCGCGCCGGTAAAGAAGTTCGGTGTCAGTAATCCTTTGGCCGATAAGGCCGCACCATCCGTGCCACCTCGCATAGGGATCACTTTCGGTTCCACACCCACCTGTTCGAGCGCCGCAAATATCAAGTCAATCGCACGACGGTCTTCCCCAATCGCATTGCTGATGTTGCTATAAGTATCGTTAATGGTGAGTGAAACATGCCCGGTAGGATAAAGCGCGGCGATCTCATCCGCCACTTCCACCAACTGCTGTTTTTTTTCATCGAATCCCTTTAAATCAAAGTCGCGAATCGATGCTTTCAACACCGCACGGCTGGCGTTGGCATTGATATCGTTAAACCAGATATAGCCTTCGCGTCCTTCGGTATGTTCTGGCGTGGCCAGGCGATCGAAACGTGAAATAAAGTCGTGCGCCATCAGGAGCGGATTCACCAGCACGCCTTTACCGGACATCGGATGCGCCGGCACGCCGGTAAACACCAGTTCCGCCGCCGCCGCATTGAAGTTCTCATACACCACTTCGCCCAGCTCACAGCAGTCGATAGTCCAGGCAAAATCAACGTTAAAGCGTGTCTCCAAATCCAGCGCTTTGGCGCCGCGCAATCCAATCTCTTCATCCGGCACAAATGCCACCACGATGTCGCCATGATCGCCTTTGAGGTTTTCCATCAGCGTCATGACCACCGTCACCGCCGCTTTATTATCGGCGCCGAGCACGCTGGTGCCATCGCTAAAAATAATCTCCTGCCCGTGATAGGGAGCGATCTCCGGATGTTCCGCCACGCGCAGCCAGATATCCTGCTGCGCGTTCAGACACAAATCATCGCCGTTAAACGTCAGGGTTTGCGGGTGGATATCCGGTGATAAACCCACGTCAACCGTGTCGATATGGGTAATAAAGCCAATGCGCGGTGCATCAGGCCGATTGCCCGGTTTTACTGCGGTCACCGTGGCATGCTGATCGATGACGATATCCTGCAGCCCAAGCTCACGCAGTTCCTGCGCCAGCAGCTCCGCCATCGCATGTTGTGAAGGGGTGCTGGGCAGCGTGGTGGATTTGGCATCGCTCTGGCTGGAAACCGCCAGATAACGGTAAAAACGTTGGGTCAGTTGGCGCGCGAGTTGTTCTGTCATCACATTTCCTTATTAGCTTTGCGCGATGTGCATTACACACCTCGGATAAAACGTGTTATTTATCAATACATACCGATGCGGGCTCATGGAAGTCAACAAAAACGAGGATCACAATGAAAAAGATGATGGCAAAGTTCACACTCAGCGCGTTGTGTTTAGCGGTAGCAGGCGGGGTATCGGCAAAAACGCTGGTTTACTGTTCTGAAGGTTCTCCTGAGAATTTCAACCCACAGCTGTACACCTCGGGAACCAGTGTGGATGCCAGCGCAGTGCCGATTTTCAATCGCCTGGTAGACTTCAAGCCCGGCACCACAGAACTGGTGCCAAGCCTGGCTGAAAGCTGGGATATCAGCCCGGACGGCACGGTATACACGTTTCACTTACGCAAAGGGGTTAAATTCCAAAGCAACAAACTGTTTAAACCCTCGCGCGACCTGAATGCCGATGATGTGATCTTCTCGTTTATGCGTCAGATGGATCCCAAAAACCCCTACCACAACGTCTCCGGTGGCAACTACAGCAATTTCGATAGCCTGGAACTGGCGAAGCTGATCAAGAATATAGAGAAAGTGGATGACAATACGGTGCGCATCACGCTGGCGCATGCGGAAGCGCCGTTCCTCGCGGATTTGGCCTGGTACTTCGCCTCCATTCACTCTGCGGAGTATGCCGATCAGATGCTGAAGGCCGGTACGCCAGAAAAAGTGGACATGGAGCCGATCGGCACCGGGCCATTTGAGCTGGTGCAATATCAAAAAGACTCCCGCATTCTCTACAAAGCCTTCCCGGATTACTGGCAGGGCAAAGCGAAACTGGATCGCATTGTCTTTTCCATCACCCCAGATGCCTCAGTGCGCTATGCCAAGCTGGAAAAAAACGAGTGCCAGATTATGCCGTTCCCTAATCCGGCCGATCTGGAAAAAATGCGCACCAATCCTGACCTGACGCTGGAACAGAAATCGGGACTCAACACCGGTTTCCTGTCGTTCAACACCACTAAAGCGCCGCTGGATAACGTTAAAGTCCGCCAGGCGCTGGCGATGGCGATTAACAAGCAGGCGATAATTGACGCGATCTTCAAAGGCACCGGCACGGTGGCGAAAAATATTCTGCCGCCGGATGTCTGGAGCGCCGACAAGGATTTGAAAGATTACGATTATGATCCGCAGAAAGCCAAAGCGTTGCTGCAGGAAGCGGGCATAAAACCCGGCACCGAAATCTCACTGTGGGCGATGCCGGTACAGCGTCCTTACAACCCGAATGCGCGACGAATGGCAGAGATGATTCAGGCAGATTGGGCGCAGGTGGGCATTAAAGCCAACATCGTCAGTTATGAGTGGGGTGAATACCTGAAGCGCGTGAAGGGCGGCGAGCATCAGGCGGCGCTGATGGGCTGGACCACGGCGACTGGCGATCCGGATAACTTCTTCGGCCCGCTCTACAGCTGCACCTCGGCCAATGGCGGCTCCAACTCCTCCAAATGGTGCTATCAGCCGTTCGAGAAGATCATCACCGAAGCACGTGCTGAGCAAAACCATGACAAGCGCGTCACCCTGTATCTCGAAGCGCAGCAGATGATGCATGACCAGGTGCCTGCCGTGATGATCGCCCATTCGACAATTTTCGAGCCGGTGCGCAAAACGGTGAGCGGATATACCGTCGATCCGTTTGGCAAACACATTTTCTATCCGGTCGATATTAAGGATTGATGATGGCAGCGGGCAATCCAAAGGCGGCCCGCTAGATTGCCAAAATCCTGGCGATTATGGCTTCCAGCGTTGACGCAACGGCTCTTCCAGCGCGTTCATTTGCTGCAGTAAAAACGTCATAAACACATTCAGGGCGGCACTGCGAGGTCGCCCTGATTGCGCCTGTAGCTGCAGGTTGCGCTGACTCAACTGATCAATACCCACAGAACGTAATATCAAGCCGTGCGTTTCCGCCTCTTGCAGCACGGTAAAGGCGCTGCAAATGGTCAGGGCCAGCGGTGTACGCAGCAGGAAGTGGAACAGCGTTGAGAAGGTATCGCAGGTGATCACCGGTTCAATCAAATTGCCGCTCATATGGCTCGCCAGCTCAAACAGCTGGCGCACCGTGGTGTTTTGTTGCGGCAACGCCAGCGGATAGTGGCTGACATCGTTCAGGGTCACGTGTGTTGCGCTAGCCAGCGGATGGCTCTGATGCATCACCAGCAGCACCGGCGCTGGCCAGGAACCGATCACCTCCACACCGCGTTCAGCGTGCAGGCTAAATTGCAGTGCCAGATCGCATTCACCACTGCGCAATAACTCGGCGACACCTTGCGTACTCGCCACTTTGATATCAAACAGCACGCCGGGATTATCCTCACGGAAGGCGGCAATCATGCGCGGCAGCAGCGTAAAGGCCAACCCATCGGTACAGGCCACGCGAATCAGCGTGCGTCGTACGGCCTTTAATCCTTTGATTTCTGCCAGCGCGTATTCCATCTCCAGCATATTTTTGCGCACGTGATGGGCGTAAATTTCACCGGCTTCATTCAGCACCATACCGCGCGCATGGCGATCGAACAGCGGTACGCCGACCTGATTTTCCAGTCGCTGGATCTGCCTGCTGATGGCCGACACCGCCACAAACAGCTGTTCACTGGCCGCGCTGAGCGAACCGGTATTGGCAACAGCCAGAAAATAGCGGATCTCGTTGCTTATCATGCGAATGCCTCATGCTGGTGCATGCCTCGAAATTGGGCAGCGGAGCTTTGCCAAAAAAGCAAATCATACTCGACAAATTGATAATTGTGGCAAAGCAAGGTTTCCGCAAAGATGACAAAACCAAAATACCAATAAAAGACATGCAAACATGACAGCACAACAAGCGGTACAACAAGCCACCGCCTGGTTCGACAGCGGGGAATTTCAGGAAACACTGGCCCGACGCGTGGCACAGCGCACCGAAAGCCAGCGCCAGGATCGCGACAACGAATTACAGCGTTACCTGCAGGATGAAATTGGCCCTCAGCTGATCGCACTGGGGTTTACGCTGCACTTTATCGATAACCCTGAAGCCGCTCATCGCCCCTTCCTGGTGGCGGTGCGCATCGAAGATCCGTCACTGCCGACCTTGCTGAGCTACGGCCATGGCGATGTGGTGTTCGGCGATGACGAAAACTGGCGCGAAGGCCTATCGCCGTGGCAGTTGGTGGAAGAAGGCGATCGCTGGTACGCACGCGGCAGCGCGGATAACAAAGGTCAGCACTGCGTTAACCTTGCTGCGCTGGAGCAGGTATTTAAAGCACGTGGTGGACGACTCGGATTCAACTGCAAAATGCTGTTTGAGATGGGTGAGGAGATCAGCTCACCGGGTCTGGCTCAGCTGTGCCAGCATCATGCTGAACTGCTTAAAGCCGATCTGTTTATCGCTTCTGACGGCCCGCGTCTCAATGCGGTGCGCCCAACCCTGTTCCTTGGCTCCCGGGGTGCGGTCAACTTCCGTCTCACCGTCACCGCGCGTGACAACGCCTATCACTCAGGTAACTGGGGCGGCTTATTGACCAATCCGGGTACTCAACTCGCCAACGCCATTGCTTGTCTGGTGAACGAAAGGGGCGTGCTGCAGGTTGATGCGCTGAAACCTGACTCTCTCACTCAGCAAGTGCGCGACATCCTCAGCGACATCGAAGTGGGCGGGATGCCAGGTGACCCAGAGATTGATCCCACCTGGGGCGAGCCGACGCTTTCTCCGACAGAAAGACTCTACGGCTGGAATACACTGGAAGTCCTCGCGTTCCTGACCGGCAATCCTGAGCGTCCGATGAATGCCATTCCCGGTGCAGCCACGGTGGTGTGCCAGTTGCGCTTTGTGGTCGGTACCGATTGGGAAAACCTGGCACAGCATGTTAGCGAGCACCTGGCGAAGCACGGTTTTGGCTACGTAAAAGTGGAGTTTATGCGCGGCTCACCGGCGACGCGACTCGATCCTACCGATCCGCTGGTGGATTGGGTGCTGGCGAGCATGGCAGAGACCAGCGGCAAAAAACCGGCGCTGCTGCCGAATCTGGGCGGTTCACTGCCCAACGAAGTGTTCTCAGACATTCTCGGCCTGCCAACCTTGTGGGTGCCGCACTCCTACCCGGCCTGCGGTCAGCATGGCGTCAACGAACATATGCTGAAGTCGATTGCGCGTGAAGGTCTGCAAATTATGACCCGACTGCTGTGGGATTTGGGCGAGCAGGGCAGCGAGCTGGTGGCTAAACACCGTCAGCACGCAGGAGGTGCTGCATGAGTACGCTTAACACGGCTGCCCCATTGAGCAGCACCAAACCAAATCTGCACAAAACGCTGTTTGCCACCTGTATCGGTAATGCACTGGAGTGGTTTGATATTGCGGTGTACGGCTTCTTTGCCAGCTACATTGCCCATGCGTTCTTCCCCACCAGCGATCCCTCGGTCTCTTTGCTGCTGACCTTTGGTAGCTTCGGCGTCTCCTTCCTGATTCGTCCGTTAGGCGCGATTGTGCTGGGTAACTATGCCGACCGCCACGGGCGTAAAAAGGCGCTGCTGCTATCCATTAACCTGATGATGCTGGGCGGCGCGGTGATCACCTTTATGCCGAGCTACGGCACTATTGGTTTGATTGCGCCGTTGCTGATTCTGCTGGCGCGTTTGGTACAGGGCTTCTCAGCGGGTGGCGAATTCGGTAGCTCAACGGCGTTTCTGGTCGAGCATTTCCCGGAGCGCAGGGCGTTTATCGCCAGCTGGCAGTTTGCCACGCAAGGCGCGAGTACGCTGCTGGCCTCGGCGTTTGGATTGGGGTTGACGCAGATCCTCACGGAGAGCCAGATTCAGGATTGGGGATGGCGTATCCCGTTTGCCTTCGGTCTGCTGATTGGTCCGTTGGGGATCTACATCCGCCGCCATGTGCATGAGCCTGCCAGTTTTGAAGCGCAAGCGCCGGAGGCCGCACCGTTGAAACGTCTGTTCGGGCGTCAGAAGGAGCTGATGCTGCTGGCGATTGGCCTGATGGTGATCTCCACCGCAGTAAACTACATGCTCAACTACGTGCCAACTTACGCCACCAAAAACCTGCATCTGCCAGGTTCCGCCGCGTTCACTGCGACCTTGCTGGCAGGGGTGATCCTGACGGTGGTGACGCCGCTGATGGGCTTACTGGCGGAGCGTGTTGGCCGCGTGCCGTTGATGTGGGGCTCGCTGATCCTGTTGATCATCACTATCTATCCAGCGTTTAAGCTGGTGGTGAATCACACCACGCCGACCACCTTGATTATTCTGGTGTGCTGGATGGCGTTGCTGAAATCGATCTATTTCTCGACGGTACCGTCGGTGATGGCCGACTTGTTCCCAATTGGTACTCGCGCCAGTGGGATGGCGATCAGCTATAACGTCGCGGTGACGGTGTTTGGTGGTTTTGCACCGCTGATTTGTACGCTGCTGATCACTGCCACCGGCACCAGCCTGGCACCCGGTTATTACCTGATGGCGATGTCGGTACTAAGTGGATTAGCCTTGCTACGCAGCCAGAAGCGTATCGCTTAAAAGCGGTTGAGCGGATTAGTTTGCCCCCCTATCTAAAGGCGAAGAGCTTAGGCATACCGGAGCTGCGCATTCCATTGCGCAGCCTGAAGAAATGCGCCAGTTATGGCGCGACTTCACCTCATGACGATACCTGGCTGGTAACCTATTCAGCCAGGTATTTCACTCAGGAGAACTGCAAATACACCACGTGGGTCTGCAGATACTCTTCCAGTCCGTGACGTCCATCCGCACCACCAATACCCGATTTGCGCCAGCCTGCATGGAACCCTTGCATCGCCTCGAAGTTCTCGCGGTTGATGTAGGTCTCACCAAACTTCAACTGACGCAGCGCAATCATCGCCGTGTTCAGATTTTGCGTGTAAATCGAAGAGGTCAGGCCATATTCACAATCGTTAGCAAGCGCGACGGCTTCATCAAGGGTTTTAAAGGTCATCACTGGTAATACCGGACCAAAGATCTCTTCACGCATGATCTCCATCTCCTGACGCACACCGGTAATAATCGTCGGTTCGAAGTAGAACCCTTTATCACCGGCGCGTTTGCCGCCCAGCACTACTTTTCCGCCTTCAGACACTGCTTTGGCGACTTTCTGCTCCACGCGTTCCAGCGCGGCGGCGGTGATCAGCGGGCCCATGTCGATATCGGTTTGTTCGGCCGGGTTGCCAAACTTCACCTGCTTCATTGCGGCAGTCAGAGCGGTGATAAAGCGATCATAAATGCCTTCCTGGACATACACGCGTTCCGCACAGTTGCACACCTGTCCGGTGTTGATCACGCGTGAGCTGACAATCGCCTTCACAGCTAGATCCAGGTCTGCATCATCCATGACAATCGCGGGGGCTTTGCCGCCGAGTTCCAGCGACACCTTGGTGACATTTTTCGCTGCGGATTGCATGGTGGCAATGCCCGCGCCGACGCTGCCGGTCAGGCTCACCAAACCGACTTTCGGGTTCGCCGCCAGCTCCTGACCGACTTCAGGACCATAACCAAACACAAAGTTGATCACGCCCTTCGGCAGGCCAATCTCATGCACAATCTGCGCGAAAATCGCCGCGTTGTTAGGGGTGAGCTCACTGGGTTTGATGGCAATAGTGTTGCCGGTAATCAGCGCCGGAGCGGCTTTACGCGCAATCAGGAAGAAGGGGAAATTCCACGGCAGGATACCGGTGGTGACACCGATGGCTTTCTTAAATACAAAGATATTTTCATTTGGGCGATCGCTATTGACGATTTCACCTTCATAACGACGCGCCCATTCGGCCATGTAATCCAGATAATCGGCAGTGAAAAGCACTTCAGTTTGCGCCAGCCCCTGCGTTTTACCGCCTTCCGCCACAATCGTGGACGTCAATTCGGGTTCACGCTGGCGGATACCGGCGGCAATTTTACGCAACCAGTTGCCGCGTTCTACTGCGGGCAACGCTTCCCAGCCGGGTTGTGCAGTTTCTGCTGCCGCAATTGCCTGTGCTGCATCTTGCTGAGTGCCTTGCGGCACGCGAGACAGCAGCGCTTCAGTCGCCGGATTGATGACCTCAATCCATTTATCGTTCTGATCGTTTACAAACGCGCCATTAATGTAATGTTTATGGTGTGTTGTCATCTGTAGGGTCTCCGCGATCGGTTTCGTTATCAGGGTGTGAATCGAGAGTGAAACAGATCAAGGTGTAGCACCTTTTTGTCAGTGCCAGAGCGGATGACGAGATGGCAGAGAAGGGAAGAACGGTACGACAGACGCAGCATTCCTGATGAAATGCCGCGTATTCAGCGTGTTAGCTAATCATCCTTTTCAGCAAAAATATCAGGAGCCCGGCACCGCCGCGCCGCTGGCGATAAACCAGGCGAGGAAACTGACGCCAGCAATGATGATGGCAATAGGGAAGAGCAGTCCGATTTTCATAATTATCCTGATCGTTAAGCGAGTTGAACAATGGCGCGATGGGTTTTCATCATACTGAACAGCTGGAATTGGCTGGCGTCATCCACCTCGCGCAGATGTTCGCCTTTCTGATACCGAATGCGGTGAACATGCCCGAGTTGACGCCACACCACGATGGCCGAAGCCAGCAGGGCGCAGTTCTCTTCGCTCTGGATGCAGTCAAGTGTGGCGTAACGTTCTTCATCCAATCCATTAATGAACACGTTTAACGCCTGGGGCGGCACAATGGCGCGGATATCATCCAGCATCACGCGGCTCACCTGCTGCGACAACAGCAGCGTCAACCTTTTGCTATTCATCTCATTCCTTCGTTGCGATGATTTTTCCAACGTTATACGGAGTTCGCCACGTCGGGGAAAGCTCATCGGGCGGCTTTGCGTGACTGCCATGTTAAACAGCAGGCTGGCAGTCAGTCAAAAACTGTGTCGATCAACACAACAAAAATAAAAAATATCCTCAATAATAAGTCACTTATAGAAATCAGTCAGAATGTTGCCTGCAAATGCGATTTTGTGATCCTCATGTTCAAGACCCGCCGAATTTTGCCAGCAGCGCGCGCTTTCCGGCAGCCATCCAAAGGCTGAAGAAAAGCTGCGCACCGTAGACTGCTGCTAATCGGGAAACTATCGGTTTCCTGTGGGCCTCAACCTTACGAAGGAATAACAATGAACAGTGCCATTCTTGCCGGTATTTTATGGCATCTGGTGGGTGCCGCCAGTGCCGCATGTTTTTATGCTCCGTTTAAGCAGGTAAAAAAGTGGTCATGGGAAACAATGTGGTCAGTGGGCGGCGTGATGTCGTGGCTGATTCTGCCATGGGCGGTCAGCGCCGTGCTGCTGCCCAACTTCTGGGCCTATTACGGCAGTTTTAGCTTCTCGCAACTGCTGCCAGTGTTTCTGTTTGGTGCCATGTGGGGCGTCGGAAATATTAACTATGGCCTGACCATGCGTTATCTCGGCATGTCGATGGGCATTGGTATTGCCATTGGTATCACCCTCGTGGTGGGCACCTTGATGACGCCGCTGTTGCAGGGACGCTTTGTTGAGCTGTTCAGCTCGCCAGGCGGACGTATGACGCTGCTGGGTGTGCTGGTGGCGTTGGTGGGTGTGGCGATCGTTTCGCGTGCCGGTTTGTTGAAAGAGCGTGCGCTTGGCATCAATGCGGAAGAGTTTAATCTCAAGAAAGGACTGGTGTTGGCGGTGTTGTGCGGCATCTTCTCCGCCGGGATGTCGTTCGCGATGGATGCGGCAAAACCGATGCATGAAGCTGCTGCCAATCTGGGTATCAACCCGCTGTACGTGGCATTGCCAAGTTATGTGGTGATCATGGGCGGCGGTGCGCTGGTCAACCTGGCCTATTGCTTTATCCGTCTGGCGATCAAACCTGAACTGTCGGTGCGCCGTGACTTCTCAGTGGCGAAACCGATGCTGATCGCTAACGTGGCCTTCGCCGTGCTCGGCGGCACCATGTGGTATCTGCAGTTCTTCTTCTATGCCTGGGGCCACGCGAAAATCCCTCCGCAATACGACTTTGTCAGCTGGATGCTGCACATGAGCCTGTATGTGCTGTGCGGTGGTTTGGTGGGTCTGGTGCTGAAAGAGTGGAAAGCGGTGGGGCAGCGTCCGGTTCGCGTGCTGTCGCTGGGTTGCGTGGTGATCATCATTGCCGCCAACATCGTCGGATTGGGCATGGCCAACGGCTAATGAATTGGCCGCTTTAGAACAAGCCTGACGCGCGGCAAGGTGCGTCAGGCTTTTATTTTGTCGCTCAGTGAGGCGTGCTGAGGAAGAAAACGCTGGCGCCAGGCGCTGGGTGTCAAACCGGTATCCCGCGTAAACACCACCGAGAAGTAATTGCTGTCATCAAAGCCGCAGCGAGCGGCCACTTCACTGATTAAACAATCCTGCGTGCGTAACAAATATTTTGCCTGGCACAGTTGCAGCTGCCGTAAATAGTGGCCCACCGTCATGCCGGTTTGCTGACGAAACAGCTGCTTCAGTGCACGCTCATTTAATTCATTTTGCTGGCAAAAATGGGCCAGGTCGAATGGGCGGTGCAGTGCACCCTGTAAGGCAGACATCAGTAAATCAAGCTGTTCACCCTCCGGCAGCGCCCATGGACGGTCGGCGGCATAACCATGCCGACGCAAGATCAGTGCCAGCTGCAGAAACAGGGCTTCAGAGAGCTGGATCGACAACGAATCGCTTTTACGGCTCTCCCGCTCCAGCTGGCTGATCACGCCACGCGCCAGCGCCATGCCGCGCGTGGTTAAGCGCCAGCAGCTGGGTGCATCATCGTCCTGCGGGGGCAGCAGTTGGCTCCAGTCCAGACTCAGACGAAAGCGATCGCGGCAGTAAAGAATGTTATCCAGCGCCAAATCGTTGACGCTGTCATAGCTGTGGCAATCGTTGTCGCGGATATAGAACACATCGCCGCAGGTAATCAACCACGGGCGTTCGTTGAGCACGTGCAAGCCGTTGCCGCGCCAGACGATCACAATTTCACTGAATTCATGACGATGCGGGGGGAAGGAGGGTTGAGGCATGCGTTCGGCCACCGCAATCGGCAAATTGGTGGCCGGGAAATAGTCTTCGCGCGTCAAAATCAGCGACATGGGAACCACTCCAGTTACATCATCTGCTGGCGCTCCGCTCGGGGCGCGCAGCCAAATTCCCGCCGAAACAGCGTGGAGAAGTGGTTGCTGTCACCAAATCCGCACTGATAGGCGATGTCCGTTATGCGCATATCACTATGGCGCAGTAGATGCCGGGCCTGCAATAATCGCAGACGATTCAGGTAGCGCTGCGGCGTATTGCCGGTTTGCTGCTTCATCTGGCGATGCAGGGTGCGCAGCGAAAGCGAGAAGCGATCGGCCAGCGCATCCCATTCAATATCTTCACTGTAGTGCTCATTGAGCCAGTCAAGCAACCGATGCAGACGCGCTTCCTGATCCTGCGCCTGATCGTTGTGACCCGCCTCGCGCAGCAGCACCAGCAGTTGCAAAAACAGCTGCTCCTGATGCGCCTGTCGCTCCAGCGACCAGACCTCCTGCTGTTTCATCTGCGTCACAATCTGCAGCGCCTGCGCCATCACCTTGTGATTGATACGCCAGTGCGACAGATAGTTGCCGTTTTCATCACCGGGCAGCAATGACTGTAAACCAGAGAGAAAACGAAACGCTGCCGGGCTGCGGTACAGCACATTGGTCAGGCACAAATTCTCGGTTTGTTCATACAGATGGCGATCGTGATCGCGTACAAAGCACACGCAACCGGCGCACAGGGTCTGCGGCTGGCCGTTAAACACGTGAATACCGGAACCTTGCTCAACCAGCACGATTTCGTGGAAATCATGATGATGCTCGGGAAAGGCCTGCTGCGGCACGCGCGGCTCAATAGCAATCGCGTAGTTTCCTTCCGGAAAGAAATCAGCACTGTGCAGAACGGTCATGATGCGCCTCTCGATTAACAATTTTGTAACCGAGTCTACGCAGGCGCTGTGCACCTTACCTTGAAATTTAAACCGCACAGCGCAGGAAAATGGCGAATTATTCAAGATCGGCCAAGTGATTGATGGAATTGCGGTAAAGCTCACAACTCTGTTGTTCCCCGGTTCTGTGAGCTTTCTCACGATCATCTTTGCCAGCCTGCCATCGACTATCACGCGCTGGCAGTAAGGGGAAGGTGGCAAAGCGCCAGTATTCATACGCTAAAGCCATCTCATCACAGGAAGAAACGCCATGAGTATGCGTAACATTGTTGCCATTGATTTAGGCGCATCCAGCGGGCGCGTGATGCTCGCACAATGGACCTCTGCTAACCAGCGCATCACCCTGCGTGAAGTGTGCCGTTTTGCCAACCAGCGTGTTCGTCGCACCGGTTATGACTGCTGGGATCTCGACAGTCTGGAGCAGGCGATTCGCGCAGGGCTGGCGCAGTTAGATGATGAGGGCATCGTGCCGGACAGCATCGGCATTGATACCTGGGGCGTGGATCTGGTGCTGCTGGATGCCAACGGCGAACGGGTGGGCGAAACGGTCAGTTATCGTGACTCGCGCACCGATGGATTGATGGCGCAAGCGATCAATGAGCTGGGCAAAGCCGCCATTTACCAGCGCACAGGTATCCAGTTTCTGCCCTTCAATACCCTGTATCAGATGCGTGCGCTGCACCAGCAACAACCGGACTGGCAGGCACAGGTCAAACATGCGCTGATGATCCCGGATTATCTGCATTACCGTCTGACCGGCAATATGAACTGGGAGTACACCAACGCCACCACCACGCAGCTGCTCAACATTGACACCGGCGAGTGGGATCGCGAGTTGCTGGCGTGGGCGGGGATTGATGCCGACTGGTTTGGCAAACCGACTGCGCCGGGCAACACCGTGGGCAACTGGGTTAACGTCAGTGGTAAAAAGATCCCGGTGGTGGCCGTCGCCACCCACGATACCGCCAGCGCGGTATTGGCCACGCCGCTGATGCAGGATGATGCCGCTTATCTCAGTTCTGGCACCTGGTCGTTAATGGGCATAGAAAGTCTGCAACCCTGCGTCAACCGCACGTCGCTCGACGCCAATATCACCAACGAAGGTGGCGCGGAAGGCTATCGGGTGTTGAAGAACATCATGGGACTGTGGCTATTACAGCGCGTATGCAGCGAATTGCACATCTCAGATCTCTGCGCATTGATTGACGAAGCAAAAAATGAATCCGCCTGTCGTGCCCTGATCAATCCTAATCATACGCGTTTTATTAATCCCGCCAGCATGGTGCAGGAGATTCAGGATGCCTGCGCTGAGCAGCATATGCCGATTCCACAAAGCCCTGCAGCGCTGGCACGCACCATTTTCGACAGCCTGGCGCTGCTGTATCGCCAGGTGATAGGCGAACTGGGCACCCTGCGCGATAGCCCCATTCGCCAACTGCATGTGGTCGGCGGCGGCAGTCAGAACCCATTACTGAACCAACTCTGTGCCGATGCCTGCGAAATGCCCGTACTGGCCGGCCCCATTGAAGCCTCAACGCTGGGTAATGTCGGCTGCCAGCTGATGGCGTTGGGTGAACTGCGTGATGTGGCCGAATTGCGTCGCTGCATCGATAAAAATTTCCCGTTAGAAACGTTTGCACCTCAGAACGCCAGCATCTTTGCTGCCCACCAGGCACGCTTTGCGGCACTGAGCCAACCTGCTAAGGAACTTGCATATGACAAAGCTGATTGAACAAGCCTTTGAACTGGCGAAACAACGCTACGCGGCGTTGGGTATTGATGTGGACCAGGTAATGACCCAACTGGATGGCATCCCGGTGTCGATGCACTGCTGGCAGGGGGATGATGTTCGTGGCTTTGAAAACCCGAATGGCGAACTGACGGGCGGTATTCAGGCCACCGGCAATTATCCGGGACGCGCTCGCAACGCGGATGAGCTGCGTGCGGACATAGAAAAAGCCATGTCGCTGATCCCCGGCACTAAACGCCTCAACCTCCACGCCATTTATCTGGAAAGCGATTCGCCAGTTGAACGCGATGCCATTGAGCCGAAGCACTTTAGCGGCTGGGTAGAGTGGGCGAAATCCAACAAATTAGGACTGGATTTTAACCCCAGCTGCTTCTCACACCCGCTGAGCGCCGACGGCTTTACGCTTTCCCATGCTGATAAAGGGATTCGCCAGTTCTGGATCGACCACTGCAAAGCCAGCCGCCGTATTTCAGCGCACTTTGGTGAACAGCTGGGAACCCCATCGGTGATGAACATCTGGGTGCCTGATGGCATGAAAGATCTCACCATCGATCGTCTGGCACCGCGCGAGCGTCTGGCCAGCGCGCTGGATGAAGTCATCAGCGAGAAGCTCGACCCGCGTCATCATATCGATGCGGTGGAAAGCAAACTGTTTGGTATCGGCGCGGAGAGTTACACCGTGGGCTCCAACGAGTTTTGCCTCGGCTATGCCGCCAGCCGTCAAACGGCGCTGACGTTAGACGCCGGACATTTCCATCCTACCGAAGTGATCTCCGACAAGATTTCCACCGCCATGCTGTACGTGCCGCGCCTGCTGTTACATGTCAGCCGCCCTGTACGCTGGGATAGCGATCACGTGGTGCTGCTCGATGATGAAACGCAGGCCATCGCCACTGAGATCGCCCGCCACAAACTGTTCGACAAAGTGCATATCGGCCTGGACTTCTTTGACGCCTCGATTAACCGCATCGCAGCCTGGGTGATTGGCACCCGCAACGCCAAAAAAGCGCTGCTGCGCGCACTGCTGGAACCCAGCGATCAGCTGCGAAAATGTGAGCAGGAAGGGGACTACACCGCGCGTCTGGCACTGCTGGAAGAGCAGAAATCTCTGCCATGGCAGGCGGTCTGGGAAGCCTGGTGTCTGCGACATGATGTGCCCGCCGATGCCAGCTGGCTGAGCGAAGTGCGTCATTATGAACAACAAACATTGCGTCTACGATAAGGGATCTACCATGCAAAATATTCTCTCTTCTTCATTCGTTCAGAACATGGTGAAGGCGACCAGTGATATGTGGCTGAAAGGCTGGGATGAGCGCAATGGTGGCAATGTCAGCCTGCGTTTGCTGCCGGAGGAAGCGCAGGCCTGGTCAGCTGATTTTTATGCCGAACCGCGCTGTATTGAGTTAACCCAACCGGCGCCGGCGCTGGCCAATGATTGGTTCCTGGTCACCGGTTCTGGCAAATTCTTCCGTAACGTTCAACTTGATCCCGCCGACTGTCTGGCGCTGTTACAGGTGGACGACAAAGGGCTGTCGTACAAAATCCACTGGGGTCTGAGCAACGGCGGGTTGCCGACCTCGGAACTGGCGGCGCATTTCCAGTCGCATAGCGTGCGCAAGCAGGTTTCCAATGGGGCTGACCGCGTGATTATGCACTGCCATGCCACCAATTTTATGGCGTTGAGTTACGTAGTGAATCTGGATTCCGCCCGTTTCACGCGCTTGCTATGGGAAGGCAGCACCGAATGTCTGGTGGTGTTCCCGGATGGCGTCGGTATCCTGCCGTGGATGGTGCCGGGAACCGATCAGATTGGTCAAGCCACTGCCGATGCCATGGCATCACACAGCCTGGTGATGTGGCCGTTCCACGGCATTTTCGGTGCCGGTCCGAATCTGGATGAAACTTTTGGACTGATCGACACGGCCGAGAAGTCTTCAGAAGTGGTGGTCAAAGCCTTGTCGATGGGTGGGATTCGCCAGAGCATCACCACCGAACAGCTGGTGGCACTGGGAGAACGCTTCGCCGTCAAACCGTGGCAAGCGGCATTGGATGCGGAGCGCAGTGATGTTGCGTAAAGCCTTTGTGATGCAGGTGCATGCGCACTGTCATGATGAATATCTGCGTCGCCATTCACCGATCTGGCCTGAGCTGGAACAGACGTTGAAAACTCACGGTGCGCACAACTATGCGATTTGGCTGGATGCGGAGCGTAATTTGTTATTCGCCAGCGTGGAGATAGAGTCGGAAGCACGTTGGGAGGCGGTCGCGAACACGGAAGTGTGCCAGCGTTGGTGGGCATCGATGAAAGATTTGATGCCATCGAATGCGAACAATAGCCCGATCAGCCAGGTGTTAAAACCGATGTTTTTTATGCCTTAAGGATTTCAAACATTACACTTTGGTGCAAGTCAGGGGCGGCCTGGAGGTCGCACCTGACTGCAAAGTTATAAAACATCGTCAGCAGGCTATGACGCGTTCAACGCGCAGTAGCCTGCCAGAGCGGGCCAGATGGCCATCTGCGTATCGACTATTCCATCGAGATCGTCACGGCTTGCGCCTTCACGGGCGCGCACTGACATGCCCTGCAACACGCAGGCCAGATAGCTGGCCAACGTACCGCTGTTGGCACACTGCGGCAATTCGCCACGCTGTTGCCGGACATCCAGAAATTGCTGCAAAGCCCGTTCCTGTGCATGGTGCTGCTTAGCCAGCATCTGTGCAATCTCGTCTGAGCCTGAAGAGAGCGCACTGGAGGTGCAGATAAAGAAACAGCCAGCGGGCTTATCGCACTCGGTAAAACAGGCTGCAGTAGCACGAAAATAGGCCTCAATCGCGGCTTTGACATCGAGTGTTTCATCCTTAAGCACCTGATTACGCTGCGCGCTGAAGGTATCGATGTAGCGCTGCATTGCTGCGCGGAACAAGCCTTCCTTATTCTCAAACTCCGCGTAAAGCGTCGGCGCTTTCGCCCCCGTCGCGTTCACCAAATCTGACAGCGAGGTGCCTTCATAACCGTGTGCCCAAAACAACATTAACGCTTTATCCAGCGCATCGTTGCGATCAAACACTTTGGGGCGACCACGCGTTTTGCGATTAAGCGTGTCGGTCATTTGCGTCATAGGGACACCTCACTGCATGAAGAACATGTGATTAAATTACCGATCGCTAACTAAATATGCAAGCGCAGCCGACATTCCCTCTCATTCACTTTGCCCGTTTGTGCTTTACCTGCGGCACAACACTCAAATCGATAAGTGAAAAAGGGCGCTAAAGCCCATAATCACGCCTCTTCTTAATAAAATAATGACCGTTAATAAAATGATTGACGAGATGCCCAGTTCGGCGCTAGCATTTAATTAACGGTTGTTAACTTAATTCAGCCGACCCCTTTCATCTGCATAAGAGAGACGATCATGAAAAGCATCAAAATGTTATTAGCCGCAGTCGCACTGTCATCCATCGCGTTTGGTAGCATGGCTGCTGAACTAGTGAATCAGGCACCATTGAACCAGCAGCAAATTGGTGTGGTCAGTGCATCAGGTAGCACTAACCTGACTTCACTGGAGAATCAGCTATCGGAGAAGGCGAGTGCTGCCGGAGCAAAGTCGTTCCGCATCACTTCGACCTCTGGCAACAACAAGCTAAATGGCACAGCGGTAATTTATAACTAATTACCAAAGCGCGAAGAATGGCGCAGGGGCGCACCGATGTGGGCCCCTGGTTATGAGCGGATTATCCGTTTGAACGGAGTTGCGGATACCGACGGAAGATGGCGATACACCAGAACAACGCAACCAGTCCAATTAACCCCCCCACGTTACCCACATCCGACATTTTCATATGCAGGCTGACCTGGTTCCCCAACAGGGCACCCGCACCAATCCCGATGTTATAAATACCTGAGAACAAGGACATCGCCACATCGGTGGCATCCGGTGCCAGTGACAGCACACGAACCTGCATCGCCAGGCCGATCATCATCATTGCCATGCCCCAGAAAATGCACAGCAGCGAAATGGCTGCAGGGCGCACGGCGGCAAACAGCAACAGCCCCATACTCAACGTGATGATGCCAATCGCGGCGAGTAACATCGCTGAGGGGAATTTGTTGCCCAGCGAACTGAACAGCACGCTGCCGATAATCCCGGCTGAACCGAACAGCAACAGCAGTAAGGTCGTGAAGTTCTCATCCGCATTCGCGACCACCTGCATAAAGGGTTCGATGTAGCTGTAAGCGGTGTAGTGCGCGGTGACCACCAGCGTCACCAGAATATACATTGCTACTAACGCCGGACGGCGGAACAGCATCGGTACGCTACTCAGTGAGCCTGTGTGCTCGCTCGGCAGACGTGGCAGTATCCGCACCAGCAAAATTAGCAGCACCAACGCTGACAAGCCGATCATGCCGAAAGTGGTGCGCCAGCCGAGGTATTGCCCAACGATTCGGCCAATAGGCACGCCCAACACCATCGCCAATGCCGTACCGGTTGCCAGCATACTCAACGCCTGGGTTTTTTTGCCAGCCGGAGCAACACGAATCGCCAGTGAAGCAGTAATCGACCAGAATACCGCGTGCGCCAGTGCGATGCCGATGCGCGAAATCACCAGCGAGGTGAAATCCCATGCCACGGACGAAAGCACATGGCTGGCGATAAACAGAATGAACAACATCGACAGCAGCAGACGGCGTTCTATATTCCGCGTCAGTAGCATTAACGGCAGGGATAACAGCGCAACGACCCATGCATAAATGGTCAGCATAATACCGACATCAGCGGTCTTCATGGCGTAGCTCGCCGCTATATCCGACAACAGGCCAACAGGTACAAATTCAGTGGTATTAAAGACAAAGGCGGCAATCGCCAGCAGCACAACGCGTAGCCAGGCTGTTTTACGTGAGACGGTAGTTGGTTGCATGGGGTTCAAATCGATCTGACAGCGAGTGAGGGGGCGAAACGAGCCCGGTTAAGTGACCTGCATCACAAATTGGGGCTATTGTGGAGCATTAATGAGCGGATGAAAACCATATAGACCGTTTTTATTCCTGAATATTTTTTATCGCAGAAGACCTGGTTAATAGCCTGGGGTTATTATCAATTCTTGCTTTTTGGCTAAGGGGTGAACGCAGGCAAGAACAATCAAAGCGTAGCGCTTTATGATTCCGTGATGAGGAAGTCGGCTATTTCTGTATGAGAACGATGTGACAGCCGTACTTAACAACACGCCTTAAGCGCTACGCGATTGTCAGACCAGCATTATCAGAGTTGCACCATGTGTTTTAGCGCCACGCTATGCTGAGTGGTCAGGCTTTTTTTTACCGCCACCGGGCAACAATGCTCGCATCCCATCGCATTGGAATAGAATTTACGGGCTTGTTGAATGGCGGCCGTGGCGGTGTAGAAAGTCCCGAGAAAGCGCCGTGCACCATCGGAAGGGAGGAACGGGCAGCCTGTTGCATGTACCACATGGTTGTCGTTATAGCCTGCATGCTTATCGACGTAATAATAGAGTTGCATCTAACGTCCTCATTGCTGTGAAAAAAGAAAATCTAACTATTGTTGGAATAAAATGGATTATAGCGACGAATTGTCGTTTTGTTTTAAGTGGGACTATTTGAAAGCGCGATTCTGACGGCTTAAGCGAGAAGCGGGGCGCAGCGGCCCCGTCGTTTAGATGAAAGGTATTACAGTTTTCGGCACTGTAAACGCCAGCCGACGAATAAGGCCAGCAACAGCAACACACTGATGAACAGCGTCACGCCCGTCCAGCCATAGCTGTGCCAGAACACACCGCCTAACGTGCCCGCCACGCTGGAACCCACGTAGTAGCTGAATAAATAAAGTGACGATGCCTGGCCTTTGGCGCGGCGTGCGCGTGGACCAATCCAACCGCTGGCAACGGAGTGCGCGGCAAAAAAGCCCGCTGTAAACAGCATCATGCCGGGCAGTATCAGCCAGAGTGAATCAAATGCGGTGAGCAATAACCCAACCAGCATAATGGCGGTGGCGCCAATCATTACCGGACCACGGCCAAAGCGGCTGGTCATCGCGCCTGCTTTAGGAGAACTCCACGAGCCGGTCAGATAAACCACCGACAGCAGACCCACCACCGCCTGGCTTAGCGACCAGGGTGCGCTCAACAAACGGTAGCCAATGTAATTAAACAGCGTCACAAACGCGCCCATCAGCAGGAAACCTTCTGCAAACAGGAACGGCAAACCCTTGTCGCGCCAGTGCAGGCGGAAATTGATAAGTAAACTGCGCGGTCGCAACGAAGCGGGACGGAAATGACGTGATGCCGGCAGAATCTTCCAGAACATTAGTGCGCCTGCTAGCGAGAAGCAACCGATCACCCCAATGGCTACACGCCATGAGAAGAAATCGGTCAGCACCCCGGTGAGCAAGCGTCCGCTCATGCCGCCAATAGAATTGCCGCTGATGTACAGCCCCATCGAGAAGGCAATAACGCGGGGATGAATCTCTTCACTTAAATAAGTCATCCCGACCGCTGCCACACCGCTGAGAGACAACCCAATCAGTGCACGCATCATCAAAATGCCTTGCCAACTGGTCATGGTGGCCGAAATCAACGTGCAAATGGCGGCGAGCATTAAGGCAGTGACCATCACCGACTTACGCCCGATGGCATCGGAGAGCGGGCCGGTCACCAGCAAGCCCAGCGCCATCAAACCCGTTGAGAGTGACAATGAAATACTGCTCTCAGCGGGAGAGACGCCAAACTGCTGTGACAACACGGGCAGAATTGGCTGCACACAATACAGCAGCGCGAAGGTGGCCAATCCAGCGGAAAATAATGCCAGCGTGACGCGCATAAACTGCGGCGATCCACGTTCAATCCATTCGGAGGAGGCTACGGTTGAATCAGGCTTAGCGGACAAATCGTCTTCACGAATTGTCACTGCCTGGGAAGAGCGACTCACGGAATATCCTTAGATAAGAAACGGTCTGATTACTGTAGGAAAATGGGAATAGGTTGTACAATATATTAATAATCTCAAATGAGACGTTTAAAGTATGAATATTGAGTTGCGCCATCTGCGGTATTTCATCGCCGTTGCGGAAGAGCTGCACTTTGGCCGCGCGGCGCAGCGGCTGAATATCTCCCAACCGCCGCTCAGTCAACAGATTCAGCAGCTGGAGCATGAGATTGGCGCACAGCTGTTTACCCGCACTAATCGCAGCGTGCAGATCACACCTGCCGGTCAGTTGTTTTTACAGGATGCGCGCGTCATTTTGCTGCAGGTTGAACAAGCCGCCAGTAGGGCAGCGCGTGTGCACAGTGGACAGGAAGGCGAGCTGCGTATTGGTTTCACCTCTTCCGCACCCTTCACCGGCCTGGTTTCGGACGCGCTGTATCAATTTCGTCAGCGTTGGCCGGAAGTGCATATTTCGATGCAGGAAAATAACACGCGTCAGCAGTTAGCACCGCTGCACGAAGGTCGGCTGGATTTGGGGGTGATGCGCAACACACCGTTGCCAAGCGATTTACAGCATCGGGTGCTGTTGCGCGAGCCGTTGTGCGCGCTGGTGCACTGGGCACATCCGCTAGCGGATGCCGAAACGATCTCTATTCAGGCACTGGCCAACGAGCCCTTCGTGTTTTTTGATCCACAGGGGGGGACCGCGCTGTACGGGGAAACACTGGCGCTGTTGCACCGTTATCAAATCAAACCGTTTATTACACAGGAAGTGGGCGAAGCGATGACGATTCTCGGTCTCGTTGCTACCGGATTAGGAGTGTCCATATTACCGGCTTCTTTCCGGCGTGCGCGACTGGCTGATGTGGTGTGGATTCCCCTGCAGGAGCACGATGCCATTTCTGAAGTCTGGCTGGTCTGGTCAGCCACGCGGCAACCCACTGCGCAAATGCACAATATGATGCAATTGATGATGCAGAATGCCGAAATTTAAATCGTCTGATGATCAATGGCCCGATCTTTATGTGCGATAAATCACATTTCTAATCAAATATTTGACGCTGCCTGCCAATCTGCATCACCATAGCTGCTGTTTATTTAGAAGCGCGAAAATATCCGGGAGCAGGGCGTGAATCTGGACAGTCAGCCTGGCCACATTGACCAAATAAAACAGACCAACGCAGGTGTGGTTTACCGACTGATTGACCTTTACGGCCCGATTTCGCGTATTGAGCTTTCTAAACGTGCCCAGCTGGCACCCGCCAGCATCACCAAAATTGTGCGTGAAATGCTCGATGCGCATCTGGTGCAGGAAACCGAGTTCCAGGATCCAGGCAGCCGTGGCCGTCCGGCCATTGGTTTGATTCTTGATACCCTCGCCTGGCACTATCTTGCCATCCGTATTCAACCGGGACATATCACGTTAACGCTGCGCGATCTGAGCAGCCGTGCTTTGCAGGAAGATCGACTGCCACTGCCTGCCAGCGCTGACCAGCCGCTGCTGCAAACGCTGCAGCAAATGGTTAATGACTTCTTCGTCCGCCATCAGAACAAACTTGAGCGTCTTACCGCGATTGCCATCACCTTACCCGGTTTAATTAACGCGGCATCGGGTGTGGTGCATCGCATGCCGGGCTATGACGTGCAGGAAATGCCGTTAGGTGAAACACTTTCCTCGCTCACGGGTTTACCGGTATTTGTGCAACATGACATCTCCGCCTGGACGCTGGCCGAAGCGCTGTTCGGTGCTTCGCGCGGTGCGCAGGATGTTATTCAAATAGTGATTGATGAAACGGTTGGTGCGGGTGTGATCAGCGGGGGCCAGCTTTTGCACAAACGAGGTCGTGCGCTGGTAGAAATTGGGCATACGCAGATCGATCCTTACGGCCAGCAGTGTTACTGCGGTAATCATGGCTGTCTGGAAACCGTGGCCAGCACAGGCAGTTTATTGCAGCTGGCGGCCCAGCGTTTATCTTCGCAACCCGACAGTTTGCTGCATCGGGAACCGCTAACCATCGCCAGTTTATGCGCAGCCGCGCAGCAGGGCGATCGACTGGCGCGTGATGTGATTGCCGGTGTCGGCCACCACATTGGTCGCATGTTGGCAATGATGGTGAATATCTTCAATCCCCAACAAATCCTGATTGGTTCTCCGCTTAATCAAGCCGCTGAGGTGCTGTTTCCTGCCGTTAGCAGCACCATTCGTCAGCAGGCGTTACCCGCATACAGTCATGAGATCCAACTCGCCCCTACCAGCTTTAGCGATCCGGGCACTTTTGGTGCCGCCGCGCTGATCAAAGACTCACTTTATAGCGGCCATTTGCTGGTAAAACTGTTGCAAGGCTAATCACTGCTCGCCTTAAGTTTGCGCTAACGCAATCTGCCATCCGAGACATTTCCTTAAACTGCCTTCTTCGCAGGTTACACATCGCTTCAACGAAGGAGGAATAAGGTGAAAACAATCTTTGTCACCGGTACCGACACTGCGGTGGGTAAAACCGTCGTGTCACGCGCGCTTCTGCAGTGTTTCGCCAAAGCGGGTCTCTGTGCAGCAGGCTACAAACCTGTTGCTAAAAGTGCACAGCACACGCCAGACGGATTGCGTAATAAAGATGCTTTGCTGCTGCAGCAGGCATCGGGGCTTGAACTGCCTTACCAGGCGGTGAATCCCATCACCCTGGAAGAAGATGAAATCAGCACCAGCGCATCCGTGCGAATGGATTATCCGTTGCTGAGCCGCAGCCTTGAGCAGTTACAAAGCCGCGCCGCGCGGGTGGTGGTGGAGGGAACTGGCGGCTGGCGCAGTCTGATGAATGATCTGCAGCCGTTGTCCAGTTGGGTTCAACAGGAACAACTGCCGGTCGTCATGGTGGTGGGCATTAAGGAAGGTTGCATTAGTCATGCTTTACTGACCGCTGATGCCGTTGCTCGTGATGGGCTGTCTTTGGTGGGCTGGGTCGCCAACCGGATTAACCCAGGATTGGCTCATTACGCTGAAATCATTGATGTTCTGCGTGAAAAGCTAGGCGCACCGCTGCTCGGTGAGTTGCCTTATCTGCCGCGTGCCGAGCAGCGTGAGCTGAGTGGTTATCTGAACATTTCCCTGCTGGATGAGGCATTAATGCACGTTGATAGTGCACAGCCTGCGGCCTGATGAAACGAAGTGATGCAAATGATCGGTGGCTGAATCTAAGGTTTCGGGTTCAGCATCCGAGATCGCTCTGCTTAAATCAGCTTATAATCATGCGGTTATAAATTTTTTACTCAATGTGAGTGCCAATGGCGTGAATCATGCATCAGCCATGCTGATGAATATTCTGCCGGAGCACACACATGTCGCACTCCCCTAAAGGTTTATTGTATGGGCTTGATGCCCGTATTGGTCCTGTTCCCGCCTTTTTCGCTGCGTTGCAGCACGTCCTTGCCAGCGTGGTAGGGATCATTACACCGCCACTGATTATTGGCTCAATCCTCGGATTGCAGACTTACATTCCGTATCTGATCAGCATGTCTTTGCTGGTTTCCGGTTTAGGGACATTTCTGCAGGCGCGTCGCTTTATGGGGATTGGGGCGGGCATGATTTGCCTGCAAGGCACCAGCTTTGCTTTTCTCGGCGTCATCTTATCTGGCGGTTTGATGGTGAAAGCGCAGGGCGGTTCACCGGAAGCAATCATGGCGATGATCATGGGCTGTAACTTTGTGGCCGCGTTTATCCCCATGTTGATCAGCCGTTGCGTAGCGCCGTTGCGGAAAGTGCTGACGCCGGTGGTGACCGGCACGGTGATTACCTTGATCGGCATCAGCCTGATTAAAGTGAGCATCACCGATTGGGCTGGCGGCCATAACGCCACTGACTTTGGTGCGCCAGGAAATCTGGCGCTGGGCGCGCTGACGCTGCTGGTGATTATTGTGCTTAACCGTTCCCAGAATCGCTGGATGCGCCTTGTTGCGGTGGTAGCAGGTATCGCCGTGGGCTGTCTGGCGGCGGCACTGACCGGCCATCTGCCCATCAAACCGATGATGTCCAGCCACTTGCTGGTTTTGCCTTCATTTTTCCGCTTTGGTTTCGATTTTAGCTGGAGCATTTTCGTGCCGATTGCGCTGGTATCGGTGATTTGCGTGATTGAGGCGGTAGGGGATTTGACGGCGAATTGCCTGATTTCGCAGCAACCCATTGAGGGCGACGGTTTTCAACGTCGTTTGCAGGGTGGCATTTTGGCTGATGGGATTAGCTGTCTGTTCGCCGCGATGTTTTCGGCATTCCCTAATACTACCTTTGCGCAGAATAACGGTGTGATTCAGATGACCGGCGTGGCCAGCCGTTATGTTGGCATGGTGATTGGTGTGATGCTGTTGCTGTTAGGGGTGTTTCCGGTGATCGGCAATGCGCTGCAGCAAATCCCTGCGCCGGTACTTGGCGGCGCCACACTGGTGATGTTTGGCAGTGTGGTGGCGGCAGGCATTCGGGTGATGACGCAATCCCCGTTGGGACGCCGTGAGATGTTGATCGTCGCGGTGTCCTTTGGTATTGGCTTGGGTGTGGAAGCGGTACCCGAGGTGTTGAAGCAGTTGCCACCGTTGGTGAGTAATTTGTTTGGTCATGCGGTGACCACGGGGGGCATTCTGGCGATGCTGTTGAATATCGTGCTGCCATCGGAGCGGGGTGATGAGCGGGTTATCGGTGCGGTGGAGGAAAATCACTGATTTGAGTCTGTGGTTGCGTTGGGAGAGTTGGGGAGCTAAACCGCTGGCTGTGAGTTTGTGCGTACGTCGGAAGAGGTGGGGATTTAAACCACTGGCTGTAAGTCGGTGCGTACGTCGGAAGAGTTGGGGATCTAAACCACTGACTGTGAGTTGGTGCGTACGTCGGAAGAGGCGGCAGATCGTAAAGACGCCATAAACCATCCCTGGGGCTCGGCCCGCGCCATCCCTGGCGCAGGACGCTTTACTCCTCTGCCGCCTCTTCCAACGCTTTAGCTGTTGTGCGGTTTGTCTGGATTCAGGCTGCTGTGCGTCTTGTTAAGGATTCAGTCTGCGGCGCGTACGTCCTGAGCTGAGATAATCCGCGATATAGTCTTGCGAAATCTCACCGCTGTAGCGTCCTTCCTCATCGACGATCGGCATCCAGACGGTGTTGTGCTCATACAGCTTGGATAGCACCACGCGCAGATTCTCTTCAGCCTTACCCGTCACTTTGAAGGTATGCAGCATCTCCTCGCAGCGTCCGGCAGCATTACGTGCTTCGCGACGCTTCACAAATCCCAGCGGCTTGCCATCATTATCTACCACGGTGACCGATCGCATGTCGTTGTCATCCATGGTGGCGAACGCCTCCTGCAACGGCGTGCTGCGCTGCACGGTGATAGTTGGCTGTTGATCGGTGACGTCGCCCGCCTGCACCAGCAGCAGGCGTTTCAGCGTGCGGTCCTGTCCAACAAAAGAGCCGACAAAATCATTGGCCGGTTTTGCCAACAGCTCGTCGGGGCTAGCGCACTGTACGATTTTGCCCTGTCCAAACACCGCGATGCGGTCACCCAGTTTGAGTGCTTCATCAATATCATGGCTTACCAGCATTACGGTTTTCTTCAACTGGCGCTGCATTTCGAGAAACTCATTCTGAATCACTTCACGGTTGATTGGGTCGACAGCACCAAACGGTTCATCCATCAGCAGTACCGGTGGATCAGCAGCCAGCGCGCGGATCACGCCGATACGCTGCTGCTGACCGCCGGACATTTCTCGTGGATAGCGATTCAGGAATTTGCTGGGATCGAGCGCCACCATGCTCATTAACTCGGTAGCACGTTCGCGGCAGCGCTTTTTATCCCAGCCCAGCATGCGCGGCACCACGGTAATGTTTTCTTCGATGGTCATGTTGGGGAACAGACCAATCTGCTGAATTACGTAGCCGATATTTCGGCGCAGCGTCACAGTATCTTGTCCGCTGGTGTCTTCACCGTTGATCAAAATCTTTCCGCTGCTGGCTGGGATCAGACGGTTAATCATTTTCAGCGTGGTGGTTTTGCCACAGCCGGAAGGGCCGAGCAGCACGCACATCTCTCCGGCAGGTACTTCCAGGCTGACGTTGTCCACGGCGTTGAAGGCGGTGCCGTTTTTTTGTGTAAAGGTTTTCGTCAGGTTTTCCAGTTTTATCATTATCGAATCCCCTTAGGAGTCAGCGCCGACTGCAAACGGTGCAGTAGCCAATCAAGCACAATCGCTAATAAACAAATCATTAATGCACCGGCAATCAGCATGCGCACATCACTGCCGCTGATGCCATCCAGCAGTTGTAATCCCAATCCACCTGCGCCGATGACTGCGGCAATCGCCATTACGCCAACGTTCATGACAACCGCAGTACGGATACCGCCGAAGATTACCGGCAGCGCCATCGGAATTTCGACCCAGCGCAGGCGCTGCCAGAAAGTCATGCCTATGCCGCGACCGGCTTCACGCAGCCCTGGCGACAGGTTTTCCAGTGCGGTGTGGGTGTTACGCACAATCGGCAGTAGGGAGTAAAGGAATACCGCGCAGATAGCGGGCAGCGCACCAATACCCTGACCGATCATGGAAAACAGCGGAATCATCAGACCAAACAGCGCGATGGTTGGAATCGTCAGTACGATGGTGGCGATACCGAGCACTGGCGTCGCCAGCCATTTAAAGCGCACAATCAAAATGCCCAATGGCACGCCAACAATGATGGCGAATCCCACTGCAACCAGCACCAGCCAGGTATGCTGCCAGGTTAAGGCCATCAGGGTGTGCCAGTTACTCATGATGTAATGCAAAGTCTCCATGACGCCTCCTTACAGCATGTTTTTCGATTGCAGGAAATCACGCGCCACCTGCTGCGGTGACTGATGATCGATATCAACACGTTTGTTCATCTCGGTGATCGCTTCGTCGGTGATCAGCGGTGAGAGTTGATTGAGGGCCGCATCCAGCCCCGGATGGCTTTTCAACACATCCAGACGTACGACTGGCGTGACGTTGTAACTTGGGAAGAAATGCTTATCATCTTCCAGCACCTTGAGTTCAAAGCCTTTTACTCGGCCATCGGTGGTATAAATCAAGCCCGCATCGACAAAACCATCACGTACCGCGTTGTACACCAATCCCGGGTCCATCTGGCGAATCTGCGGGCGATCTAGCGGCATGTCGTAGGCTTTCTGCAACGGCTTCAGGCCATCGGAACGGCCGGAGAACTCTAAGTCGAGCCCGAGTTTCCAGTTGTGGTCGGGGTCGGTTTTGCGCACCTGTTCCAGTTTGGCAACGAGCTGTGACATGGTGCTGATGCCTTCTTTATCGGCGCGTGCACGCTGCATGGCAAATGCATAAGTGTTGTTCATTGGCGCGGGATCGAGCCACACCAGGCCCAGTTTGGCATCGAGTTGTTTAACGGTTTTATAAGCCTCTTCAGATGACATCGGTTTGTTGATGTGGTTAAAGATGATCAGCGAGGTACCGGTGTACTCCCAGGTCATATCGATTTGCTTGTTGATCATCGCATTACGACCAATCGTGGTGGCGATATTGGTCTTAGGGACCACCTGAAAACCTTTCTTTTGCAGCCAGAGCACGGTCATGGCAGATAAAATATGCTGTTCGGTAAAGCTCTTGGTTGCCATCACAATCGGTGTTGCCGCGGCGGCGGATTGGCTGATGGCCAGTGTGGCGGCCAGTGCCAGCGCGGTGTGTTTCACCCAGCGCGTTAAGTTATGCGTTTTACCCATCACTTAGCTCCTTGTGTTAAGCCGCAGAGTGCGGGCTGAGGAAACGACCCAATGCTGCCAGCAGCAAATCGAGGATCAACGCAAACAGGGCGGTGGCCACGGCGCCGAGGATCAACGTAGGGAAGTCATTGAGGTAAATGCCGGGGAAAATCAGTTCGCCAAAACTGCTGGCACCAATCAGGAAGGCCAGCGGTGCCGTACCGACATTGATGGCGGTCGCAATGCGCACACCCGCCAGAATCACTGGCAAGGCATTGGGAATTTCTACCTGACGTAAACGCTGGAATTTGGTCATGCCGGTGCCGTTGGCAGCTTCAATCAGTGACGGCGGTACGGCGCTTAATCCGGAATAGGTATTACGCACGATAGGTAACAATGAGGCGAGGAACAGGGCGATTAACGCAGGCCGATCGCCAATCCCGACAATGACCATGGCCAGTGCGAGAACAGCCAGCGGCGGCAAGGTATTCCCGACGTTAAAGATCTGCATCACATATTCAGCCCAACGACGAGCAAACGGGCGGCTGAGCAAAACCCCGCTCGGAATGCCAATCAGCAGGGCGAAAAACATTGACCAAAACACTAAAAACAGATGCTGCTGACCCAGATAAATTAAGTCTTCTTGCCGGTCGCGCAACGTATTCAACCCGATTCCCCAAACCAGCAGGGCAATCACCGCGACGATGGCCAGTAGTGCCAGCCCGGCTCTACTAACGAGCGATGCATTTTGCATGCGAAAGTCTCCCTGATTCGACAAATTGTTCGATCTTGTTATGTCATTTCACGGTTGAAGGCGTAGTGGAGAACAAACCACATACGAAAATCCTTCACGTTAATAAATTGCAGATAAAATGACTGTTAGATGGTGCTTTTCCAGCGAATAACTGGAAAGTGCTGTTAAAAGCTATAGCAATGCTTAGCGTATTGCGCCAGTTTTCACGGCAAAATCAGACAGATAGAAGAGCGGTTAAAACCTTCTTAACCCGCATGAAGTAAGGCATCATCTGACAATAAAAAAAATTCATCGAATTATGTGACATTGTCACATAATGGGCGCACGCAGAGGAAACTCGTCTGATGGAAAATCAGCTAGCCTTGAGAGAAAAAGGGAGACGTATGACTGAAACTGCAGAATTGAACACGGAACATCGCCACTGGATCCTTATCGCCTGCATGCTCGCCATGTTTATGGCCGCGATTGAAGTCACCATTGTGGCGACCGCGATGCCGACCATTATTGCTGAACTCGGCGGTTTCTCGCAGTTTGGCTGGGTCTTCTCTATCTATTTGCTGACTCAGGCGGTGAGCGTGCCACTGTATGGTCGGCTTGCTGATATGTGGGGGCGTAAACGACTCTTTTTCATTGGCGTTTCGCTGTTCCTGATCGGCTCGGTATTGTGCGGTTTTGCGCATACCATGACGTGGTTAATTCTGTTTCGCGCGTTTCAGGGGCTGGGGGCAGGCGCGATTATGCCGCTCACCAGCACCATTGTGGCCGACATCTACTCCCCGCGCGAACGTGCCCACGTGCAGGGATGGCTTTCCAGCGTCTGGGGTGTCGCGGCTATTATTGGGCCACTGAGTGGTGCCTGGCTGGTTCAGCACTTTAACTGGTCGGTGATTTTCTGGGTGAACGTGCCGATCGGTCTGTTTTCCATGCTGCTGTTAGCGCGTTTCTTACCGGCGCGTGAGCATCACAAAGGGGCGACGCTGAATCTTACCGGCAGCTGCTGGCTGATGATTTGCGTTACGGCACTGTTAGTGGCGCTGTTGCAGGCGGATGCCCTTGGTTACTGGTTACTGGCATTCCTGTTATTGGCACTGCTGGCGGGCTGGCAATTAAAACAGCATGAACAGCGAGCTGAGGCTCCGCTGTTTCCTCTGGCTATCTGGCGCAGCCGGTTAATTCTGGCAGGCAATGCCGGTAATCTGATCATCGGTGCCACCATGATGGGCATCAGCGCGTTTCTGCCAACCTGGATTCAGGGTATCACCGGTGGTACGCCGCTGCAGGCGGGTAGCGCGTTGGCGATGATGTCGATTGGCTGGCCGCTGGCCAGTACGTTGAGTGGCCGATTAATGCTGATCACTTCCTACCGTTTTACCGCGCAACTCGGTGCCTTGTTATTGATTGCGGGCAGCGCGCTGCTGCTGCTATTGCGTACCGACAGTTCAATCATGCAAGCCGGGCTCACTGCTTTTGTCATCGGCACCGGCATGGGCATGACCAGCACCACTTTTCTGGTGTCGGTGCAAAACCATGCGCACTACGACATTCGTGGCATCTGCACCGCGTCTATTATGTTTAGCCGCATGCTGGGTTCAGCGATTGGTACTGCGCTGATGGGCGCGGTACTGAACTTCAATCTTGCGCAGCGTCTGCCACAGGCCAGTGATCCGATGCAGCAAATCATGTCACATGAAAGCCGTCAGTCACTGTCCGAAGCGACGTTGCATCAGTGGACCGGACAGATCGCTGCTTCGCTGCATTGGGTGTTTGTGGTGGCGTTAGTGATTGCGATGCTAACGTTGTGGATTGCGTGGTTGATGCCGCGTCAGCGGCCAGAGGCAGAATAGAAAAGGGCGGCCATCAGCCGCCCTTTCAGTATTACTGCGCGGGAGCATCCTGTGAACTGCCTGCGCTTGCCGGGACATTGCTTTCACTGTCTCGGCCGTTTTTCTTGTACACAATTTTCTGGCTGTCATTTTCGCAGTGACCCACTACCTGGCCGCCCGCTTGATCGGCCTGATCGTTAGGCACGATATCCAGCGTAAAGTCCGATTCGGCCACGCCGTTACTGACGATCTTCTTACTGATATCCGCTTTAACAGTTTCACAGGAAGCCTGCGCCAGCATCGGCAACGCCAGCATTGCCATCAACATCACTGCATTACGTTTTTTCATCACACTCTCCTTGGTTCTGAATTCCCTTGAAAACTATAGCAGCAACAGCGAATTAAGGGGCGATCGTACGGCCGGTACGACGATCAAGGCAGCGCAGAGTGTTCGGTTCCCAATACGCATTGACGTTATAGCTCTTCTCGCAGCTATCACGGGTGTCAAAAGCTTTATCGGTTTTATCGAACTCTTTCTCGACGCGCGTGTTGACCTTATTGCGCAGATTCTTCGTGTCGTTCCACTGTTCTTTGCTTTGACGCGCGGCTTCGTTGCTGGAAGCACTGTTGCCGTTCTCAATGATCAGGCGGTCAGTTTGGGCCGATGCCAGCGGTGCAGTCAGCAGCGCGCCGCAGGTTAACGTCACAGTCAGCAGGAGAGAAAACAGGTTTTTCATTGTGATTTCCTTTAGTTAACACCAGCACAGCCAGAAACCCGGCTGTCACAACCATGAGGGCTAGTATATCATCGCTGCAACTTTGCTCACCAGCGGTGAGCCTTTTGTTTAGGCGAGAGAGAGATTTTCTATGCTGGTGAAAACCACTTTACTGTTTTTTTTGACTGCGATTGCCGAAATTGTCGGCTGTTTTCTGCCGTGGCTGTGGCTGAAGAAGGGAATGACCGCGTGGCTTTTACTGCCTGCAGCGGCGAGTCTGGCGTTGTTTGTCTGGTTGCTGACGCTGCATCCGGCAGCAAGCGGTCGTGTGTACGCGGCTTACGGGGGTGTCTATGTGGTGACGGCGCTAATTTGGCTGCGCGTGGTGGATGGCGTCAAGCTCAGTACATGGGATTGGATTGGCGCGCTTGTAGCGTTTAGCGGCATGTTGATTATTGTCGCTGGTTGGGGCCGGGCGTAAGCGATGGGCGCAACCTGTGCGCCCGTGACAATATTCAGCCTTTATGCACTTTCAGACCCGCAAGCGTCTGGGAGACCGGCATGATTTCCAGCGTATTGATATTGACGTGTTTAGGCAGTGTCGTGACCCAATACACCGCTTCAGTGACATCTTCCGCTGTCAGCGCGGTGGTGCCTTCGTAAACGGCATCCGCACGCCCATCATCGCCTTTGAAGCGCACATTAGAAAACTCGGTGCCACCCACTAAGCCCGGCTCGATATCGGTGACGCGCAGCGCGGTACCGTGCAGATCGGTACGCAGATTGAGGCTGAACTGGCGCACGAATGCTTTGGTCGCGCCATAAACGTTGCCGCCCTGATAAGGCCAGCTGCCCGCGATGGAGCCGATGTTTACGATGTGACCGACATTGCGCTCCACCATGGCGGGCAGCACGGCACGCGTCATGTACACCAAACCTTTGTTGTTGGTGTCGATCATATTTTCCCAGTCTTCAATATTGGCTTTGTGCGCGGGCTCGATCCCTAATGCCAGACCGGCATTATTCACCAGCACGTCGATTTCACGCCACTCTGCGGGCAGCGCAGCGATAGCTTCATCGATAGCGGCGCGATTACGCACATCCAACTGAACGGTATAAAGGTTGGCACCCAACTCCTCTTTTAGCTCTTTCAGACGCTCTGCGCGGCGTCCGCTGGCAATCACTTTATGACCATTAGCGATGAAGCGACGGGTGATGCTCTCACCAAAACCGGCGGTGGCGCCAGTGACAAAAATAATCATCTCACTGTTCCTTAAACAATTGTACGTCAATGTTAACCAATTGATTTTAAATTTAAAAACCAACAATGAAACTCTACGAATTATGGGCGGGGGAAGCGAGATCATTTTGTGAGTGCCTGGTTGAGCAAATTTACCCGGCTGTAATCAGCTCTCCAATCCATAAACCGTATACATCATAAACCATCTATGCAGGCTCATGGTCTTTGTGCGTTGCGATAAATGTGGGATTAGCCGCTGTGGAGGGAATTTAACATGCGCAACAATCTGGCTTTGAGGAGGGCGGAGGCACGGGCACAGCGCTGCGTAACATGGGTCAATTCATGCTAACAGGTTGCATGCTTTGGTTGATTCAAGACATGCTGCTGCTTTTATGACTCACCGAGCCTGACGTGTGCTATCTGGCTGGCGGTGAGAGGTATTCAATTCATAACCGGATTCGGCCTGCTGTTTGCTCAGCGTTGCGAACGAAAGCGAACCTGGCATCGCGGTTTATCACCACGATACCAGGCGCCTGTTTGGCACAGTGAATCAGAAAGAACTCCAGTTATCCTCTGGGGAGCTTCCCGCTGTAGCCAGCGCTGTACGCGATTTTAGCGGAGAGAGAACCGGCTTTTTCACTTGGCTTTCAGCTTTGGGTATCACCGCATCAGCGCTCTCCATCAATTTAAACGTACTGACCAGTTCTGCCATTACGGCGGCCTGCTCGGACATGGACTGGGCTGCACTGGCTGACTCTTCAACCAACGCCGCATTCTGCTGCGTGGTGGTATCAATTTGCCCCATCGCGATATTGATTTGACCAATACCATCGCTTTGTTCGCGGCTGGCATGGGCAATTTCTTCAATCAGCTGCGTCATATTGTGGATATCAGACACAATACTGGTCATTCCCTGATCGGCTTTCACAACCAGCTCCCTGCCTGACGTCACGCGTGCAACCGTGTCATCAATCAGTGTTTTGATCTCGCGCGCGGCACCCGCGCTGCGCTGCGCCAGACTACGCACTTCGCTGGCAACCACCGCGAAGCCTCTTCCTGATTCTCCCGCTCGCGCAGCCTCAACAGCGGCATTCAGTGCCAAAATATTGGTCTGGAAAGCAATGCCGTCAATCACCTTAATAATTTCGGACATTTTCTGCGAATCGTTCGAGATTTCCTGTATGCGTGTCGAAACATCGTTCATTACGGCACCGTTGTCTCTGACCGCGGAGGCCACGCCACTAACAAACTGGCGCGCCTGCTCAGTATTACTGGCGGTATTGCTCAGCGTTGAAGTCAGCTCTTCTAACGTGGCGGCCGTTTCCTCCAGGCTTGCTGCCTGTTCATCGGTACGAGAGGCCAGATCATTGTTGCCACCGCTGATTTCACTGGAAGCAAGCGCGATGTTGTTGGCACCTTCACGCACGCGGAGCAGCACGCCCGAGAGTTTTTCAACAAAGCGGTTGAATGCCGCTGATATCTGCGCCAGCTCATCGCCGCCGCGCACTTCCAGGCGACGCGTCAGATCACCTTCCCCTGAAGCAACGTCTTCCAGGGCGTCGCGTAAAATGGCGAGGCGACGCAACTGCTGGTTGAACACCAGCCCGGCAATCAGCGCGGTAATAATCAGACTCACCAGGGTGATGAGGATGCTTTCCCGCTGTAATGTCGTCAGCGATGCCGTCACTTCATCACGATCAACGGCGATCACCAGTGACCACGGCGTCCCTTTTACCGGAGAGGCGTAAACGAACTGCTGTTCACCGCCGATGGTCAGTTCAGCATGCCCACCCTGACTGGCCAGATTTTGGATAACTTTGAGGTCGAGTGAAGGTGACAACTCAGTGACCGCCTTGAGAATAAGGTCAGACTTCGGCGCGGCAATCAATTTACCGCTGCTGTCCACCAGGAATGCAAAACTCTTCTCCAGTGGATGAATCGCATTCACCGTATTGGAGACGGTATCCAGGTGTAGATCGCTGCCGATCACACCCAATGTTTTTCCGTTATCGACAATCGGCTGAGCAAAAGTAATGGTCAGCTTGCCGGTTGAGGCATCAACATAGGGGGCCAGCAACACCGGATGGCCAGCTTTTACCGTTTCCAGATACCACGGACGCTGGCTGCCATCATAGGTGGCTGGCATAGGATGGACGAACACATGGGAATGAGGCTCAGGATAGACGATATAGGCATCATCAAACTCGCCAGCTTCGATCGCCGCACGCAGAAAAGGGACCGCATCGTCATGACGACCAAAAGCCGTTTTGATCGAACCGGTGATACGTTGTTTTTCTGCTGCCCAGCCAGCCAGTTCAGCCGCATGAACGCGGGAGAGCTGGCCAATGCGCTCATCAATGCTTTCAAGTGTCTTTCCACGCACGGTGGTGTAGGTAAAAGTGGCAAGTGCGATAAGAGATACTGCCGTGATGACCACGCTGATAGCGATTAAACGCGAGCGTATTGTTTTAAACATGTTTACCTTCCACCCAACTGGATCACATTAGAGGTTTGATTTTTCCAGAATGCGTCCTGCGTCACTGAAAATACGGAATACGTTCTCTGTTATCGGTAATCCCATCTAAAACTGTAGGGAACCGATTGCGCGGTGGAAGAGTATTAAGGCACTAAAAGGGAAGGGAGTCAGCGCGCCCGTCGTCCTGATAAAGAGAGACGGGCACACTATACTTAACGAAGCGAGCGCTCAAATGCACTCGCTGATACCGCTTAACTTAACGCGACGAGGGACAGCTGATGCGAGTCGGTATAACGGTCAGTGGCCAATGGCATCGCGTCCTCATCAACCTGGAACTGCGTCACCGACTGCTGCAAATTCACCACCTGCTGTTGCAGTGAGCTGGCAGCGGTTGCCACTTCAGCCACCAGTGAGGCATTCTGTTGTGTTACACCATCCATCTGCTGTATAGCGATGTTGATCTGCGAGATGCCGCGCGTCTGCTCGCCGGAAGCCAGCATCACTTCATCCATGATATCGGCCACTTTTTTCACATCGAGCATCACTTCATTCATGGTGACGCCAGCATCTTTAACCAGTCCTGAACCCTGCTCAATATTGCTGAGCGAGTCATTGATCATCAGGCCAATTTCCTTCGCGGCGGTGGCGCTGCGCTGAGCCAGCACTCGAACTTCCGAAGCGACCACAGCAAAACCGCGTCCCGCTTCTCCTGCACGCGCGGCTTCAACTGCTGCGTTCAAGGCCAGCAGGTTAGTCTGGAAGGCAATGCCGTCAATCACACCGACGATGTCGCCGATTTTTGCCGAGCTTTTCTCAATAGAACTCATGGTGGTGACCACTTCAGACACCACTGTTGCACCACGCGAAGCAGATTCTGATGCCTTCTGCGACAATGCGTTAGCTTTGCGCGTGTTGTCCTCATTGTTTTTCACTGTCGCCATAATTTGCTCCATGCTGGATGCCGTCTCATCCAGTGAGGCCGCCTGTTGCTCAGTCCGGCTGGAGAGGTCGATGTTGCCCGTCGCGATTTCTTCAACGCCGGAGCCGATCGCATCGGTGCCACTGCGGACCATCAGCACCATGTTTGCCAGGCCATCGCGCATACGCTGTACCGCGGCAAACAATTGCGCAATTTCATTTTTACCGGAGATATCGATGCGCGCACGTAAGTCACCTTCGGCGATGCGATCAAACACGTTGATCACATGATTGAGCGGCTTAACGATAAGATTGGTCATCACCGACCAGGCCAGCGCGGCCAACACCAGCGCACAGGCGATACAAAAGTATAGCGTAAACGCCATATGCTGAACCCGATCGCTGGAGTCACTGTAGGCGACATCAATACTTTTAATTTTAAAGGCCACCAGCGCTTTAGAGGCTTTATCAAAGGCACCGTACAACGCCGTTGATTTCCCTGCACGCTGGCGGTATTCATCCAGTTTGCCTGCTTCGAGCGCGGCAAAAGCCGGATCGATAAACTCTTTCATCAGCGCATCGCGTGTGGTGGCCATTTCAGCCGCAATTGGCTTCTCTGCTGAGGATTGTGGATATTTCAGATATTCCTGCCATTTCGCACTGGCGTTATCTATTTTACCTCTGGCGCGCTCAAGCGCGACTTTGGCTTTTTCGGCATCGCCACTGCCCACCAGTGATTCATATAAACGCAAATCCAGTCGTCCACGTAATAAAAGTTCTGAGCTTTCATTGAGCGCCACCAGGCCCGGCAAAACTTCGGTATCAACGGTGGCAAAGGATTTATTGCCAGACTGTACGGCAAATAACCCTAAAATACCGACGAACAGCAATAATGCTGTTAATGAAAAAACCATGATGCTGAGGGCGGTGCGGATCTTTATTCTATGAAACATAACTATTCCCTGAGAACGTTTAATTGAAAAAGATGAAGGCGTAGTAACAATGATTTTTTTATTAAAAGGGGAAGTCATGAGTGTGACTTCCAGTAAACAGGCGGATTTAACCCAGATACTAAGGCTTAGCGGTCTCGGCTAAGAAGGTCTGCAGTTTTTTATTATAAAACTTTGCTTGCATCATAGTGCCATGACCGCTGGTTTCAGCACTGGCCGGAATGAGCAGTAACTCCGCTTTCTTTATCTTGGGCAATTCACTCTGCAAAATGCCGGTTTCAACCGGATTACGTTCATCATCTGCTGAATTAATGATCAGCATGGGTGCGGTAATACGGCTCAATCCAGGCATGGCATTATAATTTGCCGACGAACCCCAGATATAAATGAAGTCGTTGGCATCCGCGGTGACAGGCGCAGCAAGACGTGCATCCACCAGTTTATCCGCCAGTGCGCGCGTCGGAGCTTTATGTTGATAAGCGAGCGTACCGCCGGTGGTGGCAATACTGAACATGATATTGGCGGTTTTAAGCGTAGGGGGTTGCTGTTGATAGTTGCCTTCAGCCCAGGCAGGATCGCCTTTGATCGATTCAATCAGCATGCGGCGAAGCATCCAGTTGCGGCCCGATAACTCATTCGGCTGCGACGCCATCGGGACCAGTGCATCCATCATGCCGGGATATTTTTCACCCCACAGCCACGTCTGCATCCCGCCCATGGAATAGCCCATCACCAGGCGTAAATGCGAAATGCCCAAACCTTCTTTAATCAGCCGATATTGTGCTGTCACCATATCGTCGTAATCGTAATGCGGGAAGGCCATTCTCAAGCCATCAGAAGGTTTGGATGATTTTCCTGAACCAATGCCTTCCGGGATGATAATAAAATACTTGCTGGCATCCAGCGCCTGTCCCGGGCCAAATAACTCCCCGGCAAATCCCGGTGCCAGTAAGGCACTCAGAGGTTGATTGGTTCCGTGCAGTAATAATACCGCTGGTTTATTCTTATCACCTAAAGTAATGTAGTGAATGCGCACATCTTTTAATTTTTCACCGCTATTAAAGCTAAATTCTTTTGCGATCCAGTCAGCTTCTGTCGGCGTGGGTAATGAACTGGCTGCGTGCGTTAAGGGTGATACAGTTAACAGAATGGCACTGGCCACTCCTGATATCATGCGATTAAACATAAACGTCGCTCTTAAGTGATGATATTCCCTGGAAGGCTGATATTAGTTTTAATAGAGATAAATCCCAATTAATATCAACGGGGTTCAAGGAAAAGCAGATAATAATCTTCTTTTTTGAGTTTTAACGAGACGATTTTTATGCGGTTTTTCTTATGCTAATACATCCGCATGCCATGATGATGTTTAACATTTCTGTATTAATTCTCTTATTTCATCTGTCTCATCGTATTCCCTCTCATTTGTTTTCACTATCAGCGCTTATTAGCACACCCAAATCCTTCCTCTGCCACACCGGAATCTTCCTGAAGTAAAATCTGTGCACTACAAGCGTGCGGCGCTGCACTTAAATGGTGCGCAGTTCGTGTTGTCATTACGCTTATTTCCTCAGGCATCTCATACCTGACACGCTTTTTATCCCCATGCAATCGGTTGCTTATTTTCGCAACCGATTGCGCATTCGATTGCGGTTCCAAAGGGACATGAAATTGAATGTGTAGTTTTTAAGTTGTTGATAGATTGCGATATTTTTATAAATCCTCATTGGCATAGCGTTTGCAATAAACCTTGAAGGCAACTCATTGCACTTTTACTTATCAAGGAACCGTTATGCCTTACGCCTCTGAAACGCTACTGCGCGCCAGTTTTTTTGATTTCACCGCACTGGCTTCTCAGCCCGATGATATCGCTGCGCATGCTCGCTACCTCGAAGACGGCTTGCTAACGTTGCGCGCGGGCAAGGTGGTGTCACTTGAAAGCTGGGAGATTGCAGAAGGGCGCGTTGATGCTGCCACGGTGATCGATCTGCGCGGCAAGCTAATTGTGCCGGGTTTTGTGGATACACATATTCATTATCCGCAAACGGAGATGATTGGCGCATTTGGCGAACAGTTGCTGGAGTGGCTAAACCAATATACTTTTCCGGTTGAGAGCCAATATCACTGCCCGGATCACGCGGCACAGATGTCGGCCTTCTTCCTGCAGCAACTGTTATCCAATGGCACCACCACGGCGCTGGTGTTTGGCACGGTGCACAAACAATCGGTCGATGCGCTGTTTCATGCCGCGCAACAGCTGGATATGCGTCTGATTGCCGGAAAGGTGATGATGGACCGCAACGCCCCCGCGTATCTGACAGAAACGCCGGAAGAGAGCTATCAGGATTCACGTGAACTGATTGAACGCTGGCATCAGCGTGGTCGTCTGAGCTATGCCTTGACGCCACGTTTCGCGCCCACCTCCTCGCCAGAACTGCTGGAGAAAGTCCGTCAACTGCGCAGCGAGTTCCCGGATACCTGGCTGCACACCCATCTGAGCGAAAATCAGCAGGAGATCGCCTGGGTCAAATCGCTGTTCCCGGAGCGGGACGGCTATCTCGATGTTTACCACCATCATCAGCTCACCGGAAAGCGCAGCGTCTTTGCACACTGTCTGCATCTGGAAGAGAACGAGTGGCAATGCCTGCACGACACCGATTCTTCTATCGCATTTTGTCCGACGTCGAACCTGTTTCTTGGCAGTGGCCTGTTCAATATTAAACGCTGCTGGCAGCAGGGCGTGCGCATGGGCATCGGCACCGATGTCGGCGCAGGCACCACCTTTAATATGCTGCAAACGCTGGGTGAAGCGTACAAAGTTGGGCAGTTGCAGCAGTACAAACTCAGCGCCTGCGAAGCCTTTTACCACGCGACGCTGGGCGGTGCGCATGCACTGGACATCGACGATAAAATTGGCAACTTCAATCCCGGTAAAGAAGCGGATTTCGTGGTGATCGACCCGGCGGTTTCGCCGCTGCAAAAGCTGCGTAGCGGTAATAGCAAAGATATCTGGGAGCGCTTGTTTGTGATGATGACGCTGGGAGACGATCGCAACATTGCGCAAACCTGGGTTAGCGGCAAACCGGTGTGGCAGCGCGATCGAGAAGAGGCAACGGTATGATCCAGTTTCTGCTGAATAATCGGTTGGTCACCGAAACGGCCTTAGACCCGAATCTGACCGTGCTTAACTACCTGCGTAGCCATCAACAGCGGCGGGGAACCAAAGAGGGCTGCGCATCAGGTGACTGCGGTGCCTGTACGGTGACGCTGGGAAAAGTGGTGGCGGGGCGAATGCAGTATCAGGCCATCAACAGTTGCCTGACGCTGGTTAGCAGCCTGCAAGGCAAACAGCTGATCACCGTGGAAGATTTGAAACAGGGCCGTGAACTGCACAGCGTGCAGCAGGCGATGGTGGATTGCCACGGCTCGCAATGCGGCTACTGTACGCCGGGCTTTGTCATGTCGCTGTTCACTTTGCAGAAAAATACACAGGGCTGGAATCCGCAGCAGGCTGAACAAGCGCTGGCAGGCAATCTGTGTCGCTGCACGGGCTACCGGCCAATTATGGCCGCCGCACAGCAAGCTTATGAGCAACCCGCAGAAGATAATTTTACGGCGGATGAGTCGGCACTGGTTCAGCGCTTACAGGCGTTGGATAACGGGGAAGTACAAATTCTCGAAGCCAACGGCAGTCGCTGTTTCGTCCCGAAAACACTGGCACAGCTCGCGGCACTGTATCAGCAGTATCCTGAAGCGCAACTGTTGGCCGGCGGCACCGATCTCACATTGAAAATGACTCAGCAGTATCAACGTTTACCGCTGCTAATTGCGCTGGAACAGATTGAGGCGTTAAGCGTTTGTTCTGAAGATAAAGAGGATATTCATCTGGGCGCTGCTGCACCGCTTCACCATTGCTACCATTTCCTGGCAGCGAGAATTCCTGCCTTCAGTGCCACATTAGAGCGCTTTGCATCATTACAGATCCGCAATCAGGGTACGCTCGGCGGCAATATCGGCAATGCTTCACCGATCGGTGATTGTGCGCCCATGTTGCTGGCACTCAATGCGCGATTGGTGTTGCAGCAGGGAGAAAGCCTACGTGAAGTGCCGCTGGACCAGTTCTTCACTGGCTACAGGCAAACCGTGTTGCAGCCAGGGGAATTCATTCACTCAATAGTGATACCGAAAGTGACGGTGTCACCTAATTTCGTGGCATGGAAAGTGGCAAAACGTCTGGATGATGATATTTCGGCGGTGTTTATCGCCATCAACATTCAGCTTAAAGAAGGCGTGGTGGTGCAGGCACGACTGGCCTTTGGCGGCATGGCCGCAACGCCCAAACGGGCAACCGCAGCCGAGGCCGCGCTTAATGGTCAGCCACTGAATCAAGCTTCCATTGAGCAAGCCTGCGCGGCGCTCAGCCAGGATTTCCAGCCGTTAAGCGATTTTCGCGCCAGCGCCGACTACCGCTTGCAGGTCGCGCGCAATCTATTGCGTCGTTACTACGCGCAAACCTGTGGCGAACTGACCCTCACCGAGGTGGCGCGCTATGTCTCATAACCGACCCGAACTCAGCGAAACGCTGTTAAAAAGCCAGTTTGCCAGCGACATAAAAACCGGTGTGGGCCGCAGTCAGAAGCATGAAAGCGCCGATAAACACGTCACGGGTGAAGCGATTTATATAGATGATCGGCCGGATCTGCCTGGTCTACTGCATTTGTGCCCACGTCTGAGTGAGCATGCGCATGCGCGGATCACACATATCGATGTGCAGCCTTGCTATGCCGTGCCCGGCGTGGTGAGCGTGCTAACCTGGCGCGATGTGCCGGGTCTGAATGATGTGGGTCCGTTAGAGCCGGGCGATCCGTTACTGGCAATGGATATCGTGGAATATCTGGGGCAGATCGTGATTGCGGTGGCAGCGGATTCACCCGAAGCCGCGCGCGCCGGTGCTGCCGCCGCCATCATCGAATATCAGCCACTGCCGGCGATCCTGGATGTGCGTGAAGCCCTGGAACAGCGTCACTTTGTGCAGCAGCCGCACGTCCATCAACGGGGTAATGCTGAAGCGGCACTGGCGCGTGCGCCGCATCGTATTCAGGGTGAATTTCATATAGGCGGTCAGGAGCACTTCTATCTGGAAACCCAGACCGCGTTAGTGATCCCAGGTGAAGACGACAGCCTGCAGGTTTTCTCATCGACGCAGAACCCGACGGAAGTGCAGAAGCTGGTGGCCGAAGTGATGGATATCACCATGAACAAAGTCACCATTGATATGCGCCGGATGGGCGGCGGGTTTGGCGGTAAAGAGACGCAGGCTGCGAGTGTGGCCTGCTTGTGTGCGATTGCCGCGCGCCAGACGCTGCATCCGGTAAAAATGCGTCTGGCGCGACGCGATGATATGCGTATCACCGGTAAGCGCCATCCCTTCTTTGTGCGTTACGATGTGGGCTTTGATGAGGAAGGTCGTTTCTGTGGTGTCAAAATCGATTTGGCGGGAAACTGCGGGTATTCCCTCGATCTGAGCGGATCAATTGTCGATCGTGCGATGTTCCACGCCGATAACGCCTATTACCTCGGCGATGCGCTGATCACCGGTTATCGCTGCCGCACGCACACCGCGTCTAACACCGCCTATCGCGGTTTTGGCGGGCCTCAGGGCATGGTGGCGATTGAGCAGATCATGGACCATATCGCCCGCGAGCGCGGTTTGGACCCGCTCGAACTGCGTAAGCGAAACTATTACGGCAAGCAGGATCGCAACATCACCCATTACCATCAGCAGGTGGAGGATAATCTGCTGATGGAGATAACGGAACAGCTGGAAGCCAGCAGCGATTACGCCACGCGTCGCGCGGACATCACAGCGTTTAACGCCAGTCATCGTTATATGAAACGCGGTCTGGCCTTAACGCCGGTGAAGTTTGGCATCTCCTTTACCTCCAGCTTCCTCAATCAGGCCGGTGCCTTAATTTTGATCTACACCGATGGCACGGTGCAGCTCAATCACGGTGGCACCGAAATGGGTCAGGGACTGAATACCAAGGTGGCGCAGATTGTCGCGGAAGTGCTGCAAATCGATATCAGCCAGATTCAGGTCACGGCGACCGACACCGGAAAAGTGCCGAACACCTCACCCACGGCGGCCTCCAGCGGGGCCGATCTTAACGGCAAAGCGGCGCAGAATGCCGCGCAGATATTGCGCGATCGCCTGACGGAAATGCTGTGTCAGCAGCATCACTGCACGGTCGACGCCATCTCCTTTAGCAATGGCATTGTGCGCGTTGGCGAGTTGCATTTTACTTTTGCGCAGGTGGCGCAGCAGGCGTGGCTGAATCAGGTGCCGTTATCCGCCACCGGATTTTACAAAGTGCCCGGCATCCATTACGACCGCAATGCCGGACGCGGCAAACCCTTTTATTACTTCGCTTATGGCGCGGCGTGCTGCGAAGTGCTGGTGGATACCTTAACCGGTGAATATCGTTTGCTGCGCGCGGATATCCTGCATGACGTTGGCGCCTCGCTCAATCCGGCGCTGGATATTGGGCAAGTGGAGGGCGGTTTCGTGCAGGGCATGGGCTGGTTAACCTGCGAAGAGCTGGTGTGGAACGATCAGGGCAAGCTGCTAACAGACGGCCCGGCGAGTTACAAAATCCCCGCCATCAGCGATGTCCCACATGATTTGCGCGTCACGCTGGTAGAGAACCGTAAAAATCCGCAGGACACGGTATTCCATTCGAAAGCCGTGGGTGAGCCGCCGTTTATGCTGGGCATTGCGGTGTGGTGTGCGTTACAGGATGCCGTAGCCAGCGTGGGTAACTACCGCCGCCATCCGCAACTGGATGCACCCGCCACGCCGGAGCGCGTTTTCTGGGGCGTTCAGCGCCTCTCAGGAGCGGATGATGATTTATCATGACTGGATCGCCGTACTGCACAGTTTACGTGAGAAACGTGAGAGCTGCGTTTTAGTCACCGTGCTGAGCCAGCGCGGATCGGTCCCGCGCGATCGCGGCAGTAAAATGGTGGTCAGCGCCAGCGATACTTATCTCACCATCGGCGGCGGTCATCTGGAATATCAGTGCATTGCGCTGGCGCGCGAGATGCTGGAGCAGCGTTGCCAGCAGCCGCGCAGCGAAGAGTTTGCGCTGGCTGCGCGCCTCGGCCAGTGCTGCGGCGGGCATGCCACGCTGCTGTTTGAACCACTGATGCAGCAGCAACCTGAAATCCAGCTTTACGGCGCAGGCCACGTCGGGCAGGCGCTGGTAAACCTGCTGGCAACGTTACCCTGTCACATTACCTGGATTGATAGCCGCGCCGCCCAGTTTCGCCATGTGCCGCCGGGCGTCACGGTGCGCCAGGTAGAGGACCCGATCGATTGCGTCAAAGAGGCCGCGCCCGACAGCTACTTCATTGTGATGACCCACGACCATCCGCTCGATTTGGCGCTAAGCGAAGCCATTTTGCGGCGCGGTGATTTTCGCTATGCCGGCGTTATTGGTTCGGCTACCAAAGCGCAGCGCTTTCGCTATCGGCTGGAAGGCAAAGGGATCGCTGCGGATGCAGTGGCGCGGCTGCGCTGTCCGCTCGGCCTGCCGGATGTGAAAGGCAAACTGCCAGCGGAAATCGCCGTGGCGGTAGCGGGTGAAATCATCAGTGTGTATCAGCGCCAGCAGAGCGGTTGTTGAGTGACGTTGAAACTGCCAGGATAGAAGCATCCCGCCGCACCGGTTGCGGCGTTGCTGATTATCAGGAGCGATAATGACTTCACGAGCCAATCCGTTTTTCACCGTCAGTGCATTGCCCTATCAAACTCCGCCTTTTGACCTGATTCAGGAAGCCGATTTTCTTCCGGCGCTTGAAGCGGGTATTGAAGAGAAGCGTCAGGAAATTGCCGCTATTGCCAACAATCCTGAACCCGCCACGTTCGCCAACACTTATGAAGCTCTGGAGCGCAGCGGGCAGCTGCTAAGCCGCGTCAACCTGGTGTTTGGTGCCATGACGTCAGCCAACACCAGTGATGTATTGCAGGAAGTTGATGAGCTAATCACGCCTAAACTCACGGCGCTAAATGATGAGATCCATCTCAACAGCCAGCTGTTTGCCCGCCTCGACAGCGTTTACCAGCATCGCGGCGCTGCCTGTCCGGATGCGGAATCGATGCGTTTGGTGGAAGTGACCTGGCAGCATTTCCAGCTGGCTGGGGCCAGCCTGAGCGACGCAGATAAAGAGCAGCTGCGTGCCTGCAATCAGGAACTCGCCACGTTGAGTACCCGTTTTGGCAATAAGCTGCTGGCGGCGACCAAAGCGGGCGCGTATACGGTGAGCAGCGCAGCGGCGCTGGCGGGATTGAGTGAAGAAGAGTTAGCGCATGCTAAAGCCGCAGCGGAGGCGCGTGGATTGCACGGCGAATGGCTGCTGCCGTTACAGAACACCACGCAACAGCCTGCATTGCAGTCACTGGAAGTGCGCGCCACGCGTGAAGCGCTGTTCAACCAGGCACTCACGCGCAGCGAACAGGGCGATGACAATGACACACGCGCGATTGTGTTACGCATGGCACAGCTGCGCGCAGAGCAGGCTAAGCTGCTCGGATTCAAGACTTATGCGGAATGGAGCATGCAGGATCAGATGGCGAAAACGCCGGATGCTGCCTTTGCGTTTATGCGTAATATTGTTCCGGCGGCGCGGGCACGCGCTGAGCGAGAAGGGTCAGACATTCAGCAGGTCATTGAACAACAGCACCACACTTTCCCGCTGCGCGCCTGGGATTGGAATTTCTACGCTGAACAAGTGAGAAAAGCTAAATACGCACTGGATGAGAGCCAAATCCGCCCGTACTTTGAGCTGAATAATGTATTGGAAAAGGGCGTGTTCTGGTCCGCCAGCCAGCTGTTTGGCATCCGCTTCCAGCAGCGTCACGATCTGCCGGTGTATCATCCGGACGTTAACGTTTATGAAATCTTTGATGCTGATGATACGCCTTTAGCGCTGTTCTATACCGACCTCTACAAGCGGGATAACAAAAGCGGCGGCGCCTGGATGAGCAACTTCGTTGACCAGAGTACGCTGCTGGGCACCAAGCCGGTGATCTACAACGTCTGCAACTACACCAAACCGCAGGCTGGGCAACCTGCGTTGCTCAGCTGGGATGAGGTGATCACGCTGTTCCACGAATTCGGTCATGCGCTACACGGTTTGTTTGCCACCCAGCGTTATCCAAGCCTGTCCGGTACCGCTACGCCACGCGATTTCGTCGAGTTCCCTTCGCAGATTAACGAGCACTGGGCTAGCGATGAAAAGGTGTTTGCCAACTATGCCCGTCATTATCAGAGCGGTGAGGCGATGCCCGTGGAACTGCGTGAGAAGATGGTGCGCGCGTCTAAGTTCAACAAGGGCTACGACATGACCGAACTGCTGGCGGCGGCATTGCTGGATCTGCAATGGCATTCGCTGACCACGCAGGACAACCCGCAGGATGTCAGTCACTTTGAACTACAGGCGCTGGCGGCGGAAAACATCGCGTTAACCACGGTGCCGCCACGTTATCGCTCCACCTACTTCCGTCATATCTGGGGCGGCGGTTACGCGGCTGGTTATTACGCCTATATCTGGACGCAAATGTTAGCCGATGATGGTTATCAGGCTTTCGTTGAACGTGGTGGGTTGAGTCGTGAGAATGGCCAGCAATTCCGTGATCATATTCTTTCACGCGGTAACAGCAGCGATCTGCAACATCTGTGGCTGGCATGGCGTGGAAAAGCACCGGAGATTGGTCCGATGCTGAAGAATCGCGGTTTAGAAGAGGCGTGATAAGCAGGGCGCACGGCGTGCGCCCTGGCATTAACCCAACGGGCCACCTTCAATGGTGTCGCACATGCCGGCCAGCACTCGCTCGCCGGTTTCGTTTTTCAAATCGGCGTACCACGCAGCGGTGATTTCGGCATCTTTGGCATGCGTCACGTCGCAGCGTTTACGTGCTTTCAACACCAAATCTTTGGTGCGTTCCACGCGGCGTGCCTCGTAGCGCTGCAATCCATCTTCGATTCCCAACGAGTGTGAGGCCAGCGTCTGCGCCAGCACCACCGCATCTTCCATCGCGGCACAACCGCCCTGGCCGATATCTGGCGTGGTGCTGTGCGCCGCGTCGCCGAGTAAAGCCACGCGACCTTTGACGAAACGGCTAAAGGGTTCGATGTCGTGAATTTCAACCCGATTGGTGGTATCGGGATTGATACTGTCGATCAGGCGCTGCACCGGATCGGCCCAGCCGCTGAAGTAATTCTTCAGATCCTGGCGCAGAGTGGAACGATCTTCTGCTAAGCCTTTGGGCAAAGGTACGTCGAAGAAGAAGTAAAAGCGGTTGCCGCTCACTGGCATCAGGGAGACGCGCTTGCCTTCACCGACAAAGGTTGTCCACTGATCGGCTGGGGCGATGCTTTCATCTATGGTCACTAAGCCGTTCCAGTTAACGTAACCGGCGTAGCGTCGTTCTACATTTTCACCTAGCACATAGTGGCGGATCACGGAATGCGTACCGTCGGCGGCGACCAGGAAATCGCCTTCAGCCTGACTACCATCATCAAACCAGGCGGTGACGCCGGTGGTGCTTTGCTCGACGTGGGTCACGCGTTTACCGAACTGAATGCGTGAGCGACCATAGGTATCGATCAGCATCCCCTGTAACTCGGCGCGAGCGACCGGATAAGGGTATTCGCCCACCTGCTGCACCAGGGGTGACAGGCTAAAGCGGGTCAGGGTGCTGCCACTGTGCGCATCGTTATAGGCCATAAACGCCATATTGCCGCCCAGTGCCTGCAGTTGCTGTTTCATGCCGAGCGCGTTCAGGCATTTGACGCCGTTGGGCCAGATCGAGATCGCCGCACCGACTGGCTTCATCTCTTTGACCGCTTCAAAAACGGCCGTATCGAATCCTGCTTTCTCCAGCGCAATCGCCGCGCTCATGCCGCCAATGCCCGCTCCAATCACAATCGCTTTCATCACTGTCTCCTTTGTCTACCTGATTAACCCTGCAACTTTCGTACCATCAGGTTTGTTGTGAACTATTTCTTCGTAAGGAATTGATTATTAATGGGTGTTTTTAATGGTCCGATGCGTGCATTGCACCGTTAGTGCGCAACGCTTTGCACAACAAGAGGGCGGTGAAAGCAGGGTTTGAATCAAATGTTCCAATATGGCGTTTGGCAGAGAAGAGGCCATACTGTTTAGAACCTTTTCGCGAGGAATTTCCCATGAAGTGGATAATGGTGTTGATGATGCTGTTCAGTGCGGGTGCAATGGCGCAAACCCAGTGGCAACCGGAAAGAAAAGCGCCCGTGGTGCAACTGACGCCGGTGGCGGCCAAATGCGATCTCTCGTCCTGCCAGCAAAACTGTTATGTACAGCAATCGCAATGCAAAAATGACAACGGCGGCGGCTGTGGATCGCTCGCACAAATTTGCGTACAAAACTGTTCGAACGAGTGCCGATAAATGAAATAAATCTGTCATAACAGGGTGCTAGCGTGTTTCCCCGGCAAGGTAATATTCTGATAACAGGGGAAAATAATGAAAACCCGCTACACACTGATTGCAACGGTTTTACTGCTCGCTCAACAGGCCCATGCGACAACACTGCCGCAGGCGGCCGCACTGGCTGCACAAACGTCTACCGGTTCAACCCCAGGCTATACGCAGCTGGAGCAACAGTCGTTGCAGGCTCAGCGCACCTGGCTGCAAGGCGACAGTGCGTCACTGAAACGTGAGCAACTGGAAAAAGCCAAACAGACCAGCACGCAGGCAGACAAAGCCTGGCTGAAAAGCAGTGGCTATGATTTCAACGTGAAGCAAAATCAGCAGGCTGGCATCGCGCTGTTATCAGGTTTCAGCACATTGCCAGACAGCGTATTGACGGCTAACCGCGCCACCGTGACTGATATCAACCTGAATGCCACGCAGAACGTGCGTCATCAGGCGTTGCAGGATGCGGAAGCGATCGGCTCGCTGTATTTCCTGTCTGATGCCATGGGACCGCGTTTGGGTAAAGCCTTCATCGCGGCTTATGACAAAGGCGAACTGAGCAAAGCCGCTGCGCTGATTAAGGCCAGTGAAGTCAGCACCAGCGCTGCCAAAAAACACTTTAACTATCCGCGCCCGTTCCTGCATGAAGGCAATACCATCCATCTGGTACCCGATGATGTGGTGGTGAAAGACAATGTGCGCTATACCGCGGACGGCGGATCGTTCCCCAGCGGGCACACCAATACCGGTTATACCGATGCGCTGCTGATGGCCGAAATGGTGCCGGAACGCTTTGAGGCACTGGTGACACGCGGTGCGCGTTATGGATATTCGCGTCTGGTGTTAGGCGTGCACTATCCGCTGGACGTGATGGGTTCACGTATGGTGGCAGAGCGCAACGTGGCGACTTACCTCAACGATGCACGCTATCAGGTGCTGTTCAAAGAGGCGCGCGATCAACTGCGTGCCGCGCTGGAGAAGGAGTGTGGTACTTCGCTAGCTGAATGCGCACGCACAACCGGCAAGGACGATCCTTACCGCGCGCCGGATATGAAGCAATTCTATCGTTTCACGCTGAGCTACAATCTGCCAAAAGCCAATGTGAAAAATACGCCGATTCAGGTGCCGCAGGGCGCAGAGATCCTGCTGAAAACGGCGCTGCCGCACCTGTCTGACGCGCAGATTCGTCGCCTGATGGTGAAAACCGCCTTGCCAAACGGTTATCCGTTGTCGGGTAATGCTGAGCAATCCTTCTGGCAGCGCGTCGATCTCACCGCCGCGTACAGCATGGCGAAGTGATCCTGACGCGGGCACTAACGTCGTCAATACGTCGGTGCCCGCAACTCACGGATTTGCGTTCTTGTTATGGTGATCAAACGCAAAGAGCGTAGAAAGGATTAACGCTGACTGCGGCAACAGCGGGATAGTCAGGACAAACCGCACATTATCTTTTCAGACTACCGTATTCAGCATGATGATTCGCAGTGTATAGCCACGGCCCGAGAGCTAATCGACGATGAATAGCTTCGCACCGTACGTCGTGGAGGAACGATGTGCTTCGGCATTATCGGCAACCTGATAGCTCACGCCCGGGGTCAGGGTAAAAGTGCGGCCATCTTCCAGTTCGGTGATCATTTCGCCTTCCAGACACAGCAATATATGACCTTTGCTGCACCAGTGATCGGCGAGATAACCCGGCGAATACTCCACCATGCGCACACGAATATCGCCAAAACACTGAGTGCGCCACAGCGCAAACCCGCTGTCGCCCGGATGTTTTTCGGTCTCGAGGGTGCTCCAGTCGGTAATGCCAAACGGTAGTTGATTGATCTGCACGACGCTATCCTTATTGAATTCGACGAGAACACAACATTACCGCCTGGCAAAAAAATAACCAGTGAATTCAACCAACTTCATGCCACATTTCGCTCATCGCCAGCTCCAGCCTTTTGAACACCCGATAACGTGCATCATGAAACGCAAAGCGTTCCGGGCGTGGCTGTAACTCGCCGGGATTAAGGCGTACTGCTTGCTGTGCCGCCATGGCCAGATCGGGCCAGACACCTACGCCGACGCCCGCACAAAGCGCAGCACCCAGCGCGCCAGTCTCTTTGCACTCAGCCACGCGAATCGGAACGCCCAACACATCAGCAAACATTTGCGGCCAGATGCAGCTGCGCGCCGCGCCACCAGAAAGGGTCGCGTGGGTAAACGAAATCCCTGCTGCGCGCAAGCGATCAATGTGTGCGCGATGGGCAAATGTCACGCCTTCAAACAGCGCAAACAGCATATCTGCGCGCGTATGCCAGCCGCTCAAGCCATAAAACCCCGCTTTTGCGGGTTCAGATTTACGACCGGAATAGAGGTAAGGATGATAGAGCGGCAACTGCGGGTTGGGTTCAACATGGGCCACGGTATCACTGCTGTGCGCCGCGCCGTTGCCAGCGCGTCCATCATCGAACTCACGCAGGAACCAGTCGAGATTGGCGGCTGAGGTGGCGCTGGCTTCAATCGCCATAAAGCGATCATTTTCAATAATTGAATTCATAAACACGGGCCGCTGATAATCCGGTTTATCGACCACCACCTGATTGATGCTCCAGGTTCCTGCGACGATGGAAGCCTCTCCGGTTTTCACCACGCCAGAACCAATGGCGCTGGCCACCACATCAAAAATGCCGGCCACCACCGGAATACCTGACGGTAATCCGGTGAGTTGCGCGGCGCGCGCGGTCACGTGTCCGACCACCGCACAAGACTCGCGCAGAGGCGGCAGCAGATTAAGCGCCTCTTCAATGCCATACAGCGCCATCAACTCGTGGCTGTAATTGCGCTGTTGATAATCGATTAATCCGGCTCCGGCGGCATCGGAAACCTCAGCGCTGATAGCCCCGCAGAGGAAATGGGCGATGACATCTTTAGCACACAACAAATGGCCGATCTGCGCCCAGCGATCGGGCTGATGCTGTTTAATCCAGCTGATCAGCACGGGCGTGGCGGCGGGCCAGGGCTTCTGCAGCGAAAGTTGATAGATGGCTTTATCGTTACCGCTGGCTTCCAGGCCCTGCACGGTTTCGATGGCACGATGGTCAATGGATTGAATGCCGAACAACGGCTGCTGCTGCTTATCAAGTGCATACAGACCGTTACCGTGACCCGCCGCGCCCACGGCAATAACCTCATTCGCCGTGCTGCCCGCCTGTTGCAAGCAGCGCGTGACGGCCACGCTGACTCCGTGCCAGATATCTTCTACCGGACGCTCCGCATAACCTTCTTGCGGCTGGAGAGTTTCTCCCGCACATTCGGCAACCGACAGTACGCGGCCACTGAGATCGAACAGTACCGCTTTGATCATGGTGTTTCCGGCATCTATGCCGAGAAGTTGACTCATATCCGACTCCGATTCACAGACGAAGACGGCGCACCGCTTAAGCGCCGGTGCAGGTAAAACTCAACCCTGCTGGTAAATGTCTAATGCGTCCGGGCCGCTAGCGCCCTGATGGATGATTGCCATCAGCGCATTCACCACGCGTGATGGGTTATCGTGTTGGTACACGTTACGGCCATAAACCATGCCGCTGGCGCCTTGCGCCATCAATGCGGCGCTTTTGGCCAGCACCGGTGCCAGTTCGCCTTTGCCGCCACCGCGCACCAGCGTTGGACAGCGCGCCGCTTCCACCACGCGGTGAAAATCTTCCACCTTCTCCGTGGGGTCGGCTTTGATAATGTCGGCGCCAAGTTCACGCGCCAGACGCACCAGTGGCACGATTTTCTCTACATCACCGATCGAACCGTAAGCCGCGCCTTGTCCTGCCGGCGCCATTACCAGAGGTTCGATCATCAGCGGCATCGCATAACGATCGCAAGCCTGACGCAGACGGCCGATGTTCTCCACGCACATACGGAAAATGCCGGGTTCATCGGGGATCAGATAGAGATTCACTACCACCGCAGCCGCATCCATCTGCAACGCGGCGAGGATTGGCTCATCCGGGTTGTGCAACACCGCCCACATTTCGCGATGGCGCGCCGCGTTATAGGCGTTGCCGACATCCGTGCGCATCACCAGCGCCGGTTTCCGTCCCGCGACCTGTTGCAACAGATCGGCCTGGCCGTAATTCACCTGAATGGCATCCGGTTGCGCGGCGATCAGGTTCTCCATCACACCTTCGATGTTCTCTAACCCAATCAGAAAGTCGGGCTCATTCGCAATACCGTGGTCGATAGCCACATCAAGGCACTTACCGTGTTGAAACAGACGATTCATGCGGACTTTATTGCTGACTAACATGGCGTGTTTCCTCCTGGAAAAGAGTGGGGTTGAGATCGGTCAGGCCGTGCTGTCGCGCCAGACTGGCGCAAGTGTTTTGCAGATGGTTTTGCAGTTGAGTGACATTCCAGCCGCGCAGATCCGCCATCAGTTGAGCAATTTCTGCCACCAGTGAGGGCGTCAATTCGCCGCAAATCGCCAGCGACGTGCGGCGCACCAGCAGGTCTTCAAGTTGTTGAACCTGCTCATGCTCAATAAGGTAACGAAGTTCCAGCGCGCTATACCCCGCATGATGCTGTAGCGGCTGCTCCCCCTGTTGCTGGATCAATTGCAGGATTGGCAGGGCGCGGCTGCCATAACGGCGGACTAACTGCGATACGCGGGACAAGGGCAGTGAATGCAGATGCGCGAGTTGGGCAAGCCACGCGGTTTGCCCGGAAGGTGCAGGGAAGTCGCGTCCACCGCCGATGGGCAGATCGCCGCTCGACACACGGCGCTTTTCTCCGATCAGACGCAATACCCGATCCGCGGCCTCTTCACCAAACTGACGAAAGGTGGTCCATTTGCCGCCGACCAGGCATAGCAAGCTGTAAGCATGTGCGGCATCAGGCGGCAGCAGCACCAGCGAGTGATTGCGCGAGATTTGCCCGTTAACTTTGGCGTTGCTGGCCGGAAGCGGACGCACACCGCAAAAGGTATAGAGAATCGACGATTCCGGCACCACGACGTCAGGAAAAACAAAGCGCAGCGACTCAAGAATGTAGGCTTTTTCCTCCTCTTCACACACCACGCTATCGGGATCGTCCACGCGGATATCCGTGGAACCGAGCAGCACTTTGCCAAACCACGGAAACATAATGCAGACGCGGCCTTCCTGGTTTTCGAAATAGACCATTTCCCCATCGAGCATCTGTAACAGTTTGGGGTGATCAATGATCAAATGCGAACCCTTGGTCCCGCCAATCAGTTTGGTGAAATGTTCCGTGGGCGCCAGATGCTGATTGAGCTGATCTATCCACGCGCCGCCGGCATTCACCAATACATGCGGCTGCAGAGTAAAGTGCTCACCGCTGAGTGCATCCTGTAACGTAACGGATTCGCCATCGGCGCTCACCAGTTGCAAATAATTCAGCGCCAGTGCCTCCGGACAAGCACGCTCGGCATCTTCAATCAATTCATAACCCAGTCGTTCCGGTGCACTGATCCAGGCATCGTAGTAGCTGGCGCTGTATTTCACCCAGGGGGCAAATCCTGGCCAGCGGTCGCGCGTGGCTGCCTCACCGCGCACCTGATGTTTGGGCATCGATCCGTACTGCCTGGTGTAGACATCGTAGAGACTGAGGCCAGTTTTGATCAGCAGAGCGCCGCGGCGAGTGGGTTTGTCGCTCAGACGCAAAAAACGCCGCGTGGCATTGAGCAGTCCGCCGCCGAGGTTGTCGATCGGGACAGTGGTACGCAGCGGAAAAACATAGTGCGCCGCGTTTTTCAGTAGCCGGTCACGCTCCATCACCGACTCTTTGACCAGCGTAAACTCGCCGGTTTCCAGATAGCGCAGTCCGCCGTGGATCATACGAGAAAGCGCACCGCTGGCCGCCTGGCACCAGTCACCTTTTTCCACCAGAACCGCCGGAATACCCTGCAATGCCAGTTCGCGAAAGGTGCTGATGCCGTTGATGCCGCCACCGACAATCAGCACTGGTGTGGACGTGCGCTGTCATAAAGCGCTGAGTCGCTGCTCGCGTGTTGCATTATTCTCCATGGATTGCTCCCCGGCTCTTGGCCATTTCGAGTACGCCTGCTGCAGTGGATTCGTCGGTGACCATGCCTTTTAGCCACTGGCCTTGCAGCGCACAGTGGATGGGATCCACTTTGTCGCGTCCGGCCACCACCGCCATAGAAAAGGGAATACGTTGTAGCTCCGATAAGGTCAGCCCAACCAGCCGCTGATTGGCGTCAAACGGCGCGGGCTGGCCTTGTGCATCGAGTAACCAGGCTAGCAGTTCGCTGCGTGCGCCACTGGTTTCGATGCTGGCGGATGCATGACGAGCTGCCAGATTCAAATCGTAGTAGCTGGAACTGTCGCTGTGAATAGAACCAAGACCGACCACTGCCAGCGTAGCGTTACGCGCTTTATCCAGCACCCGGTCTACGGCACTGATTCTCATCAACATGTCACGTTCAGCAGCAGAGTCAGTGAAGAGCGGGGCATGAATCTGCCAGGCATGGCCGCCAAGCCGAGCCGCCATTTCAGAGGCAACATGATTCACGTCGGTATAGTGCTTTCCTTGCACGCAACCCAATGCAGGCACGACCTGAACATCGTATTTGCGCGAAGGACGCAGTGCCTCCACCAGAGCGCTCACGCCTTTGCCACCGGTGATCGCAATAACGTCGCCATCTTTCAGACGTGATAGCAAATAATCCGCCGCCGCCGCGCCCACCATCTGTAAATTCTGCTCATCACTGCGCGCGACATTGGGTGCCACCACCACCTGTTGCAGTTGACCCCATTGCTGCAGATCACTTTCGAGTTGGTGGGCCGACAGCCAGGGCGATTTGATAGTGATTTCTACCATGCCGCTCTCTTTGCCCTGACGAATCAGGCGATTCACGCTGGCGACCGACAACCCGGTTTCCACCGCAATCTCCGACTGCTTTTTGCCGTCGAGGTAATACATCACCAATACCTGATAGATCTGGCGTGCACTGTGAAATGCTGGATGTTCGCTGGCGAATTCCATCGATGATGCGTCCTTATGCTGCCCGATATTTGTTCAGCAGGTGGTCAATCGACACCGCCGCCAGCAGAATTAAACCTTTGATCAAGTCCTGCCAGTAGACGGAAACATTAATCAGGATCAGTGAGCTGGTCACGATGGAGAGCAGTGCGACACCTAAAACCGCGCCCAGAATCGAGCCAGTGCCGCCTTTCAGGCTTGCGCCGCCTATCACCGCCGCCGCTATCACGTTCAGTTCCATCCCTACGCCAAAGGTCGGGGTAGCTGAGCCTAACCGCGCCATATAAATAATGCCGGCTACACCTGCTAGCGTTGAGGTGAGTACCGTGACCCACAGTTTTATGCGGTTGATGTTGATGCCGGAATAGGCCGCTGCACGCTCATTACTGCCGGTATAAAATACTTTGCGGAACAGCGTGGCTTTGCGCAGCAGGAAATCGAACAGAGCGACCAATACAAAGAACAGCAGGATGACAAACGGAATGCCCCACATGGCACCCTGGCCGATAAATTTGAAACTGACGGGAAGTGTGAACAGCGACAGCGGCGTGCCCTGCGTGATGATCATGCAAAGCCCGCGCACAATCACCATCGCTGCCAGCGAGGCAATAAAATGACTCAGGCCGATTTTGGTCACTGTTAAACCCATCAGCAAGCCTACCAGTGCGGCGGCAGCTATTCCTCCCAGGCTGGCCAGCCAGGGATCCACCCCACTGAGAAACAGTTGTCCCGCGACCACCATAGAAAGGCACACCACCGCGCCGACCGAGAGATCGAGACCGCCGACGATCAACAAGATCGTCATACCGATCACCACAATGCCTTCAATCGAAAACGACAACAGCATCGCTTTCATATTGGCCCACGTCAGGAAGTAGGGTGAGGTAAAACTCATCACGATAAAGATTAACGCGATGATCGCAATCAAGCCGATTTCCCGCTGCTTGTGCAGGCCGCCAAACAATGACAGCCGGGATTTGCCTGCTCCGGGCAAGGTCGTATTTATGGTCATAGCGCCTCCACTTCAGGGGGAATGCCAGCAGCCAGTCTCATCAGATTCTCCTCGGTCATTGCATCGCCGGTCACTTCACCGGTGATGTGACCTTCATGAATCACGATAATGCGGTCACATAAACCAATCAGCTCAGGTAACTCTGATGAAATCACCACCAGTCCGACACCGTTATGTGCTAATTGGGCGAGGATCTGGTAGATCTCTGCCTTGGCGCTGACATCGACGCCGCGCGTCGGTTCATCAAGAAAGATGATTTCGGGGTGCACCGACAGCACGCGCGCTAGCGCCACTTTCTGCTGATTGCCGCCAGAAAGCGATGACACCGGGTCGCTCAATTTGCCGCGTTTCAGTTTGACCTGATACGCCAGCGCTTCCGCTTGCGCACGCTCGCGGCTTGGGCTTAGCGTCAAACCGTGATGGCTAATCGCGCGGACATCCAGCGCCGAGATGTTCCAGTCAATTGGCATTGCTAAAAACAGCCCGGCGTCCTTACGATCTTCGGATAAATAAACCAAGTGATGTTGGATACTGGCGGCGTAATTTTTCAGTGTTGCTGGCTGCCCTTTGATACGTATCGTGCCGTGAGTTACCGGCTGCAATGCGCACACGCCCTGAGCGATTTCGCTACGGCCGGCGCCCATCAAGCCACCTATGCCGAGAATTTCGCCGGGATACAGCTCGAAGTTGATATCGTAAAAACGCTGACTATCGCTAAGAGATCGTACCTCCAGCAGCGGTGCGGCACGATGAGAGGGGCGTTTATCGGGATAGAGTTGCGACAATTCGCGACCGACAAGGCGCGTAATGACTTCATCCGGTGTCATGCTGTTCAATGGCGCACTGTGCACCGTCCGGCCATCGCGCAGAATGGTGATGTGCTGACAAAGCGCAAAAATCTCGGCCATACGATGACTGATATACACCACCGTGATGCCCTGATCGCGCAGTTGACGCACGATGGTGAACAGCGTCTGCGCTTCTGGTTCCGTGAGCGCTGCAGTGGGCTCATCCAGAATCAGCAAACGACAATCCAGCGTCAGTGCTTTGGCAATCTCTACGAGTTGCTGTTGTGACAACGACAGTTCACTAACCTTTTTACTCACTGGAATCGGCGCAAGACGATTCATAACCTGCTGCGCTTTTTCCCTCAAGGTTTTATGCGGTAATAGAAAGCCGCGCTGCTGATGCGCCATCCAGATATTTTCATAGATAGTAATATCCGGGCACAACGCGATCTCCTGATGCACCAGCCCGATGCCTAACCGCTGCGCCTCACGCGGCGAGCGTATGGTTACGGATTGCCCCTCCAACACTATTTCACCGCTGTCGGGGCGCAGAATGCCATCAATGATATTCATCAGAGTAGACTTACCCGCGCCGTTTTCACCGGCCAGCGCATGAATTTCACCGGACCTTAGCGTAAGATCAACGTCCTGTAACGCCTGTACTGCGCCGAAGCGTTTGCTGATGCTGCGTAACTCAAGCAGTGCCGTCATCATCTTTCCCCTTACTCGTTGATGCCTTTGGTTCCACGACGTTTCAGGTAACGGTCCCAGCGGAAATCATCGGCATTTTCTTTAGTCACCACGGCATAACCATTGTCGAGGATTGGGAACGAGAAGGGATTCACACCGTTGCGTTTGGCATCATTCATGGGGTCAATCAATTCTGGGTGGGCGGCAAGGAACAGCGTCATAAAGCCCATGTAGCCCTGTATTCCCTGATTGGGGTTGATAGCACCAAATACCTCGCCGCTTTTGATCATATCCAGTACTTTGGCGTTGACGTCCACCGTCATCACTTTCACTTTGCCACCGTTTTCCACCACTGCCTGTGCGGCACCGATTGCGGAACTGGCTTCAGGCATGAAGATGCCTTTCAGGTTTGGATTCGCTTGTAGCATCGACAGCACGGCGTTGTAGGCTTTTGATGGATCCTGATTAGTGGCGGCGCGCGCAACCAGCTTGCTGTCAGGAAACGCGGTTTTCATCTCATTGATAAAAGCCGTAACCCGACGGTCATGATTATCCTGCCCTGGATTTTCCAGCACCGCATACTCCGCGCCTTTGCCCATGGCTTTACCGAGTTCATCGGCGGCGGCTTTACCTTCACGGAAGTTGTCTGAGGTGATGTAAGCGACACGCTTGCTGTTGGGGGAATCAGCGGCAAAGGTTACCACCGGAATGCCCATCTCTGCCGCACGATTAATTGGCTCGATAAAGGGGTCGGGATTCATCGGATGGAGGAAAATCCCGGCGGGTTTCTGCGCCAGAATCTGTTCGAAACTGGCTAACTGCTGGTTGACGTCATAAGCGGGCGTGCCACCATAAACGGTTTTGCAGCCCAGCTGATGCGCAGCTTGTTTAAACATCTCGTACACCGGAAACCAGTATTCAACACCGGTCACCATGACGTTCATGTAGTAAGTTTCGCCAGGTTTGCAACGGAACTGTGGTGATTCATCGGCGGCACGTGCGGTGCTGGAGAGTGTGCCCGCTAACGCAAGGCTGGAAAGAAGGATGGCGATTTTTTTCATGTTTTTCCCCGGAGCAGACGCTGAATTTAGAGGCTCAGCCGTGACGACTTAACGCGGAAAAACGAGCCGGGGTACGTTTTGAAAATTATTTCTGATTCGTGAAATAATTTTCATAAGCTATAAAAGCTGGCGGGGAAAAGATCAGTTAATGGTTAATGAAATGTTTCTCGCTTGTGATCGCCTTCACTTTCCCGCAGATAGCAGAATATTTGGTTAGGAGAAACCGTGACGGAATTTTATAATCACGTGCTGAAATTGTGGCTTAACTGAAATAAAAGGAATTTTCATGCGCTTATCTCTTACTGCGCTAACGCTGCTGGCAAGCACCAGCGTCCTCGCACAAACCCCTTCACCTGACGCCATCATCAAACCGTTGATGCAGCAATATCAAATCCCTGGCATGGCGGTGGCTATTCTGCACGATGGCAAAACCGAGTTTTACAATTACGGTGTGGCATCCAAAGAGACTCAGCAGCCAATTACCGCGCAGACCTTGTTTGAAATCGGGTCACTCAGCAAAACCTTTACCGCTACCTTAGCGAGCTATGCGGCTCAGCAGAAAAAACTGCAGTTTAGTGACAAAGCCAGTACATGGTTGCCCGACCTAAAGGGCAGTGCGTTTGATCAGGTGTCACTGCTTAACCTTGCTACTCACACCACGGGCACGCCGCTGTTTGTGCCGGACGATGTCACCAATCAGCAGCAGTTGATGAACTGGTACAAAAACTGGCAACCGCCGGCTCAGCCGGGCACTCAGCGTGTCTACTCCAATCTGGGGATTGGTATGCTCGGCATGATTGCCGCCAAAAGCTTGCATCAGCCGTTTATCAGCGCGATGGAGCAGCAACTGTTACCCGCGATGGGCATGAAGCACACTTATATTCAGGTGCCTCAGTCAGAGATGGGCCAATATGCGCAAGGTTACAATAAACAAGACAAGCCGGTACGTGTGACGCCAGGCCCGTTGGATGCTGAATCGTATGGGTTGAAATCGACATCCGCTGATCTGATTCGCTGGCTGGCGATTCAACTTGATGAACAGAAGGTCGCGACGGAGTGGCAGCAGGCGATCGCCACCACGCATCAGGGCTACTTCAAAACCGAGGCGTTTACGCAGGCGATGATGTGGGAATACTATCCGTTGCCTGTCTCATCAAAGCAGTTGGTGGAAGGCAACAGCGGTCAGCGCATCATGAAAGGGATGTCGGCCACGTTGATCACGCCACCGCAGGCTGCGCCACAACAGGCGTGGTATAACAAAACCGGTTCGACCAATGGTTTCTCAACCTACGCGGTGTTTATTCCGTCACAGAAGATTGCGGTGATTATGCTGGCGAATAAATGGTTCCCGAATGACGATCGCGTCATCGCGGCGGACAAAATCATTCAGATGTTGGCTCACTAACGGATTGTTGGGCGCGCCCCGACGCGCCCAATTAAATCGCAACTTACTTTCGTGCATCCAATGCGAGTTTGACGGCCATGCCCGCCAGCACCGTGCCCATCAGCCAGCGCTGCAAACGCTGCCAGCTGGGGCGCGTCAGTAAAAATGTCGACACCTGGCCAGCGGTAGTAATGAAAATCGCATTGACCGTCAGGCTAATCACAATTTGGGTGACGCCCAATATCAGCGACTGCATCAGCACACTACCGTGATGCGGGCTAATAAACTGCGGTAATAGCGACAGAAACATCATGGCAATTTTTGGGTTCGCGAGGTTGGTGAGGAAACCCATGGTGAACAATTTACGCGGGTTGTCGGCAGGGAGATCGCGCACGGCAAATGGCGAGCGGCCGCCAGGCTTGAGTGCCTGCCACGCAAGATACAGCAAATAGAGTGCGCCACTGAAACGCAGCGCATCATAGGCCCATGGAACGGCAAGCAACCACGCGGTGATACCCAGCGCCGCGCACAGCATATAAAACACAAAACCTAACGCCACGCCGCCGAGGGAAATATAACCCGCCCGCTTGCCCTGACACAGCGAACGCGAAACCAGGTAGATCATATTGGGGCCGGGCGTAAGCACCAATCCCAACGCCACCAATGCAAAGGCTAACCAACTCGACAGTTCTGGCATGCAACACTCCTTGCGTTATTTTCGCGATTATGGCGCGAACCAGGCATATCAGGCAACGCACGTTTTCAGACTGACAACAGGAATAAGCTGCGTTAGTTTGGCTTGGCTTATTGTATTTAAAAGGGAGATGAAAATGACCGTTCCTGTAGTGGCATTGCTAACGGCAAAACCGGGTTGCGAAGATAAAGCTGAGCAATTATTTCGTGGTGTGCACGGTTGTGGTTTTCGAGGATTTGTACGGCAACCGTTGGGATCTTTACCAGAACAAATGATCGACCGGTCTGACTCGCTTCAAAATCCAGGTTTCATACACCGGTTAAGCGGCCGATAATGGAATCCTGAAATGACCTGGTTTCCCACTTTAAACAGGTAGATGCGGGCGGTGAAATTCTCGTCCGCCAGCGGATCAATATATTTTCCGATAACGGGATCCTGCGTATCAGGACCCGCAATACGAAAAGATTTGCGAGTGGAAACCGTTACGGAATCAGGATGGTAGTCATAATCAAGATTCACGGTGCGATCAACATTAATCCTGCTTTCAAGCCCCTGCGGCGACATAAATGCCAGATAAGCATTTAAATGACCTTCACGACTGCCGCTCAAAATATCCCAGTAGCCATGACTGACTACGGTCCGGTCAGGTTCGTCATAGATGATATAGGTCTCGGCCCGGCAATCGCCAGAAAATGGCCGTACAAAATAGGGCAGCGAAAACCAACCCAGCAACAATGCCAAGAGGCAACATGCCGCGGAAACAGCCATTCTCATGGATGGTTTCTCCCGATAACCGCAAATGTCTGGCAAGAGGTTGTCGCCAGTGCAATTTCGCCTTTGCACACAAAGAAATTAATCGCGTTGCCACGATCGGCATTAATGTAGATTTTGCTGTGCGGCGTAATTGAAACCTGCATTTTGTTAAGCCAGTAACTCACGCGTCTTGCCGAGTCATGTTTGTCATTTTCCACGTATTGCGAAAACAGAAAGCTGTGCCCATCAAGCAGAAGTGGTTCGCCATACCGCAATGGGTGGATAAGTTGTTGGCCACGAATCACAGTGCCCACGATAAAAAACAGGCAGCAAAGCAGCAGCGTAAGTACCCTGAGTTTTATCTTTGTCGGTTTATTCTTAAGCGCTGATTTCGATGTATCAGAAACAGAGATCGCTGATGTTTCTTGTTTTTGATTCAAACCATCCTGGCGTTCCGGTAACGAATAATTGTGTGAGTCTGAAACGAGAGTGATGCAACCGGGTTTTAAGCGATATCCCATGTATCCCAGTGTTTCAAGAATTTCGCCTTCTACTTCCAGTGAGGCGAGTGATTTCCGGATGCGAAAAAGGGTTTGTCGTACAGTATTATCGGAGACCACAGCACCATGGTTTCTCCAGCAAGCGTCATGTAATGCTTCTTTGGAAACGATATTACCTTCATGCTCACACAGGTACGTCAGGCATATTTTACTTTGCCTGCTAAGAATAATCTCTTTATCTTCCAGCCTGATCAGACCGGTATCGGTAAAAAAAATAATGGTCACTTCTGCCTGATCCCCACGGCGCATCTTCAACGCACACTTTTCATGCGGCTGATTATAACACGGTCTGACAAAAGGGCATGCTGATGATGACAATCAGGTAGGTAACAGCTTTGTCACAGGGTTATCTATATGATTAATATGTGAATTATCTCCATGCTGGTGACTTTTAAGTGACATTTACGGCAGTATGTTGAAAGCCTTCAATCTAGCCAATAATATCCGCATCGGATTAATCGCATGGCATCGGCTAATATCGTTCAGATGAATCTGTAATAATTGCATATTGGCGTGATCACAATTGAGGAACATCACCAATGCATAGCGCCATTAAAATAACGACAAGCAAAATCAAAAATAAAAATATCGCTATTATGACACCCAGCGCGATCACCTATTATGGTATTCGCGCCATGTTGACAACATTGAATGCTGTGACGGTGACTCACCATCCCATCCAAACCCATGATGAACAGATCAACATCATTGATAGAGATTTGGATCTGATTATTATCGATACTGAGGTTGGCAATGCAGATGTTATTTCTATGCTGATAAAATCTTACTTGCCCACAGCATTAGTGATAATTTTAACCCGCGCATCGGATATCAGGCTATTACAAAAATATAAAAAATCAGGTGTGCAAGCCATATTAAACAGGAAAAGCAATCAGCGCGAGGTTGAAGATGCGGTGACGGCAGTACTTGAACATCGAGTCTGGGGATTTGAAGTCAAACCCACTGCACCGCAAAAGGGTTCATCTCTACGACAGGTATTCTCATCAAGAATGTATGAAGAAGCGATGCTTTCACTCAGTACCACGGAAAGAACGATCATCCGCTCCATCTATCGCGGCCGTACCGTAACGGATATTGCTCTTGCCAAAGACAAAAGTATTAAAACCATTAGCAGCCAAAAACAGTCTGCAATGCGCAAACTCAATGTAAAAAATCTGGCTGAACTCCATCAGCGGTATCACGCCTGGCTGGAATAGTACCTGCCAGGCCATTTCCTTCCCACATACCACCGTCTTTTTCCTCTTGATTTCCCGACATTTTTCCTCATTTCCCGGCACCGGAGAGCCACTCCGGTGCACCTTCGGTTGGACGTTGTTCTTAATTTTTTTGTGATGGGTTTCTTAAAATCGTGCGCTGCAGTTAGGTGAAATGCCGACAGATTGTTATGAATGAAGCTAACTTAGGTTTCATTCGAAACAATCGGAGCGACAAAATGAATACATCCTTTACCTCTTTACAACAACCTGAAGATGCAAAGCAGCATATCCGCTTGATGAAACAGGTGCTCAGAGCGCAAATCGGCGATGTTGAGGGCCTGTTTGAGCAGGTCAGAAGTAAAATCCTCAGCGAAATTGCTGTAGCACGCGAGGAAGAAGCGCGAAACGGCACGGCATGGCCACAGATACGTTGGGATGACATCGCCGCAGGGCGCATTTCCGATGAAGTGAAGGATCACATTCGTCGTCGCGGCTGTGTGGTGGTGAAACAGACCTTTACGCGCGAGCAGGCGTTGGGCTGGGATGCGTCGATGCTGGAATACCTTGATAAAAATGATTTCGATGAAGTCTATAAAGGGCCGGGTGACAACTTCTTTGGCAGCCTCGATGCCTCACGCCCTGAAATCTATCCTATCTACTGGAGCGAAGCACAGATGTCGGCGCGTCAGAGCGACGCCATGGCACAAACCCAATCCTTCCTGAATCGCCTGTGGACCTTCGAATCCAACGGAACGCGCTGGTTTGACCCTGATGTCAGCATTATCTATCCGGATCGTATTCGCCGTCGTTTACCGGGCACCACATCAAAAGGGCTGGGCGCGCATACGGATTCCGGGGCGCTGGAACGCTGGTTACTGCCAGCTTACCAACAGGTGTTTAGCAAAATCTTTAATAATCAATTCGATCAATATGATCCCTGGGACGCGGCACATCGCACAGAAGTGAATGAATATCAGGCTGGCACCACCACCAAATGTTCAGTCTTCCGCACTTTCCAGGGGTGGACTGCGCTGTCAGACATGCAATTGGGTCAGGGCTTGCTGCATGTGGTGCCGGTTCCGGAAGCGATGGCGTATCTGTTGCTGCGTCCGCTGCTGAAAGATGTACCAGAGGATGAACTCTGCGGTGTTGCACCGGGCAAAGTATTGCCCATCTCAGAGCAGTGGCATCCTGAACTCATCAAGGGACTGTGTTCCATTCCAGCAATGGAAGCGGGTGATTCTGTCTGGTGGCACTGTGATGTTATCCATTCGGTTGCACCGGTTGAGAATCAGCAAGGTTGGGGCAATGTGATGTACATTCCGGCTGCACCCCTGTGTGAGAAGAATGCCGCTTACGCCACTCAGGTTGCTGAGGCGCTGGCAACCGGTGCCTCACCGGGTGATTTCCCGAAAGAGGACTATGAAGCCAGCTGGCGCGATCGATTCACTTTGGACGCGTTAAACAGCAACGGTCGTCGCAGTCTCGGCTTAGGTTAAGTTTCTGGTAAGCTGGATAAAATTTTAATTGAAGCAGGCACTATGAACGCACGTCATCAGCACATTATCCAATTGGTCAGCGAACGCGGCAGCGTCAGCGTCAGTGAACTGGCGCAAACCACCGGCGTTTCCGAGGTGACGGTGCGTCAGGATCTGAATGTTTTGGAAAAGGGCGGCTTTCTGCGCCGCGTGCACGGTTCAGCCGTGGCGCCAGAAAGCGACGATGTCGGCGCACGCATGCAAACGCGTTTTGCCGTCAAAAAACGTCTGGCGGAGTACGCCGCTTCGCTGGTTAACGCGGGTGAAACGGTGTTTATTGAAGGCGGCAGCACCAACGCGTTGCTGGCACGCGAATTGAGCGAACGCGGTGATATCACGATTATCACCGTCAGCCATTACATCGCGGGATTGCTGCGGGAACAGGGCGGTGATGTGATCATTCTTGGCGGGCTGTTCCAGAAGAGCAGTGAGTCGGTAGTCGGGCCGCTGACGCGATTGTGCATCCAGCACCTCAACTTCCATAAAGCCTTTATCGGTATCGACGGCTGGGATGCCATCACCGGTTTTACCGGACGTGATATGCTGCGCTGCGACGTGGTCAACGCCATCATGGAAAAGCAGACGCACACTGTGGCACTCACCGATTCATCAAAGTTTGGTCAGATACATCCCTTCGCTCTGGCACCGACCGTGCCCTTTAAGCAGGTGATTACAGATAGCCAACTGTCGCCGGTGTATCAGGAAATATTGCGCCAGCAGCCAATGGAGTTAACGCTGATTTAGGGGCACTTTTCATCAGCGTCGACAATCATCATTGTCATAATGAAGGATCACATGTTCCCTAACATCACCTCTAAAAGACTGCACTATCGCCAGTTAGTTACCGATGACTGGCGATTCTTTCTCTCGCTGCAACAGGATGAGCGTGTGATGCGCTATGTGGCCGATCCGCAGCCTGAAGAAGAGATTCGACGTGACAGGTTCGAGATAAGATTGCCCCACTGGCAGAAAGGCAGCACCCATTGGCTGTGTCTGGTGATGATGGAACAGGGGCAATCAGCGCCGTTAGGCGTCACCGGATTTATCGATCGCGGTGACGGCGTAGCGGAAGTCGGTTTTTTGCTGGCAGCAGAAGCTCAGGGCAAGGGATTTGGTACGGAATCACTTCACGATATTGCGCGTTATGCGCTGAATGAACTGGGCTTTCGCAAGCTGATTGCCACTGTGACCGCAGGAAATGAAGCCTCACGCAGGACACTATTAAAAGTGGGATTCCAGCAGGAGGGCACCTTGCGGAAAAGCTATCATCTCGCGGGTGAGTGGCGCGACGATTGGGTATTTGGATTATTCGCGGACGAATGGAGGCCACTCTAACCTGCGATTAACGCCTGTGCCGTTAATTCATCGGTAATTAATCCCGTCACCAACCCGCTGGCCAATACCGCGCGGATCGCGTCGACTTTGCTTAATCCCCCCACCAGCGCCACAATCTCGGCGCGGTGGGCAAGCTCTAAATCCACCGAGAGCGTACGCGCTGTCAGGCTGTTGTGAATCATCTGCCCGCTGGCGTCAAAGAAATGACCGAGCAGCTCACCGACAGCGCCAGAAGCAGAGATATCGTTGATCTCGTCTTCGTCGATCATCCCGGCTTCGACCAGTTGCGCGGCCGGTTCCACGGTGCCGATCCCCACCAGCTTCACCTCACTCTGCGCCGCCATGGCAAACACTTCGCTGACGCCGCGCTGCTTAAGCAGCACGTCGCGATCTTCCTGCGTGTTGGCGAAAAACGGCACCGGCATCATGTAAGCTTGCGCACCGGTTTTTTCCGCTATGCGATGCATAACATCGTGGGGATTGAGCGCGTAGTTGCGCGTCAGACAGCCCAGCAGCGAAACGAATCGCATATGCGGGGCGTCAATGCGCGAGAGTTGGTGAATAGCGGCGGAAAGGGTGCGGCCGTGCCCCAGCCCCAGGGTGATCGCAGGCTGCGACGTGAGGAGATTGCGCAGATAATCCGCGCCCGCCATACCCAGCGTTCGCACTGGCAATCCCTCTTCACCAAGGTCAGGCGCAACGTGGCAAAAACGCAGTCCGTGCTTTTCGCGCAGCTGATCTTCCAGCGCCACGCACGCCATGATATCGCCATCAATCGACACCTTCACCGCACCCTCCGCGACCATCTTGGCAATCATGCGATGGGTTTTGACAGACGGTAATCCCAGACGTTTGGCGACTTCAGCCTGGGTCAGGCCGCCCACGTAGTGCAGCCAGGCGGCACGCAGGGCTAAAGAGTCATCGCGTTCAGCGGGAGTAGGAGCCGGTTTCATGTTTCATTTCCTGATCAATAGGCTTAGGAAGCCAGATGCAAATCCTGCACGCCCGTATCAATGTGCGATGCCCAAAACGCAACGCTTTCCGCGATATCCGCCACCACCTGGCGGTCAGTGGGTTCACGCTCTTTAAAACTCAGTTCGAGGCAAATTTCGTTATCCTGCGCGCCACCGCGCGCCAGCGCGTCCAGCAGCGGCTGGGGCTGAATACGGCCGCCCGCATTGTACTGCAATGTGAAGGGTCTGTGGCCGCCTTTGTCCATCATGCTTTGTTTTATATGAATAATCGGCGAATAGCGCGGCACCGCTTCAGCCCACGCGTAAGGGTCGTAATCACGCGGGTCGATTGAAGTGACATCGCCGTGATCGATATCCGCCATCATCCACATCGGCAGGGCAAAGGACTCACTGCTCAAACGCTGCTGCAGTGCGAGGCAAGCCGGAATGGTCTCACCAAACTCGCGTCCGATGCTCATCGGTTCCCAAAACAGGTATTTCAATCCGGCGGATTGCGCATGCTCCGCCACCTCGGCCCAGCAGTCTATCGCGATATCGATCAAGGCATCCCGCCGCGCCGCATCGTTGAAATCCTGCTGGGTGAAAATGGCGAACTGCGATCCAACCGCCTCGCCCCCCAGTTCTGCGGTGATATCGGCGAAGGTTTTGAACCAGTCAACGTAGTAGCGTCGCACGTCAACGTCCGGATGACCAAAATGATTGAGGCGGCCATAGGGACCAGTCATACCCGATGTCACGCGCACCCCGGTTTCCCGCAACGCCTTCTGCATCTGGCGCGACATGCGGTTGATGGTGGCGGCTGGCCAGCCAGGATTGATAAATTCATGGGTTAACTGCAGATCGCGGATACGGATCTGTTGTGCCACGGTGTGAATCAGATCCTGCGGATCGGCAAAACGATTCACCAGTGGGTTGGTATTGAGCGAAAGCGTTAAGGGCATGATTACGCCTCCTTACGCAGCGGCACGGCCGCAGCATAGGTCGCGTCAAACCATTGGCTAAAGGCCTGCTGCTGAACTTCGGTCAGATGCAACTTGTGCTTAGTGCGACGCCACAGCACATCCTCCACCTGCTGCGCCCACTCATTTTCTACCAGGTAGCGCACTTCGGCTTCATACAACTGTGCGCCGAAATGGCGGCCCAGATCGTTTATCTCACGGGCGTGACCCAGCACTTTCTCAATGCGCGTGCCATACAGGCGCGCATAGTGTTTGCGCAGCGGCGCCGGTAACCATGGCCAACGGGTTTTCACTTGCTCAAGGAAGCTCTCGAAATCGCCATTTGCCATATCACCGCCCGGCAAAGTGGCCTCGCGTGTCCAGTCTTTACCCATATCAGGGAAGAAGGGCGCAAGCTTCTGGATAGCGTGTTCTGCCAGCTTGCGGAAAGTGGTGATTTTGCCGCCAAACACATGCAGCAGCGGGGCGTTTTGCTGATCGTCGAGATCGAACACGTAGTCACGCGTGACGGCAGAAGGGTTGCCTTTGCCATCGTCAAACAGCGGACGCACACCCGAGAATCGGGTAATCACATCGCTGGCGCGCAGTTTGACTTTGAAGTAGCGATTGACCACATCGATAAGGTACTGCTGCTCGCTGTCATCGGCGGTCACCGCTTCCGCTTTGCCCTGCCACGGAATATCGGTGGTGCCGATCAGGGCTTTATCGCCTTCATAAGGGTTGATGAAAATGACGCGTTTATCGGTGTTTTGCACCAGATACGCCTGCTGGCCTTCCCAGAATTTCGGCACGATGATGTGTGAACCTTTAACCAGCCGCACGCTGCGGTTGCTTTTGGTCTGGGTGACCTGATTTACGATATCCAGTACCCACGGGCCGGCCGCATTCACCAGCACTTTGGCATAAACCGTGCGCTGTGCACCGCTGGTCTCATCCTGAATCGTGACTTCCCACTTGCCGCTGATACGTTTGGCCGACACACAGCGGGTACGCGGCAGAATCGTGGCGCCGCGTTCCGCAGCATCCACGGCATTCAGTGCGACCAGGCGTGCATCATCGACCCAGCAATCGGAGTACTCGAAGCCCTTGCTGTAGATATCGAGGATTGGGGCGCCTTCGGGATCGCGCATCAGATCAAGCGATCGCGTGCCGGGCAGCTTTTTGCGCCCGCCTAAATTGTCATAGAGGAACAGCCCTAAACGCACCAGCCACGCCGGACGATCGGTCGGGCTATGCGGCAACACAAAGCGCATCGGCCAGATAATATGCGGTGCGGCATTCAGCAACACTTCTCGCTCGATCAGCGCCTCGCGTACCAGTCGGAATTCATAATATTCGAGATAGCGCAGCCCGCCGTGCACCAGTTTGCCCGAGCGCGAGGAGGTACCCTGTGCCAGGTCATCTTTTTCACACATCATCACGGACAAGCCGCGCCCGGCCGCATCACGTGCGATGCCCGCGCCATTAATGCCACCGCCAATGACAAACAGATCCAGCGTATTTTCACTCATGGTGTACTCCTTAAAACTTATTCAGTGCATGCCAGGCGGCAGGGAGATCGCTGCGGATCTGCTGATAATGGGGAAACAGTTGGTTATAGCGCTGCGACAGTTCAGCGGAAGGCGGTTCAGGCGCATCCAGCAGCGGGCGCACCCAGGTTTCCACGCACTGCGCCATGGAGGGATAGGCGCCAATCGCCACCGCTGCCATCATCGCGGCGCCCGCTGCACCGGCTTCATCACGCTGGCTGATACGCACCGGTGCGCCAATGCAGGACGAGAGGATCTGGCGTAGCGGCTGGGAACGCACCGCGCCGCCGGTAAGACGAATTTCACCTGGCAAAGTACTGCCCATCGCCTGATAACAATCACGCGCGGCCATGCCGATGCCTTCAATCACGCCGCGCACCATGTCGGCAAAATTGTGCTGATAGTTAAGTCCGGTGAAGCTGGCGCGCGCGTCAGCGTTGACGAACGGCCCGCGTTCACCGGCAATTGAGATGTAGGGATGGAACAGCAGGGTGCCGGGTTCGGCTTTGTTGAGCCACTGGTCGATATGTGCCACCAGCCGCGCATGATCGATTTCACAGCCGAATCCGCTCAGCAATTCACTCGCCACGTTCAGCAGCCAGTCGAGATTAAGCGTTGAGGCCATATTGGTTTGCACCTGCGTCACATAGCCCGGCCACGGCAGCGGGATGACATAACCGGTTTGCGCCGGATTCAGCCACACTTCATCAATGGTCACGCTGCGCAGATGCACGCCGGTAGAGCCGACAATTGAGCAGGCGGTATGGGCTTCGCCGGTGTGCACGCCTGCGCCCAGCGCGGTCATCGCCATATCCACATAACCCAGCGATATCGGTGTGCCCGCGCGCAGGCCGGTGAGGGCTGCGGCCTCAGCGGTCAATGGATGGGTGATTTGCGTGCCATCAATGATATCCGGCAGCAGATGACGTCGATGTTCCAGTCCCAGCGCTGCGATGACGGTATCGTCATAACGCTGGGTGCGGAAGTTACCAAAAGTGAAGCTGGCCTCAGAAGGATCGGTGGCACGTACGCCCGTCAGATTGAGGTAAAGCCAGTCTTTGCAATGCAGTGCCACTTCGCTCTTCGCCAGTAGCTCAGGAAAGTGCTGGTCCATATGCGCCATCTGCGAACCCTGCTGACAGGTATTCAGCCCGGTGCCCGTGGACTTAAAACGCTCGGCTGCAAGGGCGTGCTGGTTTAGGGCATCGACGGTGTGTGCTGCACGCGCATCCAGCCAAATCCAGGCATCCTCTACCGGCTGATTATTGGCGCCCACCAGCCAGGTGCCATCCCCTTGTGCGGTGACGGCCACGGCCACCACGCGGGAAGAGAGATTTTCCACACGCTCGCCCAGTTTCCGTATCGCGTCCACGGCATCTTGCCAGGTCTGCGACATGGATTGCTGCGCGGCACCACCTTCGCTGCGGTAATAGCGGTTACGCACGGAGGCGCACGCCAGCTGTGTGCCTTCCAGATCAAACGCCACCGCTTTCACCACGGAGGTGCCGGAATCCAGACCCAGAATAATATCGCTGTTACCCACGTACACCTCCGAAGGGAAGAAAAGTTGACCCATCACGTCGTGTTAATTCCCTGTGATGAATTTGCTAAATAATGTCTTACACCACTTCTCATGGAGATAACATATCCAATGTATTATTTTTCGATAAAACGAATAAATTTCACTTCAGTTAGCGAGTTTGATCACGAAAATGGCGGTAGTACACGACAATATGAAATGAGATATCACATGAATAAGGCTTGTATGGCGGGCTTTTATTGGCGATGAAGGCGTTAAGGTGTGAATTTAGCGATCCAGATCGCGCTCCTGAAAAATTCGTGAACCCCCTGTTGACAATTTAGTCACATCAGCACAATCCTCATCACAAGAGTTATCACATTTATAACATTTAATGCGGCGATTATCGCAGCAGATAACAGTGAGAGGTCACGTTATGTCCGATGTCTCAATGCTGGCACAGCAGCTCTCCCGCAAGCGCATCCGCCGCTACAGCATCATCGGTGTTGTGGTGGTTGCGGTGATTGCCGCCATGGCCATTGACACAAAAGTGGTGAAAATCGGTTCCGAGCAAGATGTGCAAGAGCAAGGTTTCTCGCCGGATAGCTACGGGGAGAAAACCTTCCCCGGTATTCAGCAGGATGTGGAAGCGCGTGCGGTGGATGCCAAAACCCTCGCCGATGCGCTGAAAGCCAATCAACAGGAAGCGGTACAGAAATACGGTGTGGGTTCGCCGCTCCCGGTGATCCCCGTCAAGCTGGAAGGCGTGGTGCAGCCCGGTCAAATGGGCATTTTCCCACTGAAAGTGGCCGGTTTACCGGAAGGAAATGTGATTCGCCTGCAAACGGGCCCGGCCATTACCGGCACCGATTTACGTGATGCCAGCGGAAAAATCCAGTTCGGCGATTTTACCAACCAGATTGAGTATCAAAACGCTGGTTCGGCGATCAATCGCGCCATGAAAGCCAAAGTACTGGATAAGTTGGATCGTGATGCGCTGCCCGGGAAAACCGTGCAGGTGGTCGGGGTGTTCCGTTTGCTCGCGCCGAATAACTGGATGGTGACGCCAGTCAGTCTGGAGGTGAAATGAAACCATTCAACGTTAACCCGGCGCTACTAAAAGGCGAAGTGATCCTTGAAGCGCGCAACATCAGCAAAATCTATGGATCGACCCATGCACTTAAAGGCGTGAATTTTGAGATCCGTCGCGGTGAAGTCACCACGTTGTTTGGTGAAAACGGCGCAGGTAAATCCACGCTAATGAAAATTTTGTCGGGCGTCATTACGCCAACATCCGGGGAAATTCTCTACAACGGCGAAGAGAAAGTGTTTCGCTCTGCCACTGAAGCACGCGATTGCGGCATCTCGATTATCCATCAGGAGCTGAATCTCGCTCCCAACATGAACGTGCGCGACAACATCTTTATGGGGCGCGAAATCATGAAGCCGGGTGGGGTGGACTACGCGGAAGAAGCCCGCATAACCGCCCATCTGATGGCGGCGCTGGAGGAGGAAATTGATCCGCTGACGCCGGTGGAAAACCTGCGTCTGGGCCAACAACAGATTGTCGAAATCGCCCGTGCATTGTCGGTGAATTCACAGATTCTGATCATGGATGAACCGACATCGGCGCTCAGTGCTGCGGAAGTCGCGGTGCTGTTCCAGGTGATCCGCGATCTCACCAGTCAGGGTGTAGCCATTGTATACATCTCACATCATCTCGAAGAGGCACTGGAGATCACCGATCGCGCCGTGGTGCTGCGTGATGGCGTGATGACCGCGTACGCGAAACGCGATGAGATCGATCTCGAGTGGATCGTGCGCAATATGGTGGGCGATCACTTTGACCTGGGTTCGCCGCCGCAAGGGTATGAGTTTGGTGACCAGGCGTTGACCGTGCAAGACCTGACGGTGAAAAGCAAAACCGGGATTCGGCTGGTGGATAACCTCTCACTGTCAGTAAAAGCCGGTGAAATTGTCTGCATCTATGGCCTGATGGGCGCGGGGCGCACCGAACTGCTGGAGTGTATCGCCGGGCGTATTCATCAAAGCCAGGGCCGCGTTCTGCTGCAGGATACCGATGTCAGCGGCTTAACCATTCAACAACGTATTCAAATCGGCCTTGCGTTGGTGCCCGAAGATCGGCAACGCGACGGTTTGGTGCAAACCATGTCAGTGGGCGAAAACCTGTCGCTCGCCAGTATCAACGAATTTGTGCGCGGTTTGGTGCTGTCACCGCGACGTGAAAAGCAGCTGGTGACGGACAGTATTCGCAACGTCACGGTGAAAACCGCTGGCGGCGAGGCGGCCATCGGATCGCTCTCCGGTGGCAATCAACAAAAAGTGGTGATCGGCAAAATGCTGGCCACCCGTCCCAAAGTGATTCTGCTGGATGAACCCAGCCGCGGCATTGATATCGGTGCCAAAGCGGAAGTGTTTCGTCTGCTGGCGGAAAACGCCAAAAAGGGGCTGGCGGTGGTGTATACCACCTCGGAAGTGGGCGAATGCCTGAGTATTGCGCATCGCATTGTGGTGATGAGCAAAGGGCGCATTAACGCCATTTTCGATTCCAGCGTGAGTAAAGAACGCATTATGGCCGCTTCAGGCGAGTCTCTGGTGGCATGACATGAAAAACGGAGCAAACGGTATGACAGACAGAACACACACGCTGGATTCGCCACCCGTCGCGAGTAAAAAGAAGACCGATAAAAGTCTCAATCTGGCGCGATTGCTGCTGGAAGGGCGCGCGTTTATTGCGTTGCTGGTGATTATTATCACCTTTTCCTTGCTCTCGCCTAACTACTTTACCGGCGCCAACTTCCTGACCATGGCATCGCATGTGGCGATTTTTGGCTTACCGGCGATTGGCATGCTGCTGGTGATCCTCAATGGCGGTATTGACTTGTCCGTCGGTTCAACTCTGGGTCTGGCTGGCGTGATGGCCGGCTTTATGATGCAGGGGATTAACCTCGACGCGCTAGGTGTCGTGCTGTATCTGCCCGTGTGGGCGGTGGCGATATTGACGCTGGTGATTGGCGCGCTGGTGGGATTGGTCAATGGCGTGTTGATCGCCTGGTTCCGCGTTCCGGCGTTTGTTGCCACGCTCGGCACTATGTATGTGGCGCGCGGTATTGCCCTGCTGATCACTAACGGACTGACCTACAACAAACTCTCTGGAAGTGATGCGCTAGGCAACACCGGCTTTGACTGGCTCGGCTTCAATCGCATCTTCAATATCCCTGTCGGTGTGCTGGTGCTGGGTGTGGTAGCACTGGCCTGTGGTTTTCTGCTGAGCCGTTCGGCGTTTGGACGCTGGCTCTATGCCTCGGGGGGTAATGAGCGCGCCGCCGACCTCTCCGGCGTGCCGGTGAAACGTATCAAAATCAGCGTTTATGTGTTGTCGGGTATCTGTGCCGCGATGGCGGGGCTGGTGCTCTCTTCACAGCTCACTTCAGCCGGTCCAACGGCGGGCACCACTTATGAACTGACCGCGATTGCCGCGGTGGTGATTGGCGGTGCGGCCTTAACCGGTGGTCGCGGTAACGTGCGCGGCACGCTGCTGGGCGCTTTTGTAATCGGTTTTCTCTCTGATGGCTTAGTGATTATCGGCGTCTCTGCCTACTGGCAGACGGTGTTCACTGGCGCCGTGATTGTGCTGGCAGTATTGCTCAACACCCTGCAATACGGCAAACGCAGTCGCTAACTCACGCGCGCTGTCTGGCAGCGCGCGGTTATCCGTAAAACCTGTACCCTAAATAATAACGGAGCACCTATGTTCACAAAACGTTTGTTTATTGCTGCCGCAGCGATGGCGATCACCACCTTCGCTGCACCGACCTGGGCGGATAACGGGTTGATGACCATCATCGTCAACGATCCATCCAACCCTTACTGGCTGACAGAAGGTCAGGTCGCGCAAAAAGCCGCTGAAAAACTTGGCTACAGCGCAAAAGTCAGCGCGCACAAAGGTGATACCAATACCGAAAGCCAGCTGATTGATACGGCGATCACCAACAAATCCAAGGCGATTATTCTTGATCCGGCTAACGCCGATGGTTCTGTCGGTTCAGTGAAAAAAGCCATCGCGGCGAATATCCCGGTGTTTATCATTAACGCTGAGCTGAATCAGAGCGGATTGGCCAAAGCGCAGTTGGTTTCTAACAATGCGCAGGGCGCGGCGGTGGGCGCGATGGAGTGGGTGAAACAGGTAGGCGATACCGCCAACTATGTTGAATTAGTGGGCCCACCATCCGATAACAACGCGGCAACGCGTGCCAATGGTTTTGATACCGTGTTGTCACAGTATCCGACGCTGAAGAAAGTGGGTCAGGAAGTCGCCAACTGGGACCGTACCCAGGGCTTCAACAAGATGCAGTCACTGCTGCAGGCTAACCCGAACATCAAAGGCGTGATCAGCGGCAACGATGAAATGGCGCTGGGGGCGATTGCCGCACTGAAAGAAGCCGGCAAGCTGAACCAAATCAAAGTCGGTGGTTTTGATGGCTCGCCGGATGCCGTTGATGCCGTAAAAGCCGGTACGCTGGCGTATACCGTGATGCAGCCCGTGGCGCAGTTCGCGCAGAAAGCGGTAGAGCAGGCTGACAGCTTCCTGAAAACCGGTAAAACCGGCGCAGCATCGGAAAAACAGCTGTTTGACTGCATTTTGATCACCAAAGAGAACGCGGGCAATTTCGTATCACCGTTTGTATTGAAGCAGTAATGCATGACGTGCGGCTTTCGGGCCGCATACTGCTCAGCGGACGCACTCCGGTGCGTCGCTGTAACCCTTCTCGTGAGTCCAAACACCACACCATTTGCAAAAGGCGCGTTTCCGCGTTGTAATCACCTGGAACCCGCATTTCTGCATCACTTTCTGGACGAAATATGGCGCACAACCCGCAGGACTCTTCTCTCAACGTCTTCATGGCCGAACCCTTACCCAGCGACAGTCGTCAGGCGCGGCAGTTGGCGCGACGCCAGTTGATCGCGGAAGCCGTGATGGCAGAAGGCGCAATTCGCATTGAAGATATTACCGACCGTTTCGGCATCAGTCTGATGACCGCGCACCGTGATATTGATGAGATGGTCGAACGCGGATTGCTGCATAAATCGCGTGGGGTGGTCTCCGCCACACCAACCAGCCTGGTCGAGTCCAGCGATATCTACCGCGCGACGCGTCAACTGGAAGAGAAGCAGGCCATCGCTGAGGTGGCGGCCACTTACCTGGAGCCAGGACAGGCGATCTTCCTCGATGATTCCACCACGGTATTGCAGATGGCGCGCTTGTTACACGCGCGCGCCCCGTTAACGGTGATCACCAACTCACTGACGCTGATGAATGAGTTGCGCAACGGGCGCGATATCACGCTGATGGGGCTGGGCGGTCAGTTTTATCACTGGTGTAATGCCTTTATGGGTCGCATGACCCGTGAAGAAATCGCCAGCCTGCGCGCCGACGTGTTCTTCGTCAGCATGTCAGCCATCATCGATGACACGGTCTTTCATCAGTCAGCGGAAACCGTCGAAACCAAACGAGCGATGTTTGATGCTGCACAGAGACGTATTTTGATGATGGATAACACCAAATTTGAACGCCGGGCGCTGCATCGTTTTGCCCATCTCAGCGAGTTCGATGTGGTGATTGTCAATCAGGGCACGCCGGTGCCAGTTCTGCGTCGTCTGCAGGATCTGGGTGTGAATGTCGTGGTTGCACCGATGAAGACCCACGCTGGATCGCGCGAAGAATCCTGATTCACCTGTAAACTTATTCTTTCAGATAACCTGAGGCACTCACTGTCGGCCGCGGCAGTGGTGCATCGGCCTGTTCAAATGCGTTTGACAATGCAATCTACCTACTAGTAGATTGATAGCTCTGCCACCGTGAACGAAGACGGTGCAACTGATTGCCACGCGCTAATCATTCAGCTCGGGTAACTGCCTTGTCTTAATTTATGCCATGTTGAGCGAACCTATGAACAAGCCTTCTCTGACGACCGGCCAGACACTCACCCGTCTGGCCGCTATTGCAGTGGTACCATTGATAGTCATCGCGTTATTTCTCTGGGCTGGCGGCTGGTTAACACCGGATAAGTTGTCCTCCGATAAGCTCATTACCGTGCTACAAAAATCAGGCGGGGAGCATCCCGGCTACCGACGCAATCATGCCAAAGGCGTCTGCATCAACGGCAGCTTTGCCGCTAACGGCAATGCCAGCGTGCTGTCGCGTGCCGGGCTGTTTGCACCGGGCGAAACCCCGGTGATCGGGCGCTTTGCTATTGCCGGTGGCAATCCGAACGCCCCGGATTATGCCGTGCCGGTGCGCAGCATGGCGTTAGCGTTTTACCAAAAAGATGGTCAGCAGTGGCGCACCGGGATGAATGCCATGCCGATGTTTCCGGTGAAGAGCGTGGAAGGGTTTTACGATCTGCAAATCGCCACGCTGCCGGATGCCAAAACAGGCAAGCCCGATCCCGCGAAGATTCAGGCCTTTGTAGAAAAACATCCCGAAATCAAACCGTTCTTCGGCTGGGCGCAGCAGTATGTTCCTTCCTCTAGCTGGGCCAGCGATCGCTACAATAGCCTTAACGCCTTCAACTTTATTGATTCGGCCGGCAAGAGCCATGTGGTGCGCTGGAGTATGGTGCCGCACAGCGAGTATCAGCCCATCAATGCCGCCGATAAGAATGACAGCGACTTCCTGCAGAACGATCTGCAACAGCGTCTTGCCAAAGGGCCGCTGCAGTGGGACCTGATCATCACTGTCGCAGACGCGCAGGATAAAAGCAGCGATGCTTCGATTGCCTGGCCAGCGGACCGGCAGACCATCAATGCAGGAACCCTGACTATCAACCAAACCACGCCGCAGCAGCAGGGCGCCTGTAACGATATCAATTACGATCCGCTAATTCTGCCCGAGGGCATCACCGCCTCGGATGATCCGATCCTCAATGCACGTTCATCGGCTTATGCCAAATCCTACAACGCCCGTACCCGTGAACAGGCAGGAGCACACTGATGAAACACACAGAGACTTTCCATCCGGCGTTGCGCGCGATTCACTGGCTGATGGCTGCCGCTATTATGACCATGCTGTTTATCGGCGTGGCCATGGTCGCCACCGTCTCGTCACTGCACAGCTTGCTCGTGGCGATCCATAAGCCGTTGGGCTTAATGATATTGCTGCTGGTGGTGGTGCGATTGTGGCTACGTTTTACCACCGCCAAACCGGCCTTGCCGGAGACGTTATCAAACGGGCAAAAAGCGCTGGCACACCTTTCGCATTGGGCGTTGTACGTAATGATGCTTGCGCAACCTCTTATCGGCTGGGCGATGCTGTCGGCGGCGGGCTATCCGATCAGTCTGGGAGGCAGTCTGCTGCTGCCCCCCATCACGCCAATCAGTAATGATCTGTATGCCTGGTTGCGTCCGCTGCATAGTTGGGTGGCTTTAGCCTTGTTCGTTACGGTGATGCTGCATCTTGCCGCCGCGTTGTTCCATGCGCTGATTCTGCGTGATGGCGTCTTCAGAAGTATGACCGGTCGCCGTAAGCGTCCTGAAGCGCCTTGACATCACCGCTGCAGGTCAGTAGGTTCAGTGCCAATTTACTGATTTGCAGCCATTTCATCTTTGCTGCCGGAGCCCTGCATGACCGTTGAACGTTCGCCTAAAGCCACTGAAATCATTAACCACACCCGAGCGCTGCTCACAGCTGGTGGTTATAAAAGTTTCAGCTATGCCGATTTGGCAGAACGCGTACAAATCCGTAAAGCCAGCATTCATCATCATTTTCCGGGCAAAGCCGATCTGGTGCTGGCGGTGGTCAATGATTATCGTGAGGAGGCGCGAGCCGGCATGGCCGCGACCAGTGAGCATTTCAGTGATGATCCGCTGGCTGAGCTAAACGGATATGTGAACTTCTGGGCAACCTGCATTAAGGAAAACAGCTCACCGTTCTGTATTTGCGTGATGCTGGCAGTGGAGCTGCCGACCTTACCGGAAGAGGTGGCGGCTCAAGTCACCGGACATTTCGCCGATCTGTCCGCGTGGCTGGCCGGTGTGTTGCAGAAGGGGGAAAAGCGCGGGGTGTTTATTCTGCGTGAAGGGGCGGAAATGGAGGCCAAATCGCTGATGGCGACGGTGCATGGTGCGATGATTGCCGCGCGCGCGTTTAATAACCCCGAACTGTTCTTACCCATGATTAAACCGGTGCTTAACAGTCTGGTTATTTCCGTTTAATGGCTTTGCGGCCATTTATCTTCGCGACTCTTTCATCAACAACAGAATCACTTTATCCACCAGATAAGGTGCCTGCTTATTTAATTCAGGATCGTTGCGTAATTGCGCAGCAATGTTCAACGCAAATTCGCGAACATTCTGTTTATCCGCTTGCGTTGATTCACAATCTGAAGGACGGCAGTCAGGATATTGGTTAGGAAAATGAATCACACTCACAATGCCCCCTGAAATCATTGCTAAGTAAGCCGAATAAATTTTAATCTACTAGTTGGTAGGCTGGCAGTCAAGGGAGGAATTTGCAGTAGAGCACAGCAGGTTTAAACCTCCGTGATAGCCCGGGTAGGGGCATTTCGCGCGCTTTCTCACCGCTTCGCCAGTACCGCCTGAAAATAGGAATTTTTACCTTTCGTCATTTCACAAATCCTCTTAAATTAGCGCCGACGAGAAGTGCAAGTCGCCAACGATTTGGTGTCTTAACAACAATCAAATTAAAAACAATTGCATTCCATTTTTTAATGGTAATGAGGATTTCGATGCTTTTAAAACGCAGCTGCAGTATCGCCATTGTCGCTTTAGTCTGTTTATCAGTTACCGCCTGTGGCATGTCGCATCGTGGTCGTAATACGGCAATAGGTGCGGGTGTTGGTGCTGTGGGTGGCGCGGTATTAACCGGCGGAAGCACCTTTGGTACGCTGGGTGGTGCCGCCATCGGTGGCTTGATTGGTCATGAAGTGAGTCGTTGATTCATCCTGCTGATCTATTTCGTCGCGCACTCAATGCGCGACGAAATAATAACTTTTATACCTTCGTTTTATTCCCCGATTAAATTTTCTTTAACTGGCCAAATACCTGTTTGCCGTTATGGAAGCTTGCTATCACGGGTGCAACATGCGCCACGGCTTCAGCAGAACAACTCGCCGCCACTAACATCATCGTTGCGCTATCCTGCGCCTTCGGCCACTGTTGTTCACCCTGGCTATTCAGCGGCAGCACTTCATTGGTGGCGATACCCAAGGCGCGACTCAATGAGAACTCATCCGGGCCACGATACAACTGCGCATAGACGTTGGCTTTTTCCAGCATGCTGCCGCTGCCAAAAGGTTGCCAGTGGTCGGCAATGGTATCGGTGCCGGACCATACCGGTACGCCCGCCGCACGCAGTTGCGGCAATGGCATGATCACGCGCCCAATCGGCACGGTGGTGGCGATGCTGAACTGCTGCGCTTTGAGTTCCTCGATCATCGCATCCAGTTCACTCCCCGATAACGTGCCCAGCGCAAACGCATGGCTGATGGTGACTTTGCCTTTTAGCTGCGGATTCTCACGCACCGTTTTCAGCATGTAGCGTATCGCGGCCACACCGTGCGGCTCGGTTTCGTGCAGGTGGATATCCACCGGCGCAGCAAAATCCAGTGCGATGCTGAACATCGTATCCAGCGATTTCTCCATCGCACCATCAATGTTGGTCGGATCCAGGCCGCCGACAAAATTGGCGCCCATTTTCATCGCTTCACGCATCATGCCTTCGACCCTGGACCGCAACAGTCCATGCTGCGGGAAGGCGACAATCTTCACGGTAAAGTCCTGACGGTGGTTAGCAATCGCCTGTTGCAAGTGCGCCAGCCCATCCAGTTTGCTGATCGGGTCGATATTGCAGTGGCTGCGCGCTTCGGTGCTGCCTTTGGACTGCAGTAAGCCCATCAGCTTTTCGGCACGCATTTCGGATGTCGGCACAATCTCAGGAAGAATCTGCTCCTCCTGATGAATCATATCGATCACGCTCTTACGCGGCAGCGGGGCGCGCCAGCCGTCACCATAGAAGGTTTTATCGAGATGGATGTGCATATCGCGCGTTGCAGGCAGCAAAATATGGCCCGCCGCATCCCAGGCGGGAAGGGTGCTACTGAAACCTGCCGCGTGGATACCCGCGATATTTGCGCCGTTGATTTCGATATCGTACAACCCGGTGCGTGTCGCGGTGATCACGTCGTGATGACGTACAAAGGCTTCTTCCAGCCGCACATTCCGCAGCAGATAGTGGCTAACGTCAATCTGCATCAGGTTTTCAGGGGGACAGGCAGTGGCCGCAGCGTTACGGCTACTTAATCCGGCACCGAGCAGCGTACCTGCCGCCGTGAGTTTGATGCCAGCGGAAAGAAAGTCTCGGCGGTTGCCGGAAGTCATGAGGCTCATCGATTATGTTCTCCTTGTAGGGGAGATTCACCCTAGAGGAGCGATAAGCGCTGTGCTGTGATTTTTTCCACTGATAACTATGGAGAAAAGTAATGACGCATCGGACAGCATCGCTATCCGATGTTCTGTAGAAGGGTTAATGATTTTGCGGTTTGGGCATCGGCGGTGTGCCATGAGTATGGAACGTCTCAATGGTTTTCAGGCCCCATGCCTGGCCTTTCTTGCGTTCGCTTTCCGTCCAGACTACCGTCTGCCAGTCTGGCGCGAGTATCAGTCGGGCCCCGGAATTGGCCAGCTCGACGCGATTCCCCGCCGGTTCCCAGACATACAGGAAAAACGTGCCCTGGATGGCATGTTTGTGTGGGCCGGTTTCAATATGCACGCCATTTTCCAGGAAGATGTCGGCCGCGCGCAGTATGTCTTCTCGCGTATCGGTGGCGTAGGTCACATGGTGCAAACGTCCATTGCCGCCACCGTGCTCTTCAGTACAGGCCAAATCATAGGTTTTATTATTGACGGTGAACCAGCAGCCACCAATCCGCCCATTATCCAGCTGAATCATCTCTGTGACGCGGGAGCCTAAGCAGGTTTCCATAAAGCGCTTGAATTCACTGACATCTGCAGCCAACAGATTGAGGTGATCCAGACGACGCGGACAGGCGCCACGCGCATGGTAACGCTGAGACAGGTTTTTCAGCGACGGGCGTTGGTCATCGGGTGCCTGATAACGGACCGTGTCGTAATAGATCTCAAAAATGTGGCCAAAAGGATCGGTAAAGCGAAATGCCTGTCCGTGACCCTGATCGTCGTTGACCCAACCAAGCACTTCATAGGGGCTGGCTTCAATCGCCGCAACACGCCGTTCCAGCGAAGCCTGTGAAGCGGCGCGATAGGCAATGTGCCCCACGCCAGTCGTGTGATGACGCGTAAGCTTCAGGCTGTGAAACTCATAATCATCCCAGGCGCGCAGCCAGGCGTGATCGTTGTCTTGCGCGGTGACCGTCAAGCCATAAACATTGACAAAGAAGTTGAGGCTCTCTTCAAACTTGTCGGTGTAAAGCTCCACGTGAGCCAGATGCGCAATATCGAAGCAGGGTTCAGAAAGCTGAGATGTCATGATGCCATTCCTATTTATTGAGGGTTTGTGACAGCGCCGGAAGGTCATCCAGTGCTGCGCCCTTTATTTTCAGAGACAGAGAAACATTGCGATGAAGCACAATGCTGATCGCAGCCAGTAACGCGGGTAGCGCGAGAATAAAGAAAATCGCCGACTGCGCCGGGAACGCACCCATCAGCAAGCCGCCAATCGAAGAACTGAGAATCGCACCGGTACGGCCTATGCCGTGCATCCAGCTCACGCCGGTGGCGCGCATTTCGGTAGGGTAATAAGCAGGGGAATACACCTGTAGACCATTCTGTGCGCCATTAATACACATGCCGATAATGAAAATGAATACGCCCAGCGCCACCCCGGAAAACGTGAAGATGCCTTGTGCTAACAAGCAGAGACAACCCAGCAGATAGACCACGCCAATCATTACTCTGGCGTTGCATTTATCCATCAATGCACCGACCAGAATACCGCCCAGCGGACCACCAAGCTGGAATAACCCCGCCAGAATCGCCGCTTGTTCGAGGGAAATACCGCCCGAGCGCATAATGGTCGGCAGCCAGCCGTTAAGCAGATAAATCACGAACAGCCCCATGAAGTATGTCACCCACAAAATGATCGTGCCGCGAGCAAAACCGTGGTGGAAGAGCTGGGAGATGGTGCTGTTGCGATTGATCCGGGGAGAGTTGAGCACGAACGCCGTATCCTGCTGAAACTGGCCGCCCATGCGATTAAGCAGAGCAGCAATCTGCGCGCGAGGTGCCCGGCGCACCACCAAATTTAACGCAGATTCGGGCAGCAGATAACCTAATAAGGGCAACATAAGCAGCGGCAGTGCACCGCCGAAAATCAACACCGCATTCCAGTGATAGTGCGCCAGCAACGCGGCCGCGATAAAGCCCCCCAGACCGGATCCGATATTAAAGCCGCTGAACATCAGGGTAATCATCACGCCCTTACGACGCTCAGGCATATATTCTGCCAGCAGCGTGACGCAGTTGGGCATGACCGCGCCCAGCCCGAGCCCGGCAATGAATCGCATCATCGCCATTTGCAGCGGCGTGGTGGCGAAAGCGCAAATCAGACTGAAAGCGGAGAAGATCATAACCGCGAGCAGGATGATTTTTTTTCGGCCAAATCGATCGGATAAGGGACCCGCGATCAATGCGCCAATCGCCACGCCAAACATCGCCGCGCCAAGGATCGGCCCCATCGCGGCGCGAGAGATATGCCACTGCTCAATCAGCGCAGGCGCAATAAATCCCATCACGGCAGCATCGTAACCGTCGAACATAATGATGATCAGGCAGAGGAATAACACGCGCCACTGAAAGGCGGAAATGGGTCGCGAATCAATCCAGGCTTTGATGTCGACCAGCTTATTTGTATTCATACGTTCGCTCTCTCTTCGGGCACGCAAAGTCTATTGAATGACAAGTCATGATTAACTCATCCAGCTCCACGGTAAGCACCGTGTGGCAGGCTGTCTGTCAAAAAAGGCTTTTAGCGGTATGAGTTACGTTTATATTGTGAGCGAGTTGTCATAATCCACGGTGTCAGTACGGGTTTGTGGTGCCCGGTAGAAAAGCCCTATACGTAAACGGCGTGCAATCTTTGTATGAATTTCGTTTAGGTCGCTGTTGGATGAGCTTCGGCGCTGATGCACTCAATCAGCGCCAATGTAGCCGGGGAATGCAGCGCACCCGCGCGCAACGTGATGCCGATATCACGACGCGTATCGGGTAGGGTGAAGGACAGAGGTTGGAGCACACCTGACTTCAATTCGTACTCCAGCTGGTGCCATGACACTGCCGCCACCATATCGGAGTCCATTAATAAGCCGCGCACGATGGCGAGGTCACCGCTCTCAACCACCGGTTTGGGTACCGGAATATCCAGCGTCGCAAAGGCGTGTTCTAGCAGATGGCGGGCCGGACTGTTTTCTCGCGGCAAAATCCACTGTGTGTCGGCGAGATCGGCAGCGCTTAACGTTCGACCGGCTAACGGATGTTGTGGCCTGGCGAGCAGCACAAGTTCTTCGCTGAACAGCCGCCGATTATCGATATCAGTAACGTTGCTGTCATGACGCAAAGCCCCGACAATCAGATCAACGTCGCCGGCCCGGAGTTCGGTAATCAGCGTGCTAAAGGCACTTTCGTTGGTCACGACGTTGATCGCCGGATGTGCCGTCACCAGACGGGCAATCGCGCGTGGCAATAACACACTGCGACACAAAGGTAGCGCGCCAATATGAACGGTGCCCTGCAGAACACCTTGCTGGGCGGCAAGATCTTCCGGGATATGGCGAATTTCATTCAGGGCGCGGCTGATGTGTGGCGCCATTTCACGCGCGGCGGCTGTCGGCTGCATGCCCCGCGGCGAGCGCTGGAACAGCACGATATTGGCCCCTTTCTCCAGCACCTTTAGCGCGGCACTGACGGCGGGCTGGCTGATGCTCAGCGAACTGGCCACGCTTTGCGTATGCTGCAAATGAAACAGCCTTAAAAATATCTGCAGGCGCCTGACGTTGAACAACCAAATCGGTTCGGCGTCATCCCGTATGGACTCGCGCAGTTTAAATCGAGCGAGAAGTGCAGGTATCTGTTTGAGTTCCTGGAGGGCGCGCTGTGCGCGGGGCAGTACACATTTACCATTCTCGGTGAGCAGCATCCCGCTGGCATGACGTTCAAACAAAGGCGTGGTGAGAGTGTGTTCCAGATCACGTATCGATCGCGTCACCGCCGATTGCGTGCGAAATAAATCTTCCGCAGCCTCCGAGACGGTTCCCCGTTCTGCAATCATACAAAGTGACCTTAGCTGCATGATTTTAATGTGATTAGTGTCTTCCTGTTCCTGCATGCCCTCTGCCCCTGAACCTCTGATAATGATCACAACATAAATAAAAATCATAGCTCGCACAATGAAAGGCATTATTCGGTCACGGTGGTGCGTGTCAGGATGAAAAAAACGTAATAGCAGGGGAACATAATGGAAAACGCAGTGAAAAAGAGTGCCTTGGTGGTCAGTGCCCATTCCGCTGACTTTGTCTGGCGCGCAGGCGGGGCCATCGCGTTGCACAGTGCGAGCGGCTATGGCGTGCACGTCGTCTGCCTCTCTTACGGGGAGCGCGGTGAGTCGGCAAAACTGTGGCGCAAAGGCAATATGACCGAGCAGACCGTCAAGCAGCATCGTCAGGCCGAGGCCGAACGGGCCGCGGATGTGTTAGGTGCCAGCATTGAGTTCTTCGATCTCGGCGATTATCCCCTTCGCGCGGATAAGGAAACGCTGTTTCGCCTCGCCGATGTGTTTCGCCGCGTACAGCCTCACTTTGTGCTGACGCACTCGATTGCCGATCCTTACAACTACGATCATCCCCTGGCGGCGAATCTCACCCAGGAAGCACGCATCATTGCACAGGCAGAAGGATATCGTCCGGGAGAACCGATTATCGGTGCACCGCAGGTTTACTGTTTTGAACCGCATCAGCCTGAACAATGCCTGTGGAAACCGGATGTGCTGCTGGATATCACCTCGGTTTGGGAAAAGAAATATCAGGCGATTCAGTGCATGGCCGGGCAGGAACACCTGTGGGAATACTACACGCGCGTGGCGCTCCAGCGCGGCGTACAGGCCAAACGTAATACTGGGATTGCTTCCACGCGCGTCATCACCCACGGCGAAGGCTATCAGAGTCTGTTCCCACGGGTGACGGAGGATCTCTCATGAGCGGGGTTAACCAGAAAGGCATCGTGGTTACGCAAATTGAGCGGGCCGATTCCGCTCTGATTGCACAATTTTCCCGTGCCGGAGTGGCGACCGTCCACGAAGCGCAACAGCGGCAAGGTCTGCTCGATGTGCGGATACGACCAATCCAGCAGGGTGTCGCGATAGCCGGCAGTGCGGTCACGGTGCTGGTCTCTCCCGGTGATAACTGGATGTTTCATGTTGCAGTCGAACAGTGTCAGCCTGGCGATGTGCTGTTGGTGTCGCCGACCTCGGATTGCCATGACGGCTTCTTCGGTGATCTGCTGGCCACTTCATTAAAGGCGCGTGGCGTAGTGGCGCTGGTGGGCGATATCGGTATCCGTGACAGCCAGACCCTGCGTGAGATGGGTTTCCCGGTCTGGTCGCGTGCGGTGTTTGCTCAGGGAACCGTTAAAGCCACGCTGGGGTCGGTGAATGTGCCAATTCTCTGTGCCGGTCAGCTGGTTCTTCCTGGCGATATCGTGGTTGCCGATGACGACGGAGTAGTGATTGTGCCGCGAGCGGATGCGAAAAATATCGCCGAGACCACCCAACAGCGGGTCGCCAATGAGGAGAGTAAACGAGTAAGACTGGCTGCGGGGGAGCTGGGGCTGGATATTTATCAGATGCGTGGCGCGTTAGCGGAAAAGGGATTGCGCTACGTGGATTCTCTGGATGCCCTGCAAAAGAGTTCGCTATGAAACAGACGCTGATACCCTGTGTCTTAATGCGAGGCGGCACCTCCAAAGCCGCCTGTTTCCTGGCCAGCGATCTGCCAGAAGCGGCGCCGCAACGAGATCGTGTGTTGCTGGCCGTCATGGGTTCACCCGATCCCCGCCAAATTGATGGCATCGGTGGGGCTGATCCGCTGACCAGTAAAGTAGCGATAATTTCTCCCTCCACGCGGCCTGATGCGGATGTCGATTACCTGTTTGCACAGGTTAACGTGCATCAAGCAGTAGTCGATTATGGACAGAACTGCGGCAATATCCTCGCCGCCGTGGCGCCTTTTGCCATTGAGAAGGGCCTGATAAGGGCACAGGGCGACATCACGCGCGTGCGCATCTTTATGGTCAACACCGGGCAAATCGCAGTGGCGCAATTTGCCACGCCCGATGGCACGGTGGAATACCAGGGCGAGACCCAGATAGACGGCGTGCCCGGTTTTGGCGCAGAGCAAATTTTGCAATTCGAGGATATTGCAGGCTCCAGCTGCGGATCGCTGTTACCGACCGGAGAGGCGCGTAATCGGTTTGACGGGATTGAGGTGACCTGCATCGATAACGGTATGCCCGTGGTGATCCTGCGTGCTGAGGATGTGGGATGCACTGGACAGGAAACTCGCGAACAGCTGGAGAGTAACGCTGAGTTAAAAGCGCGTCTGGAATCCATCCGCTTACAAGCGGGTCCGCTGATGAATCTCGGGGATGTGACGAAACGAACCGTGCCGAAAATGACCCTGATCGCGCCGCCCGCTAATGGCGGTGCGCTATCCACGCGAACATTTATTCCCCATCGCTGTCACGCCTCTATAGGCGTACTGGGCGCGGTGAGTGTGGCTACAGCCTGCCTGATCCCCGGTTCCGTGACGCAGGGCATCGCGCAGATTACCGATGCCAGGCAGCAGCGTCTGGCGGTAGAGCATCCCAGCGGCGAGTTTAGCGTGATGCTGACCCGTGATGAGGCAGGGAAGGTGACGCAAAGCGGCCTGATACGTACGGCACGTTTGTTATTCGACGGGCGGGTCGCCATTCCAGGCTCACACTAAAACACGAATTACCCTGCACGCTGACGTTCTCCTGTGCTGACAACCTTATGGGTTGTCGGCATTCTTCATTCGCTCTGCAAAATCTTCGTTTCCACGCGTGACTGCGTGCTCCTACTCACACTGCCTGGCCAGACTCCTTATTTTCCTTAAATAAATGTCGCCTGATTCATTATTAATGTGACAAGTGTGCGCACGGTGTGTCTTTAATGTTACGAGTCAGTATATTTAATAGCGAGGTTTTTAAAGATTTAATGGCGCAGGAATTAAGTGTTCTGAAAGTGATAATTGTTTTTGGTTTGTTAAATTAAATCATTCCGGCTGTTATTAAAATACAATAACTCAATGCTTGTTAAAATTACGTATTATTGATGTTGAGCTTATGTCTACGGTAATTGTAACCCTGCTAAATAATAAGATAATCGTATCATTACGGGCTGCACGCCGATTCTTTCACTCTTCAGTGCATCATAATTAACGCTCAAAACCACGCTAAAACCTTGAATCAGGTTGATTAAAATCATGAATTCCTCATAAATTAACGCTCTCATTACATTTAATTCACATGAAAATCATTCATTTATACAGCGAATTTTTTCTTTTTGTTACAAGTTACCCCTTTAATTTGGATGCCTTTGTGTAAACGAAAATATAGAATAATTTACAGAAAAATTCTTATTACGAGCCGTGTCGATACCTACGCTTGCAAGTGTTATCGACAGACATTTCGTTAACAATCGTGATTTATTTTCCCCGTTCTTTCTCCGGAACGAACGCCGAAGTGAATATCCTATTTCAGACGTCACCTGTCTGGAAAATAAACTGTGGTTGTTGCTCGTAGTTAAGAGAAAGACGACAGTGCGGCACCGATTTCAACTTGTTATGCACGAGCTTGCTTCATCTCACTTCATAACATGTGAAACGGCGCTGGATTGCCGTTAACTCATTCGGTCACTCAAAAAAAGAAGATAGTCATGCTAAGTAACGATCTTACATCGCTGATCACGCGTATTGACTTCGCGCTAATTTCATCCATTCACATCATTTTTCCCCCGCTAACCATTGGACTGGCTGCACTGTTGTTCATCTCTGAACTGATGTGGGTCAGGAAGCAAGATGAGCAGTGGTATCGCCTGTGTCGCTTCTTTGAAAAGCTGTTTATCGTTAACTTCGGTGCTGGCGTGGCAACCGGTGTCACCATGGAAATGGCCTTCGGTATTCTTTATGGTCGCTTCTCGCAGGCTGCCGGGCCGTTCTTTGGTCAGGTGCTCGGCTATGAGACCATCACCGCCTTTATGTACGAAGCCGGCTTTATCGGCCTGATGATTTTTGGCTGGGGCAAGATTAGTAAAGGGATGCACCTGTTTGCGACCTTTAACGTGGCGCTCTCTTCTACGCTTTCTGCGATGTGGATCCTGGTGGCTAACTCCTGGATGCAAACGCCAACCGGTGTTGAACTGCATAACGGTATTTTCATCGTAACTGACTGGCTGGCCGCGCTGTTTAATCCGAATGCGCGCAGTGCTTTTCCGCACATGCTGCTGGCAAGCTTCGAGCTCTCGCTCTGCTTCGTGGTGGCGACCTGCGCCTGGTATGTTCTGAAACAGCGTCATGTTGATCTGTTCCTGAAACCCCTGAAGTATTCACTGATGGCGCTGGCCGTGGTCGCCGCCGTTCAGATCTATATGGGTGACGTGCTGGGTGAAGCCACGCTGGAACATAAACCGGCGGCGCTGGCAGCGATGGAAGGGCACTACGATACTTATGATTCTGCGGGTAACGTCAACAGTGCCTGGCACATCTTGGGTTGGCCAAATAAAGAAGGCACGGGCCTCGCATGGTCTATCGATATCCCGCACGGTTTAAGCCTGATTGAAACCAAAACCTGGAACGGTACGGTAACGGGCCTAAACAGCTTCCCGAAAGATCAGCAACCGCCTGTAGTATTGCCGTTCTACGCTTTCCGCGCCATGTCAGGTGCTGCGGGTGCCATGCTGCTGGTTAGCCTATGGGGCGTCTGGCTGATTGCACGTCGTCGCATGACCGCTGAGCTGGCTCCGCGCAATAAGCTGTTCCTGGCGCTGGCCGTTATTATGGTGATCCTGCCTTATATCGCAGTGATTGCGGGCTGGTGGACGCGCGAAATTGGCCGTCAGCCGTGGATCGTTTATGGCCTGATGCGCACCGAAGACGGTATGAGTCCAATGACCCTGGGTCTGGCAATCTTCTGGCTGGTGGGCTTTGCCATCTTTGAGACGGCAGTGGTCGCGGGCACCATATGGTTCCTGGCGAAAGTGGTGCGTATTGGTCCTGATTTGACCAGCAAAATACCGGGCGAGGGGCATGAGCATTTGGGTCACCTTGAAATGCCTGCCAGTGGTCATGCTGACCATCCTGAATATATCCGTCCGGTTTGATGGGAGATTAAATCCATGGACATGCTTAATTCGACTCAGCACTTCCTGATCATCGCCTGGTGGTTAGCATTTGGTATCAGCGTTCTTTTATATATCGCGCTGGATGGCGCCGACCTGGGGGCGGGGATCTTCTCGCTCTTCGTTCGCGACCATGATGAACGTGGCGCGATCATGTCGGCAATGGCTGGCACCTGGGATGCCAACGAAACCTGGCTGATCGTCGCCGGTGGTATTATGTTCGGCACCTTCCCGTTTGTGTACGGTTCGGCATTTAGCTACCTGATGGTGCCAATGGCGCTGGTGTTGTGGGGCATTATGTCCCGCGCGGTGGCACTGGAGTTTCGTCATCTGGCATCGCCATTCTGGCAGAAGTTTTCTGACGGCATCTTCGGTGTCGCCAGTCTCGCGGTGACTTTCTTTGGTGGGATGAGCGTTGGTGCGTTGCTGCAAGGTTTCCAGATGGATTCGCCAGCTCAAGGGGTTCCAACCTATGTGGGCGGCGCATTTAACTTTATTTCAGCGTTCTCCATCTGGACCGGCGTGGCTTCCTGCGTGGCAATGACGCTGGCAGGCGTGCTGTTCGTACGTGCTCGCTTCGAGAAAAATGAACCGATTCGTCAGGATGCAGCACGTTGGACGGCGGTGATCTTCTGGTTAGCTATCGCTGCCGTGGTGATTACCTGGGTGTGGAGTGCGGTGATCTTCGACTGGGCACGTGCGAAATGGTTTGGTCCGCATTTCTGGATCTGGGGCCTGTTTGGCTTGATCGCTCTGGTCTGTATTGATCAGGTGCGTCGTGACACCCTGAAGGACAAAGATTTTGCAGCGGTGATGTGGTTCAATGGCGCGGCATTTATTCTGGGCTTCGGTATGTTACTGACCATGTTCCCGTGGATCGTGCCAGGCACCTGGACCATCTGGGCGGGCGCAAGCCCTCAGGTTTCGCTGATTACCTTCACCATGACCATGGGCGGTTTTGTTCCGGTAATGCTGATGTACAACTGGTATCAGATCTGGGTATTCCGCGGCCGTATCTCCAAGCTGGTTGGTCACGGGGGACACTAAGACATCATGTCTGCTAGTTCCCCTCCAAGTGGAATGGCAGCCCGCCTGGCGGAGCGTTGGCTTTCGAGCCTGCGTCGCCAGGCGGGCGGTTTATTTTCACTGTCGATCAGTATGGCGGCGCTCAATGCCATACTGATGATTGCACAGTGTTGGCTGTTAGCCTGGCTTATCAGCAACGCCGTCCTCGGTGGTAAAACCTTCACCGCGCTATTGCCTTATCTCTTATTGCTGCCGGTTGTGATGTTGCTGCGCGCGGGTATCGATATCCTGCGTCAGGGTTTTGCGTTTGAAGCCTCCGCACGTATCCGTCAGGGATTGCGCGGGATGTTGTTAGATCGCATCGCCACACTGGGGCCCGCCTGGAGCCAGCATCAACGTACGGGCAGTATCGCCAGCTCACTTGGTGAGGGCGTCGAAGCTATCGAAGCTTATTTTTCTGGTTTCCTTCCGCAAAAAATCATCATCGGCATTGTGCCGCTTGCCATTCTGGTGGCGCTTTTTCCTTTTGACTGGGTTTCCGGCTTGATCATGTTGATCACCGCGCCACTGGTGCCGTTGTTCATGATCGTAGTAGGAAAGGGCGCAGAGAAAATGAGCCTGAAGCAGTGGCACAAACTCAGCCTGATGAGTGCACACTTCTTTGATGTGATTGCTGGCCTGACAACGTTACGCCAGACCCATGCTGCACGCCGACAAGCGAACATCATCGCGGCGATCTCGGACAGCTATCGTCAGACCACCATGAAGGTGTTGCGGCTGGCATTCCTTTCATCATTGGTGCTGGAATTTTTTGCCACCATCAGCACCGCGATGGTAGCGGTCTATGTTGGATTCCGTCTGTTCTATGGCGAAATGGGCTTCCTGCCGGGGCTGTTTGCCTTGTTGCTGGCACCGGAATTTTTCCGTCCGCTGCGCGATTTGGGCACGCACTATCATGCCCGAATGGATGCAATTGGCGCGACGGAAGGTCTACTGGCGATCCTGAATGCTGAAGCGCCGGAATCGTCACAGGGTAATGACGCGCTCCCGGTGAAACCTCGTGAAATCAACGTCGAAGGGGTGAGCTATCAGTATGCGGAGGGCGGCGGCGTTACCGATGTTTCCTTTACTTTACGCAGCGGGGAAACACTGGCGATCGTCGGCACCAGCGGTGCCGGTAAAACCACCTTATCGCGAATGCTACTGGGCTTTATCGCGCCGAACTCAGGACGCATCGTCATTGATGGCAAGGATCTTTCTTCATTAGATCTTCCTGCATGGCAGCAACAGATTGGTTGGCTCCCGCAGCGACCCACTATGTTTGCCGGTTCGATTGCGGAAAATATTCTGTTGTCGCGTTCGGGTATCAGCCAGGCAGAGGTTGAAGCAGCGGCACAGCTGGCTCAGGCTGACACTTTTATCCATTCGTTGCCGGCGCAATATGATTACCGCCTGGGTGATGGTGGAAAAGGGCTGTCCGGTGGGCAGATTCAGCGTATTGCAATGGCCCGCGCCGTATTGATTTCGCCACCGGTAGTGGTACTTGATGAACCTACGGTCGCGCTGGATCGCCAGACGGCACAGCAGATGATTGCCGCCTTGGGTAATGCATTACCGGATAGCGCACGCTTGATCATCACCCACGATACGGAGATTGCCGCCACGGCCGACCGCGTTATCGTGCTGGAGAAAGGGCGTGTGGTTGAAGCAGGGACGCCGCAGGCATTGCGCGATCAGGCTGGCGTCTTCGCTGAACTCGAGCGTCTGCAAAAAGGAGACCTCGCATGAAGGATCTTTGCCATCTCTTGCGCCTGGCGCGTCCGTGGCGTTTCCGCATGGCGGTGGGAATATTGCTCTCTGTGATTGTGATTCTCTCCAACGTGGCACTGCTTGCCTTATCAGGCTGGTTCATTACGTCCATGGCGCTGGCTGGCGTGGGCTCACTGGCACTGGAGTTTTTCACTCCGGCTGCAGCGATTCGTGGGCTCGCGGTATTGCGTACCTTCGCGCGTTATCTGGAAAGATTGGTGACGCACGATGCAACTTTGCGCTTGTTGTCGGTTTTACGTGTCTGGTTCTATCAGCAGTTAGCCCATCTTGCGCCTGCGCGACTGCAGGATTTTCGCGATGGGGATGTGCTGGCGCGTTTTCGCGCTGATATAGATAGCCTCGACAATTTCTATCTGCGTATTCTGACGCCGGCCATTGCAGGGCTGATCTCGTCGCTCATCATTTTGGCAGGAATTTGCTGGTTCTCACCTTCAGTGGCCTTGATTGATGCGGTGGTGCTGATACTTGCGGGCGTGGTCGTGCCGTGGATTGTGGCCTCACTGACGCAAGCCTGTGGCAACCAGATCGCTACCGTGCGCTCATCCGTTCAGGCCGCATCCACCGATTTGGTGCGTGGATTAGCAGAGTTACAGATGGTCGGAGCCGTTAGTCATCAAACCGATCATCTGCGCCAGCTTTCTCAGCAACTGATCAGCGCACAGCGTCGGCAAGCCTGGACCAGCGCCAGCGGCGGGGCGATCTGCGCCTTAATGGGACAGCTCGGGTTATTTTTCGCCTTTATCCTGCTCTTCAACACCGGGCACGCGAGCGGCATTTCTGCCAGTGAAATCGTGATGTTGCTGTTCACCATCCTGGCGAGCACTGAAGCGGTGGCCGGGTTGCCCGCTGCTTTTGCTGCACTCGGCACTACGCGCGCAGCGGCACGCCGTCTGTTCTCCATGACGGAGCTGAAACCGGCGATTGTCCTGCCTGAAACCAGCCCGATACCGGAAAGCAGCGAGTTGTCATTTTCTTCCGTGACAATGCGTTACACGCCTGACGCGCCTAATGTACTGGATAAGCTGAGCTTTACCGTGCCGGTCGGCCATTGTCTGGCGATTTTAGGTCCCAGCGGAGCAGGAAAAACCACCGTACTGAATCTGGTGCAAGGATTCTGGGAAACGACAGCAGGGGATGTGTCTATCGGCGGTCGTCCGGTCAGGGCGCTCTCTGAAGATACACTGCGTCAGATGATCTCAGTGGTTGGCCAGAAAACCTATCTCTTCAACGCATCGATTCGAGACAACCTGCGCCTGGTTGCACCGGATGCGGATGACGAGGCTTTATGGGATGCACTGGCGCGCGCCGCTTTAGACGACGAAGTCCGCGCATTTCCTCTGGGGCTCGACACCCTGGTGGGAGAGTTAGGAGGGCGTCTGTCTGGTGGTCAGGCCCGCAGGATTGGGATTGCTCGCGCGTTTCTTTCCCATGCGCCGATCGTGTTGCTGGACGAGCCCACTGAAGGGCTAGACGCAGTAAATACCGAATTAGTACTTAACTGCTTGAAAGAACTCATTAAGGGTAAAACCACGCTGCTGGTGACCCATCAGATCCAGCCACTTTCCCTCGCGGACAGTCGGTTACTGCTCGATAAACAATAACAAGAGCAGGGATCTGTTTTTTGTTTTATTTACATCTGCTTAGGGGCAATCTGAGCAGATGCTTAATCAATACAAAAATAAACTTGTGAGACAACTGACCAGGGATCACCATGGATAAAATGACAAACTCCAAAACCCGACGAAAACATATTCGTTTCCCACATCTGCTGATTGATCAAATCGAAGAGAGTATGAAGAGCGAAAACATTCAAAACTTCTCAGCCTGGGTTGTCGAAGCCTGTCGTCTGAAAGCGCGGGAAGCTGGCAACGGAAAGAAGTAATTCATCATTTCCCGTTGGTGGCAGGTCATCATCGCTGACGTGTTACGGACGGGAAACCTCATCTGATTTGACTCTTCAAATTTTCATTTCAGGCCAGTGTCCAATGCCAGAAAGCGTCGCATTAGTGGAACGCTATAGAGCACATCCAGCTCAGCAAAACGCACGCATTTCCCAGGAGGTCACTTTAACTTAGCCAGATAATAAAAGTACGGGTAATGTATATTATGTTAAATTAGGTATCGGGTTGCGCACGCCAGACTGAACTGGGCTATCTCCTACTAATATTTGATTGCACTGCTGTGAATGGCCAGCGCCCCATGCTGACGTAAACGACTTACGTTTCTCACTTAGCATCGAACCCTCCACTCTGCTCAGCCGTTCACATTGTAAATGGCTCATCATGGGCCATGCCGCTTAACTCATGAAAACTGCTCGCTCGCATGAGACAAGTACACATGAAGGCGCCCTGTATGTGATCTTCAATGTAGAGTTATCTTCACTCTCATCCTGATAAGCATGGCTAAGTTATCAATACACCCTTCATTAAACGTTTAAAATGCCGCCAAATTAAGGCGTCGCTACGCCAATCTTTGGCAATAATCCCTCACAAAAAATCTCAGAATTCACGTAGCGACGTCAGAGAATGCAGCGTTCAGCCAGTGTCCTAAACCGACAATCATTCAAATCCCGATATGATTCTTAACCGCTATCTCAGGCGTTTTTCCTGCCATCAACTACAGTTAACTGATTCAAACCCCAGCAAAAAAAACATCATGCCCTTTTCGCTCACCACACATCTGTTCGCGCGGCTACGTCTGTTGATATCGATTGTTGCAGGGGTCGTCTGCTATTTCTTACTGCCTGCAAAACTGGGAGAACTGCAGCGCGTGCTGATTGGCTGGAATGTGCTGGCGTGGCTTTATCTGTGGTTTATCTGGTTTCGCATGCTGCGTACCGATGCTGGCGAGATCAAACGTATCGCTCAGATGCAAGATCAGAGCGCTGCGTTAGTTTTGGGTATGGTCATTGTGGCCTGCATGATCAGCATCGTGGCAATCATGAGCGAACTGCCGGCGCTCAAACATCTCACCGGCACGCCACGCGTGTTACATCTGCTGCTGACGGCCATGACATTGATTGTCTCATGGGCATTACTGCCAAGTTCGTTTGGCATGCATTATGCGCATCAACACTATTTGCATCGCAGTCAAAATGTCACGCCCATGATATTCCCGGAAAAACCGGACGAACCGGCATACTGGGATTTTCTCTATTTCTCATTCACCATCGCGGTTGCATCACAGACCGCTGATGTGGCAACGGGCACCACCGAAATGCGCAAGCTGGCGCTGCTGCAATCGGTGATCTCATTTATTTTCAATCTGGCCATTCTGGGATTGTCGGTGAATGTGGGCGCCGGATTGCTGAGTTAACGCTTAACGACGCCCTTTATTAATTGAGGCAGACCAGTTGAAGTCACTGACTTCGCTGGCAGATTGCGCTTCAGGTTTCTTGCGGCGCGCAGGTGTTTTCTTTGCTTTGTCCGCTTTGGCTTTTTCTTTGGCTAGCTTGCTGGTCATGACTTGCTGACGCGCATCTGCGGTATATTCTTTCTCTTTTTTCGCATCAGGCTCTTTACCACTGCGCTGGCGATGTTTTTCCATTAACCCTTTGCAGATTTCATCCACTTCACTTCGCTCAGCTTCATTGAACTGGTCGATTGAAATCATTTTCTTATCGCTCATCGCGTTATTTCCTCAGTAAATGGCTAAGCTCAAGTCTACACCATTGCTGCCGGCACGGCTTTCTTGTAATCTTGCCCGCCAATCATCTGCCTGCAAATTAGGACGTAATATGACCCCTCACTCTTCTAAAGATCCCATGCACGGCGTGACGCTGGAAATGATTGTTAATGCGTTAGTGGCGCGTTATGGCTGGGTTGAACTCAGTAAACTCATCAATATCAACTGCTTTAAAAACGATCCCAGCGTAAAATCCAGCCTCAAATTCCTGCGTCGTACTCCATGGGCGCGTGCTGAAGTGGAAGCGCTGTACCTGGATTCTCTGGATGAACCCGACAAACAAGATTCAGCTGACAGCGATTTTAATCCCTGGACCCAGGGCCACTGATAATCACAGCGGCTTACCCTCTCTTCCCCCTTTCCTTTTGATGACAACCTTGCCAGCGTCATCACATTTTCCAATGACAGGCTGCCTTGTAACTTCTTTTCTCGCGTGACAATATCGATACATGTATATACATGTATCGCCTATTGCAAACACAACTGATAAACAAAAATAACATAACGCACTGCGTTCATTGTTTCAGCGAGGAAACTATGTCAGCCGAATCACCTGCAGCCGATTATTCAGGCAGAGAAAACCAGCGCCTGTCTGAAACCCGATCTATCGATTACATCCCGCTCCGTGAACGTCATGGCCACCCTTTTAGCCAGTTCACACTCTGGTTCGGCGGTAATCTGCAAATCACCGCCATTGTCACCGGTGCGCTCGCCGTGGTGCTGGGCGGCGATGTGGTGTGGTCGCTTGTGGGCCTGTTAGTGGGCCAGATTATTGGTGCCGCCATCATGTCGTTGCATGCCATTCAGGGCCCACGTCTTGGCTTACCGCAGATGATCACCAGTCGCATGCAGTTTGGCGTGTTTGGTGCGGTGATCCCGCTGCTGCTGGTATGCATTATGTATGTTGGATTTTCGGCAAGTGGCACCGTGCTGGCCGGTCAGGCACTGGCAAAGCTGATTAATGTGAGCAACGCGACGGGTATGATCCTGTTCAGCGCCATCATTGTGGTGATTGCGGTGCTCGGTTATCGGGTGATTCACAAGTTGGGTAAAGTGGCGAGTGTGATCGGTGTGCTGGCCTTCGCTTATCTGTTCATCACCCTGCTTTCCACGCATGATTTGTCGGCCGTGTGGCAAAATCAGCACTTCACGATTGCCAACTTCCTGCTGGCCGTTTCACTCTCATCCTCCTGGCAGATAGCCTTTTGCCCGTATGTGTCTGATTACTCACGCTACCTGCCGGCTAACGTCTCGGCGAAAAAGCTGTTCAGTTCGGTGTTTTTCGGCACCGTTTTAGGCACCCAAGCCTCAATGACGTTGGGCGTGATTGTGGCGGCGATTGCCGGAAAAGCGTTTTCCGGTAATGAAGTGGGATATATCGTGGGTCTGGGCAGTAGCGCGACCATGGCAATGGTGATCTACTTTGCTATCTGTTTTGGCAAGATTACCTTCACTACCCTGAATGCTTACGGCAGCTTTATGTCACTCACCACCATCGTGTCAGGCTTCCGGCAGCAAACGTCCCTCAGCCGTGGCGGTCGGGTTCTGTTTGTGGTGTTGATGGTCACGATCGCCTGCATCATCGCCCTGATCAGTGAACCGGCCTTCCTTAAGTCGTTTACACATTTCCTGTTGTTCCTGCTGGCCTTCTTTGTTCCGTGGAGCGCAATCAGCCTTACCGATTTTTATCTCATCACCAAAGGGCGCGTGGATATTCCGGCACTTTCACAGCCTGATGGTCGTTATGGGCGCTGGAACTGGGCAGGGATTGTGGTCTATTTCCTGGGTGTGATGGTGCAACTGCCGTTTATTGATAATCCGCTGCACCATGGCTCATTGACCTGGATATTTGCAGGCAATGATGTGTCGTGGATTATTGGCTGGTTTGTCACCGCATTGCTGTGGTTAGCCGCACGCCGACTGGATCGTCGGGGCGCGTTGGCAGAGTCTATCTATCCTGTAGAGTGACGTTGTCACGGCCGCCAGTTCAGGCGGCCGTATGACTTACTTATCGTTGGTAAACCGTCCCACAATGGTGGCAGCCCCCAAGGTATGGCCTTTCAATTTGGCGATCAACTCATCATGTGTCAGTCCGCCAGGTAATTGATTTACCGGCAAATCTGTTGCCACCATCACGAAGTTATAATGATGTATGCCACTTCCCACTGGTGGGCATGGACCGTAATAACTTGTGGTGCCCGGCGAATTCTTACCTCCAGTGTATCCTTCGCCTTTACTTAATTCGCCCTGCGCAAACTGCGTGCGATCCGCCGCGATGTTATAGGCCACCATATGTGTCACGCCTAAGCCTTTTCCTCCTACGGGATCGGTCAGCATCAGCGCAAAGCTACGGGTGCCGGCCGGTGCATTTGACCAGCTTAGAGCGGGAGATACATTGTCGCCGGTGCATGACGGGTTACTTTTGTTGTTGCCTGCAAAGGTTTTATCCAGCATGGCACTGTCGTTAAAATCCGATGATTGCAGCGTAAATATCGGGGCAGCCAGCACGGTTCCCGGAAGCAACGCCAATAATAGTGCGCGTTTGAACATCATCATTTCTCACTCCTGTTGATGAAAAAATCAGCCAAAACATCAAGTATATAACCTGCTCACAATCATGCTGCAGGCTACACTGCTGAAAGTCCTCTTTGAAACCCCAGGAGCATCGGATGCCAGCCTCTTCACTCGCGTTGTTTACCGCCGCCACGCAGCAATGGTTTCGCGACACCTTTAAAGCGGCGACGCCCGCACAACATGAAGCCTGGCAGGCCATTTCGAGCGGTAAGAACTGTTTGGTGATTGCGCCCACCGGTTCTGGTAAAACGCTGGCGGCATTTCTCTATGCGATTGATGCCCTGTTTCGTGAACGCAGCGCCGAAGATCTCCCCGAACGAAGTCACAGAACACGCATTCTTTACCTCTCTCCGGTGAAAGCGCTGGCGGCGGATGTTCAGCGCAATCTGCAACGGCCTTTAGCGGGGGTGGCTGAAGAGCGGCGCAAACGCGGTGAAGCCGAGATCACCCTGGAGGTGGGCATGCGATCGGGCGATACGCTCAGCAGCGAGCGGGCAAAATTACAGCGGCGCCCACCGGATATTTTGATCACCACGCCCGAATCTTTATTTCTGATGCTGACATCAAAAGCCCGCGACACGCTGCGTGGCATCTCTACGGTGATTGTTGATGAAGTACATGCCATCGCGGGCAGCAAACGCGGCGCGCATCTGGCGCTCAGCCTTGAACGGCTGGATACGCTGCTAACGCACCCTGCGCAGCGTATCGGCCTCTCCGCCACGGTAAAACCGCCGGAGGCCGTCGCACGGTTTCTAGGTGGGAGTCGCGAAACGCTGATCGTGAATCCTACAGCTCAGCGCCCATTAGCATTAACTATCCGGGTGCCTGTTGAAGATATGACGGATATTCAGCAGCGCCCCGATAGCCGTTCAGTGCAGGATGCCACACTGTCCGCAGGATCCATCTGGCCACACATTGAAGCCGGGATTTTGGATGAGGTGTTACGCCATCGCGCCACTTTGGTGTTTACCAATTCCCGCGGATTGGCTGAAAAACTTACCGCGAGGCTGAATGAGCTCTACACGCGTCGCCTCGGAGAAAAGCCCACTGCGCCAGAAGAGTCCTTTGCCTACGGTTCCTTTACCGGCGGTACAGAGAAACGCACCGTCACACCGAATGACTTATTGGCCCGATCCCACCACGGTTCTGTTTCTAAAGAACAACGGCTGGAAATTGAAAACGCGCTCAAAGCGGGCGAGCTGCGTTGCGTGGTCGCCACATCAAGCCTGGAGCTGGGTATTGATATGGGCGATATCGATCTGGTGATTCAGGTTGGTGCGCCCCCTTCGGTTGCCAGTGCGCTCCAGCGCGTCGGGCGCGCGGGTCATCAGGTCGGCGGTACGCCGAAAGGCATCATCTGGCCGCGCACCCGACGCGATTTGGTGGATGCGGCTGTCATTGTTGAGTCGATGTTGGCGGGTGAACTCGATGCGATTACCCTGCCACACAATCCGGTGGACCTGCTGGCTCAGCACACGGTCGCCGCCGCCTCAATGGACACGCTGGAAATCGACAGCTGGTTTGAGCTGGTACGGCGTGCAGAACCGTTTAAAACGTTACCACGTCACGCATTTGAAGCGGTGCTAAACATGTTAGCCGGGCGCTATCCTTCCGATGAGTTCGCCAACCTGCGACCCCGCCTAATTTGGGACCGACAGAATAATACCCTGACTGGACGGCCTGGCGCGCAGCACCTGGCTGTCACCAGCGGTGGCACCATCCCGGATCGCGGGATGTTCAGCGTTATGCTGCCCGAAGGTGAAGAACAGACGGGCGCACGACGCGTCGGGGAACTGGATGAAGAGATGGTTTATGAGTCGCGGATTAACGACATCATTACCCTTGGCGCAACATCATGGCGTATTCAGCAAATCACCCATGACCAGGTTGTGGTGGTGCCTGCGCCGGGCCGTTCAGCGCGTCTGCCATTCTGGCATGGCGACAGTCTCGGCCGTTCAGCGACACTGGGTGAAGCGATTGGTGGTTATTTACGACAGGCCCATAGTGAAACGTCACTACCCGGTGACAGTCTTGACGCCAATGCCCGACACAATATTAAAAGCCTGATCGCCGAACAAATTCAGGCAACTGGCGAGTTGCCCACCGACCGCAGCTTGTTGATTGAGCCTTGTCGGGATGAAACCGGCGACTGGCGCGTGATCCTGCACTCCCCTTATGGTCAACGCGTGCACGCGCCCTGGGCGCTGGCGGTGGCAGAACGCATTGGCCGCATCATGGGGATCGATCCGGCTGTGGTCGCCAGCGACGACGGTATCGTGGCACGCTTCCCCGATAGTGACGGTCGGGTGCCGGGTGCCGAGCTCTTTTTATTCGAACCTGATGAACTACAACGTATCGTCATGGTATCAGTCGGGCATTCGGCGCTGTTCGCCGCACGTTTTCGCGAATGTGCTGCCCGCGCCCTGCTATTGCCACGCCGCAATCCCGGCAAACGTTCTCCTCTCTGGCAACAACGTTTACGCGCGAGCCAGTTGCTGGAAGTGGCGCGTCAGTTTACAGACTTCCCGATCCTGATTGAGACGGCACGCGAATGTTTGCAAGATGTATACGACCTACCCGCGCTGCATCACCTGATGGCGCGATTACATCAGGGTGATGTGCGGTTGACAGAAGTCACCACCGAAACGCCCTCGCCGTTTGCCGCACCGCTGCTGTTTGGCTACGTCGCCGAGTTCATGTATGCCAGTGATGCACCGCAGGCTGAACGACGCGCTTCAATGCTGGCGCTCGACAGCAATCTGCTGAGTGATCTCCTGGGTCAGGCGGAGATGCGTGAGTTACTGGAACCCGCCGTGATTGCACGGGTTGAACAGGAGTTACAGCGCTGCGTGGCAGAGTATCAGGCGCGCACTATTGAGGCTCTGGTGGATATGCTGCGCGAACTGGGTCCGTTATCAACCGAAGAACTTGTTGCACGCTTCAATGGCGATGAGCCCCTTGAGCCCGGCTTACACGCGCTGCAACAGGCGCAGCGGATCGTCAGTGTGAAAATCGCGGGTATCGCACGCTGGGCAGTGGCTGAAGATGCGGTACGTCTGCACGATGCGCTGGGTTGCGTGTTGCCGACAGGCCTCCCGGCTGCACTGCTCGAACCGGTCGTCCGACCATTGCAGGATCTATTGGGGCGCTACGCCCGCACCCACGCCGTGTTTACCAGTTTGCAAGTGGCTCAACGCTTTGGCCTCGGTCGCGCCGTTGTGGATGAAGCTTTGGATCAGCTTCGCCAGCAAAATAAATTACTTAAAGGCGATTTTCTCGCTTCAGGATCTGATGAGTCCACGCAGTGGGCAGCAGAAAGCGTCTTTCGCCGCTTACGTGTGCGATCGTTACAGTCCGCGCGCGACGCCACTCAACCCGTTGCACCGGCCGCCTATGTGACGTTTCTGCTTGAGCGTCAGGGGCTGTTGAGTGATGCAAACGCGCGACAGCCACAAGGCGCTTTCTCCGGTCTGAATGGCGTAATGAGAGTCGTTGAACAACTGGCAGGCGTGGTGCTGCCGGTATCACTGTGGGAATCGCAAATCTTCCCTGCACGCATTCGGGATTATCAGCCAGCCATGCTGGATGAATTGCTCTCATCGGGAGAGGTCATTTGGGTTGGTCATCCCTCATCAAACATGCAGGACGGCTTGGTTTCCCTGCATTTAAGTGAATTCGCCAGCGAAACCTTGCCTGCCCTGGATAACAAAGTGACATTGTCACCCATTGAGTCATCTTTACTGGCGTTGATGCAGGATGGCGCGGGTTGGTTCGTCAAACAACTGATCCCGCGCATAACCGAAATCCGGGACAACGGAGAAATAATCGATCCGACGGAGATTTATCAGGCTCTTTGGCAACTAGTCTGGCGCGGCGTCCTCACCATTGATACCTGGTCGGCGTTGCGTAATCTCAGCCAAATGACCATCACACCCAAACCACGCCCTGTACGTGCTCGTCATGGACGGCATAGTCGCGCCAGTTTTAGCGCCGGTCGCACCACAGCTCCCCGCTTATCGCTGAATACCATGGCCGGTCGCTGGTCGTTGATCCCCCGCCAGCCGATTGCTGACACCGAACGCGCGCTGTCAATGGCAGAAAATATGCTGGATCGATTTGGTGTCATCACGCGTGGTGCCGCAATCGCCGAACAGATTCCCGGCGGCTTTCCGGCGCTGCAACCGGTGTTGCGCGGGATGGAAGATGCCGGGCGACTGTTGCGTGGGCGTTTTATTGCAGGCATGGGCGCGGCACAGTTTGCCGATAACCCTGCTATCGATCGTCTGCGTCAACTCGACGCTGGCAAGTCAGTGCGACATCCCCCTGTCGTATTATCCGCAGTTGACCCCGCGAACCCCTTCGGTTTAACACTACCATGGCCGCTCAGCCTCACAGGAGCCAAACCCACGCGCCGTGCGGGTGCTTTTACGGTCATCGCCAGTGGTCGTGTCCTGCTTTACCTTCCCCCTGGAGGTAAAGAGCTGATGACCTTTGATGCGCAGGATGGCGACGAAGATCTTCATGCCGCACTGGTTGCGCTGGGCCAGGCGTTAAGCCGCGAAAAGCATCTTAATTTCACGCTGGAACGGGTTAACGATCGACCCGTCGGACAATCCAACCTGCTCGCAGCGTTGAAAGAGGCGGGTTTCTCACGTGTCCCCAAAGGTTACAGTTGGTACGGTTAATAAGCGCGCTGACGATAATCCTGCAGTTGCATTCTTTCCAACTGGCGCGGCGTGGCAATGGGCCACGCTTGCTCAGGAAACAGGTAAAGACGAATGCTAAACAGATGAAACAGCGGTGTGAGTAACCCGTCATCCTGCTTTGCCAGCCGCTCCAGCAGCAGCAACAGCCAGTCGAGTTCGTCCAGCAAATCCTGGTGTGGTCGTGTTTGTAGCGATTTCAGACGCCGTTTCAGGAACAAGGCAAGCTCGTGAAACATCTGTCCGCTGTCCAGCTGATGTTTTGCCAGCAGATCTTTATGGCGGGCGTAGTAATCAAAACTGTTCACGCCCAGCCACACTTCCGTCAGTAACATCCCGGCGGTCGACATATCCGGTTGTGGATCCAGTCGTAAACGCGGCAGTACCACGTTGACCTTATCCAGCATCAAACTGATGAAACGCTGTCTGCCCAGCAGCGATGAACCGGTACGTTCAAGTTCCTTGATAAAGCGTAATAGCTCACGTAACCCCTGACGAACCGCACGACGCGCCGTCCATGAAGGCCGTTTATTACGCATCAATACAGTCATAATGACGGCAAATAGCACGCCAGCCAACGAAGCAATCGCGTTGTTAATCAACAACACCAGATCGGGCTTAAGATGATGGCCTAAACCAATAAAGCCGGGAATCTGGATAGCCACGCTGATGCCAATCATATTGGTTGAGGGGCGTGCAATCATCAGGCCGAGTATCAGCAAGCCCGGCACCAGACAAATAATCAACGCTTCAAATGAGGTGGCCTGCGGTAACAGCAATGCCACATAAATCACGCTGATGAAGATGGCCACAATTACACCGCGCACAAACAATTTCATTGAGGTCAGTGGCGTATCCATACTGGCAAAGAGCGAGCTCAGGATGGCAGCCATTACGGGTGCTGAGGCACCGTCGTGCCAACCCGTGCCAATCCACAGTAAACAGGAACCAAAAATCGCGCAGAATGCGGTTAAGGCCGACAGCCTGATCAACCCTTTGTCATAGAAACGATGGGTACGTTTGCCGCGTGCGGGTGTGGTGTCACCCGAGAGATCGCTGACCAACCCGCCGACGCTTTGATAAGCGCCCGCAATGCGGACAAAGTCCGCCATGCGCTCCAGCAAACCGGTAAACAGCAGGCAGTGTTCAATCGGTAGCTCCCCGCTACGCCAGGCCTGGTTGATATCACTCTGACAACGGCTTAATTCCAGCTGGATACCGCTGGTTTCACCCACGGCTTCGCCATCGTTGAGCCAATGCAAAAACAGGCGGAATGCTACCGCGACGTTGTCCGGGAAGGTAATCTGCAATGCCGATAATCGCTGCAGGCGTAGTTCAATCGCAGTGAGCGTGGGGATTAAATAAGAGAGATATTGATACTGCACGCTGACCAGACGAATCAAACGGCGCGCGGCATCACCCTCGTAAACACAGTGCGTGATCAAAATTTCCACTTGCTGCGGATTGGTCGCCATACGCGTCAGTATTTCATCGCGTTCGGGAGACTTATCCCCCGGAATACCGGACAGCAAATCGTGGCAAAGTTTGCGCGCATTCAAATACCACTGGCTGACACTCTGTTCCAGCAAACTACGCATCGAGACCGGAAACAATAGCGCATGTACCAGGCTGCTACACACAGTGCCAACAGCGATCTCTTCAATGCGGGATAACACGGTATTGGTGATAGACAGCGGCGTCATCACCTCAGGAAATCCCATGATGGCAGCGCTGTAACCTGCCAGCATGAATACATAGCTTTTTGGCGTGCGATCGTGCAGGGAAAGGTACAGGCACACACTCACCCACAGTGAGATAATGAAGCTAAAAAGTAAGGGGTGTTCAACAGTGACGGGAAAAACAAAGAAGATAAACACGCCGCCTAACAAGGTGCCGAGCATGCGAAACAGTGATTTCGAAATGGTGGACGCAGAGTAAAGCTGAGAGGCAATGAAAACCGTGGTAATGGCCCAGGCGGGTTTATCCAGGTTGAGTTCCAGTGAGAAGTACAATGCCAAAAAGGCAGCCAGACAGGTTTTTACAGAAAAAAAAACGGCGTTTTTTGAAAACCACTGCATGACAGTATTGAGACCAGACGGCACTAAGTGCGGCGTATCCTGCCAGAATATTCAATCTACTCACGGCGATAAATATGTCAGGTTGTTACAGCATCAAAATTGGTGATATTGGCAGGCAATCAATATCAGAGTAATTATTAAGGGTTACTAATGGACTAAATGCAAATTCAGCTTCTATTTACAGAATCTCTCTGATTTATAAGCCTATTGCTTCACAACCTGTCATCAGTCGTATAAATGTGTCCTGGATCACACTTTTCTAAACAACCTCAATGATTACAACGGCTCCATAAAAACATTTCGCGCAATCTGGCGCAGAGCATTGCGCCAGATCATCGCAAGGGGGACTCAGTCACTTAGCACCGTTACCCAGTTCGCATCTTTACCAGCAGGCGCTTCACCCACACGCTTTAACGAACCACTTTTGGCATCAATGGCGTAGCTGCCTGTCACTGCGCTTTTTTCACCGCTGGCGATCAGCCATTTGCCGTCCGGTGTTATGGCAATACTGCGCGGCTGCTTCTCTACTGGCCAACTACCTATCAGCGTCAGTTTGCCACTGTGTTGATCAACGCGGTATCCGCTCACTGTGCTGCTGGTGCGTTCGGTCACAAACAGGAAATGACCGTTTGGCGTCAGATGAATATCGGCTGACCAGATGCGTGGCGTGGTATCGCTGTAACCTGCCGGTCGCTCACGTCCATGCTGCAACTTATACTCTGTGGCTACGGCGTTGGGGGTTTCGCTGACTTTGACCAGTTCGCCACTCGGCTCGCGACGGAACTGGGTGATGATGCCGCCCATCTCACCGACGTTATACAGAAAGCGTTGATCCGGTGATAACACCGAATGACGCGGGCCATTTTCGTCGGCGGTTTTGACATAACCGTTGCCCAGCGCGCTGAGTTCCCCCTCCTCGCTCAGCTTCAACTGCAATACGCGGTCAGTACCGAGATTGCCGACGTAGGCGGTTTTACCGGCATTATCAACAATCACCGAATGTGCCGCATGGCCAGTCTTGTAGCTGCCCACCGGCGGTGCTATCACCTTGCCATCTTTGGCTAGCCGATAGACATGCACCACATCGCCATCGTAGGAGGCGCCCAGCAGGAATCGCCCCTGTTTATCGGTGCTGATATAGGGATAACTGGCCATGGCAGGCACTGCAATCCTCTGATTAAGGTCGCCCGTCGCGCGATCGATGTGCCAGCTCACCAGTTGCAGTGGTTTACTGCGAATGGCCGCGTATAAATGCTGGTGGTCAGCACTCAACGCCAGCGGCATCACTTTTCCGCCTGCCTGAGTGCGCCCCATCAACTGCAATGCGCCGGTTTGTTCGTTCAGCGTGTAGCGGGCGATGGTGCCATCATCCGCTTCTGATACGTAGACAAAAGTTTTTGCCAGCAATGGTGCGCTGAGCGCCATCGCCGTAAGTAATGTGGCTATGTGAAAGGTTTTCTTCATTTAATGTCCTCAGCGAACCAGAGCCGGACGTTTTGCGTCAAAACGCCAGTTATCAATCAAAAACTGCATGCCCAATGCATCGTTGCGGTTCTTATCGGGCAGTGCGTTATAGAGCGCATGCGCCTGCTCGACGCGTTCCATATTCAGTTCAATGCCCAAACCTGGCCCCGGCGGCAGCTCCAGATAACCATCACGAATTTGCGGTGGCTGGTGGCTGAGTGGCTGGCCATCCTGCCATATCCAGTGCGTATCGAAGGCGGTCTGACGATTGCCAGGTGCTGCAGCACCAAGATGGGCCACCATCGCCAGTGAAACATCAAAGTGATTATTGGAGTGGCAACCGGTGGTAAGGCCCCATTCGTTACACAGTTGCGCGACGACGTTGGCGTTGCGCATTGTCCAGAAATGGGGATCGGCGAGCGGGATGTCGATGGCGTTGAGCTGCAGAGCGTGCTGCAGCTGCCGCCAGTCATTGGCGATCATATTAGTGGCCACCGGCACGCCAGTGGCGCGACGGAACTCGGCCAGGGTCTCGCGCCCGGAATATCCCTGCTCTGCGCCACAAGGATCTTCCAGGTATGGCACCTTACCTGCCAGCTGTTTACCAAAGCGAATCGCTTCATCCAGCGACCAACTGGCATTCGGATCCACGGTGACGCGAGATTGTGGAAACCGCGACAGCAAGGCTTCCACGGTTTCGACTTCCTGCTCGCCATGCAAGACGCCGCCTTTTAGCTTGAAGTCCCGAAAACCGTATTGTTCTACTGCGGCTTCTGCGAGCCGTACCACTGCTGCACTGTCCATTGCCGGTTGATGACGTAACCGGAACCAGCCATCCGCTTCGTCATCACCCGAACGGTAGTGCATGTTCGTGCGTTGACGATCTGCGATATAAAACAGATAGCCCAACACCGGAATACGCTCTCGTTGCTTACCGCTGGCGAGCAGATCCGCTACCGGTAAATCGAGGAATTTACCCTGCAAATCGAGCAACGCAGCCTCAATAGCCGCCGCCGCGTTGTAAAACTTCTCTGGATTCATCTGCGGAATATGAATGTCATTGGTGTGCGAGGTGTGTTGCTGCCGCGCGTCGCTGGCGAACAGTTGGCTCAACGTGGCGTTAGCACGCATCAGTGAGCTACCGATAATCAGCGGGCGAAAATGTTCTAGCAGTTGCAACGTTGAAGCGTGGCACGGCGTTTCCCCCACGCCGCTGTTGCCTGCTGAATCGGTAAGGATCACCAGAATGCGCGTGAAACAGCAGTTATGCGCCCCGCCGATGTTCAGCAGCATGCTGTCGTATCCGGCAACCGGAACGATACGCATCGATTTAATGACTGGTGTGTCGGACATGGTTTCTCTCCGTGTGACCGAATGCAGGGGGAACAGGTTTGCGTCGCAGCAGCAGCCAGACACCGGTGATGACCGACACGCTGGTCAGCGCATACAGCCCGCCGGTGGTGCTGCCGGTATGAAGTTCAAGATAGCCAAACACGGTGGGTGCAAAGAACCCGCCGAGGTTGCCGATGGAGTTGATGAGGGCAATACCAGGCGCGGCGATTGAAGCAGGTAATTCGCTTTGCGGCATTGGCCAGAAGAATGCCGCGCTGACTTTCGAGCCAATGCAAGCGACGATCATCGCGACAAAGCCAAACCAGGGTGTGCCGGTGGTGGCCATAAAGGTGCCGCACGCGGCAATCAGCATCGCAAGCCCCAGCCCTTTATCCAGCTTATCGCGGTAGCGGTCGGTGGTTTTACCCAGCAGGAACAAGGCAACAATGGCACATAACCACGGAACGGCGGTCAGCAAACCTATTTCAAAGCTGTTGTAACCCTGAATACGCTGGATGATTTGCGGCAGCCAGAAGACCAGGGTGTAACCGGTCATGGTCATGGTGAAAAAAATCAGACAATAGAACAGTAAGCTGCGATCGCGCAATAAACCCCAGCGGCCGTGCTCTTTAGCATGTACGTCACGAGCGGCATCCTCTAACGCTAACTGTGCTTGCAACGCACGTTGCTCTGCTGGGTTAAGCCATTTGGCATCCTGCGGTTTAGAGACCAGCACTAGCGCGGCCAGCAAACCAATCACAATCGATCCGCCCCCTTCCAGGAACATCACCCATTTCCACCCGGCTAGCCCGTTCACCTCATGCAGCATCAGAATGGCGCCAGTTAAGGGGCCGGAAAACAGAAAGGCGCTGGCGGTGGCACTCAGCACCATCGCGGTGGCACGACCGCGCCATGCGTTCGGCACCCATTGGCGAAAGTAGAATAAGACGCCAGGGAAAAATCCCGCCTCTGCCACACCCAACAAGAAGCGCAGGACATAGAAATGCAGCGGCGTGCTCACAAAACCGTTTAACACCACCACGATGCCCCAGGTAATCATGATGCGCGTCAGCCACACGCGTGCCCCGAGTTTTTTCAGCATCATATTGCTGGGCACTTCGAACAGCGCATAACCAATAAAGAACAATCCTGCGCCCAGACCAAAGGCTGCGGCACTGATCCCCGCATCCGTCTGTAATTCGGCTTTGACGAATCCAATGTTGGCTCGGTCAATCTGGTTAACAATCAGCATCAGCGCCAGCATCGGGATGATGCGACGGAAAAACTTAGCGATTGCGGAGGCGATATGCGCGTCGTGATCTGCTGCTAAATCATAAGATTGTTGAACCGTCATGCGTCACCTATTGGGTTAATTGCACCGCTATAGGTATACGCAGTCGATTAAAGAGCAGTTATGTGAGAATGCCCGAGACCGTTTGTGCAGATGTTGAAGGTGCTTTTATGTTCAATGCGTTAGCGGTTTTCCCAGCGTAAAGTTTTGTGTGGGTTTGTGCGCTGGCTCACTGGGAAGATAGATACCTCCCAGCGCTATTAGAGCAATGAGTCAGTTTTTCGTTTTTTAGGTCGTTTGACGTCAGTGGTTAAAAATACATTGTTAGTCGCCACGCTGCGAGTCAGAGACTGGGCGATTGATTCCTTAAGCGCAGGGAAATCATCGAAAATCGGGTTGTTATTTATTTGGTCACTTATGATATCTGCGAATTGCTCAATGATATCAGCAGGCTTGATGATTTTAAGCTCACGCGCAAACTTCAGCAGATTATCTCGATTGGGGAATAGTTTGCTTTTATTTAATTTAAGCGCCAACTCTTTATCAGTAGTTGGATAAATGTCTGTATTGACCACGTCATAGAGTGGGGATAACTTGGGTGATCCATTATTTTCACTTGCATACAGTAATGAAAAATTCTTCAAATGCGCGTCACCGTTGCCTACCATGCAGCTAAAAAGAACATAGCGCCAATACAACTCAACCTGGGACTGATCGCGCGTAAATAAACTCACAATTTTCCCACCGGTTTCATAAGAACCACTGTATTTATGGTCTGATGTTTTCCCTGATAGCACACAGAAGTCCTCCATTGCCAGACGTCTATTATGCTGAATATCAAAGCGTTCCATAATAAAAAGTTCTTTATTATCAGAAAGCCAAAAATCGGCAACTGGCAAGCCACAAAGCTTCGCCAGGGACATACAGATAAATTCATTTTCCGCTAATCGTGGGTACTCTTCATCACCCGTTTTCGCTATAAGATTTGGGTACAACACGGTACCACGATTCTCAGTGCTGATCATTACCTTAGGCTGCACACCCGAAATGGAGGTTTGTAGCAGGTATTTATTTAGCAAATATTGAAAAGCGCTTTCTTTATGATCCCAGCGAAGCAAATCATCCAGTTTTTCCGGTGAAGGCCGCGGAAAATCGATCTCACTTTTATACGATAATGCGCCTATTCCAGTGTCCTGCTGTAATGCGAGGAAAAGCATATCACTCACGTTCCCCACATAACGGCGTAAACGTTCAGCGATGTGGTAGCGAACATAGCCTTCAGGTATGTTCATCTCAAAAATATTAAATAATCGACTACCGTTATAACTGATCCGATTTTCCGCCAACATGGTAAGCGATACGGGGCGTGCCATTTCAGAGAAATAACTGAAATTGTAACTCCCCCGTTCATGCAACAATCTTCCGCTGTACTCACCCCCGCTAAACACGTCAATGTAACGCAGTGGCTTTGCCAATTGGTTGAAATCAGTCATCGTTAAACAATTCCTCCAGTTCATCCAGTTGCGGTATGCCCGCAGACTGCACGGAAAGTTTTAGTTCGAGCGTATTGAGATACAACGTCAATACTTTGAGTGACCCAGAATAAAGGCCGTTCTCAATCTGCGAGATCACGGTGCGGTGAACACCCGAATGCAAGGCTGCTTTGGCTTGCGTCCACCTTTTCGCTTTACGTTTTTCCTGGCACTTTCTGCCGATATCTTGCATGCCTGGCAGCATACGCCTCCAAATGTTGTTATATAGCAACATATATGTAAAAAACACCTAATTGTTATTATATAGCAACATTTCAAGATTGCGACAAACTCTTAAATAGGTTTCTACTACACTTGCCTGATTCAAATGAGTAAAGAGGTTTACATGACGCAATCCCCTGACAGCAATCAAGCCTGGCTATTGGCATCGCGCCCCGATGGCGAACCGGTTAAAGAGAATTTCCGGCTTGTTGAACAACCTATTCCCTCCATCAAAACAGGTGAAATGCTGCTCCGCACGGTTTACCTCTCACTGGATCCTTATATGCGCGGGCGCATGGATGACAGTAAATCCTATGCGCCTCCGGCACAACTTGATCAGCCAATGGTCGGCGGTACAGTTTCACAGGTGGTTGAATCGCAGCATCCCGATTATAAAACCGGTGACTGGGTACTGGCAGGCAGCGGATGGCAACGTTATGCCGTCTCGGATGGCACTGGCGTAGCGAAAATCGGCGATCTGCCCCACCCATCCTGGGCGCTGGGCATTCTGGGGATGCCCGGCTTCACCGCTTACATGGGCCTGATGGACATTGGGCAGCCAAAAGCAGGCGAAACCCTGGTGGTCGCCGCCGCGACGGGCCCGGTGGGAGCCACCGTCGGGCAACTGGGTAAGCTCAAAGGCTGTCATGTGGTTGGCGTTGCCGGTGGTGAAGAGAAATGCCGCTACGCGATTGAAAAACTCGGGTTCTCAGCCTGTCTCGATCACTATCGCGAGGATTTTGCTGAACAGTTGGCGAACGCCTGCCCGGACGGGATCGATATCTATTTCGAGAACGTTGGTGGCAAAGTGTTTGATGCCGTGTTCCCGCTGTTGAACACCGCCGCTCGCGTACCGGTTTGTGGACTGGTCTCAACCTATAACAGTGGCAAAACCCTACCCGCTGGTCCTGACCGTACGCCACAAATCCTGAGTGGGATATTGAAGCGCCGAATCCGTATGCAGGGGTTTATTATTTTCCAGGATTACGGTGATCGATATCCGGAATTTCTGCAGGCGATGACGCCATTGGTTGAACAGCAGAAAATTCACTATCGTGAACACATGATCGATGGATTAGAAAATGCACCACAGGCGTTCTTCGATATGTTGAAGGGTAATAACTTTGGTAAAACCGTGGTCAAAGTGGCTGAAGAAGAGTGATAAGGGCCGGTTATTCTTAACATTAAATAACCGGCTAAATAGCAGCGTTATCTCTGTTTGGCCTGCGGCAGCAAGAGTTCCGTCAAAATTTTATTACGCTGTTTTTTGGTCAGCCAAAACATGCGTGGAACCCACGCCGGACGCGGCTGCGCGGCATAGAAATGCTGCATTTCATCTAACCAGGTTGCGTTGTTCATTGTTCCCTCCTTTGTTAAAAAAAGTATGAAGGGAAAAAACCGGAACAAATAGTGAGAGGATTATAAAATTTGTTCCGGGTTTAAACAGTCATGGCAAATCCAGGGAAAATTTAACGCCCTTTCTTTTTACGACCAGGTTGAGCAAAGCGCTGACGTCCTGCTGGTTTGGCCGCAGCTTTCTCTGGAATCTTTGCACCGTTCGATGCGACTTTTTTCGCCGCTGCTGCCGGTTTCTTTTTCGCCTGGCTTTGCTGCGTTTTTTTGTCTTCGGATGAAGAATCCTCGATCAAGTTAAACAACTCAATCAATTCGTCATCAGTAAAATCACGCCATTCGCCCAGCGGGATGCCTTTCAGACTGACATTCATGATACGCGTACGTTCAAGCTTGGTGACTTCGAAGCCAAAATGCTTGGTCATTCGGCGAATCTGGCGGTTAAGACCCTGAACCAGGATGATACGAAACACAAAGGTCGACTCTTTCTTCACTTTGCATTTTTTGGTCACAGTACCCAGCATCGGCACACCCGCCGCCATCCCGGCAATAAACTCGTCGGTGATGGGCTTATCTACGGTCACCACGTACTCTTTCTCGTGGTTGTTACCGGCGCGCAGGATCTTATTGACCAGGTCACCGTGGTTGGTGAGGAAAATCAGACCCTGTGAGTCTTTATCCAGACGGCCGATCGGGAACACGCGTTTACTGTGGTTAACAAAATCACCGATGTTATCACGTTCACCCTCTTCCATAGTGGTAATAATGCCCACCGGCTTGTTAAGCGCAATCAGCACTAAATCTTCTTCGTTACGCGGCTCGATCAACTGTCCATTCACTTTCACTTCATCCCCGGCAAAGACCTGTGCGCCAACGGTCGCGCGCTTGCCGTTAATAAAAACGTTACCTTGCTCTATGTAACGATCGGCATCACGTCGTGAGCAGATTCCGCTCTCGCTAATGTATTTGTTCAGGCGCGTGGATGAGTTGGGCAGCATGGTTCCTCCGAAAAAAACGGACTATACAACAACCTTAGACATTGTGTAAGACACGGTTAAACATCATTGTTCCAGCTTGTAACCTCATCACCGTTTGGTAACAGCACACTAACATTGTGGTTGTTCCTCAGGAATCGATCAGCGACAATCGCCATCCATCGCGTTTTCTTATGACAGAGTATGACCTTCATGACACACCTGCGTCGCGCCAGCTGGATAACATCGCTGCGGACTTTCCTTGCCCGTCTTTGGCCGCATCCGTTACCGGTCGCCAAAAAACAGAGAGTGATGGCCAGCATCGGTGCGGGCCTCGGCCTGATGATCACCAGCCTGACCAGCCACTGGCTGCTTGGTGAGGTCAACTTATGGTTTGTGGCACCGATGGGGGCGTCTGCAGTGCTGCTTTTCGGCTTACCGAATAGTCCGTTGGCGCAACCCTGGTCGATTGTTGGCGGGAATCTGGTCGCAGGCGTGATAGGCGTGACAACCGCGATGTATGTGCCCTATCCCGCAGTCGCTTGCGGCATTGCGGCTTGTCTCGCCATTGCCGTGATGTTTCAGCTGCGCTGCTTGCATCCTCCCAGCGGGGCGGTGGCGCTGACAGCGATTCTGGGCGGCAGTGGCGTTCAGCAATTGGGATATCAGTTTATTCTCTCTCCCGTGCTGCTAAATTCCGTGTGTCTCGCTGTACTGGCAATCATTTTTAATAATCTTGCGGGTCGCCGTTACCCGCATCCGCTGGCTGCTAACGAACCTAAAACGAATTCAGTGGCGCTTGAAGTGCCAATTACTCGCGATGATCTGCATCAGGCACTGGAGAACGGTCAGCTTCTCGATATTGACGAGGATGATTTGCAGCAGCTGTTACAGCGTGCTGAAGAGATTGCGCGTCGTCGGCAACAGCTGCCGGTACAGTCGCTGAAGCGCGCTAGTTAAATAGCAGGCGGTACTAAACCCAACTGCAAACTGTATTAAAACAGACCGCGACTGATTTCCCCGCCGAAGCCGTGAATCCTTACACCATTATCATCCACTTCGACCACCGCAAAGGGCACTTCGGCTGGGCCATCGAGCATGCCCTTCATGGTATAAAACCCTGTCTGACCGATGTATGCAGCGTTGCCGCGGTGGTCATGCCCTGAGAAGCAAAAATGTATGTTGTAACTAGAAAGGAGATCCACCAGCACACTGGCGTTCATCAGTATATGCGTGGTGTGAGGCGCCAGCGGGTAATGACCAAACACCCCCACTTTTTCCCCCCGTTGCTGAGCTTCAATCAATTGCTGTTCAATCCAGTTCAGCTGCTGCTGACCGACGGCACCGTTCCATGGCTGAGCCTGCGGCTGTCGCTGCGCCTTTAATTCCGCTAACAGGTTCTCAGCCTGGTAATAGTCATCACCATTCAGTGCATTGCAGTACAAACTGACATCGTTACCGTCATAAACAATAAACCGCCACCCCGCTAAGCGAAACGAGTAATAACTTTTGGGGAGTGCCGCACGATTATTCAGATGCTGAGCAAGGGTTTGCGCATCATGATTCCCCAACACTACCGCATGCGGATGCACCAACTGGTCATACAGCGGCAGAATGGCGGCATAGCTTGCCCAATCGCGGTCAACCAAATCCCCCAGCGTGACAACAAAATCCAGCGGTTGCTGATTCAGGGCTTCAATTGCCTGCGGTAACTTATCAAGTGCATGACGGTAGTAGAGGTTATTGGCGATATCAGCTTCGACATCGGCATACTGCGGATCAGCAATCACACCGAAACGCAGCACGTTATCCATCATTGCAGGACGTAAATCAGGTAAAGCATAAAGCTCGGCCACATCGCCGAGGAGTTCGCGCTGCAAGGATGTCAATGGATGCGGATGAGTCACGAAAAACACTCCTTAGCGAATACCAGCACGCATGAACGACTGAATAAACTGGCGCTGGAAAATCAGGAACAGCACCAGCAACGGCAAGGTGGTCATCAAGGTAGCGGCACCAATGAGCGCCCACTGTACACCCTGCTCTGGCGCCGAGAACAATTGCAATCCGACGGTGAGCGGTCTTACGTTGACGGAATCGGTAATCACCAGCGGCCACAGGAAATCATTCCAGTGGAAACTGATCGAGACCAGGGCAAAAGCGATGTAGATCGGTTTCGCCAATGGAATGTAGATTTTGCGCAAGATATAAAACCGACTGGCTCCCTCCACAATCGCCGCCTCTTCCAGCACCAGTGGGATACTTTTGAACGTCTGACGCAGCAGGAAAATGGCAAAAGCAGAGGCGAAATACGGCAATGCTATTCCCGTTAAAGTATCGCGCAGCCCAAACGCACCGATGGTTTTGTAATTGTTCAAAATCAAAACGTCCGGACTAATCATCAACTGCAGCAGGATCAGCGCGAAAATAACCCCTGAGAATTTCATTTTGAAACGCACCAGCGCATAGGCCGCCATGGTCGCCAAAATTAACTGCACCACCACAATCATCAGCACCAGCAAGGTGGTATTGAGGAAGTAGCGGGCAAACGGCGCGGCATGCCAGGCCTTGATGAAATTATCAAAGGTCAGCGGTGAGAACAGCGAAAAACTGGCCTGATCCGATGCAGGATGGATTGCTACCCACAGGGCGACCAGAATCGGCAACAGCCACAGCAGCGCGGCCAGCCAAATGATGAGGTTCAGACACCAGCCACCCAACGCGTTCGTCTTCTTCATTGATAATGGGCTCGCTTGTCCAGCAGCGTAAATTTAATCAGCGCAATCGCCGCCAGAATCACCAGCAATACCACGGTCATCGCCGCGGCAGCAGGCATATCCCAGAAACTGAATGCGGTGCGATAGATGTAGAACAGCAGCAGACTACTGCTGTTGTTGGGGCCCCCGTTGGTCATGGCAATCACCTGATCGACAATGCGGAAGGCGTTCATCGAAGCATTGATCAACACAAATAGCGTCGTTGGCATCAACAGCGGCCATTGCACGCGACGGAAAAAGTAACCGCGTGAAGCCCCTTCAATCGCTGCCGCTTCATTGAGGCGGGGATCGATCTGATGTAAGGCAGCAAGATAGAAGATCATAAAGAAGCCCGCTTCACGCCAGACAGAAACCGCCATCAGACAATAAAGGGACGTGCCCGGCTCACCGAGCCAGTTCACGGCAGGCAGTGAGAACAGCGCCAGCAACTTATTCAACAGCCCCAACTGCGGAGTGTAGAAAAACAGCCATAGGTTGGCGATGGCAATCATTGGGAGCAATGATGGAATAAAAAACGCCGCGCGGACCAGCGAATTTGCCGCCAATCGTCGATTCACAGCCAGCGCCATCATTAACGCCAGCGCGACGGCCAGCGGAATGGTGATCAGTGCATACAACAAGTTGTTCCAGAACGACTGGATGAAGATATCGTCATCCAGCAAGGCCATGTAATTATCCAGCCCAACAAAGTGGGCCGGATGATTATTACGGGAAGCGCTGAACAGACTCTCCCAGATCGTCGCCACCGCGGGATAATGCGTAAACAGCAGCAAAAAACTCAGTGCTGGCAAAATCAGCAGGTAACCATAAAGCTGCGTCGACCAGAATGCGGGACGACGCTGCGCCGTACTGGCATTTATCGTGCTCATCGCGCTTCCATTACTGGTAGGACTTCAACAGGCGATCCGCTTGCTTCTGCGCACCTTCAAGCGCTTCTGCCGGGGTTTTTGCCTGGGTCACCGCCGCTTCGACAGCATGGTTCAACGCATCCTGAATCTGTACGCTGTTGTAGGTCGAGAGTTCTGGCTGCGCATACTTCAACTGCTCACGCGCGACCAGCGCCTGAGGGACCTCTTTCACGTAGTCTTTCATCACCGTGGTGTCCCATGCTGCTGGAGATGTCGCCACATAGCCTGTCGCGATACTCCAGCGCGCAGCTTGCTCCGGTGAAGTCACCCAGCGGATAAACTCCATCGCGGCTTTTTGCTGCTCGGGTGAGGCATTCTTAAAGACGTAAAGGTTACCGCCGCCGGTTGGGCTGCCACGCTGTGTTTTCTCTGGCAGCATCGCCACACCAAATGGGAATTTGGCGTTATCGCGCACGTTGGTCAGGTTACCGGTGGTGGTGACCATCATGGCGGTTTTACCGCTGATAAAGTCCTGTGGTGTGGTACCCCAGGCGATGGCGCCTTTCGGTGACACTTCTTCTTTTTGCCCGAGGTCGGTCAGCCATTGCAGTGTTTCAACGTTACCAGGGGTGTTGAAATGTACGGCCGTGCCTTTTCCGTTATCCAGACGACCGCCATTGGTGGCAGAGAGTCCCTGGAAGTTCCAGTAACCGTTTGGCGTGGACGGAATCTCGATGCCCCATTGGCTCACGCCGTTAGCATCTTTGATGGTCAGTTTTTTACTGAATTCCACCACCTGCTGCCAGTTGGCCGGCGGTGTGTCGCCATTCAAGCCAGCTTTCTCAAAGGCCTGTTTATTCCAGTACATCACCACGGTTGAACGCTGGAATGGCACGCCCCACACTTTGCCATCAATGTGACGCAGGAACGCTGGATAGAATCCATCGATCCATTTTTTACCTTCATCACCGGTCGCCAGATCGCTGGCGGCGACAATCGCGCCCGCATCAATCAGGGAATAAGCCTCAATGTCACCAATGACCGCCAGCTGCGGTGCATTGCCACCACGAAATGCGGTCAGCGCTTTGGTGACGGTTGTCGCATAATCACCGGTATACACCGGCTGAATGCTCACTTCCGGATGCACTTTTTCGAAATCAGCCACCAGCGCGTCAACGGTGTGGCTGACTTTGCCACCGACCGCGATCGGATAGTACATCTGCAATTTGACCGGATCAGCGGCAAAAGCGGAAACCGTAGTGCAGAGCAGTAAAGCAGAGGCCAGGCGTGAGTAACGAATCGCAGACATGATTATCCCTTGGGCGAAAAACAACGGTTAAACAGCGTATTTTTTCTGTGAAACAAACATCTGTTGCTCGGCAGACACACAGCGCTTGCCGGTCGTGGTGGAAAACAGATATTGACGGGTTGCGGACCACTGCAAGCCGACCTGGCTGTCCTCGACAAAATGCTGCATGCCGGGCACTTTTACGGTGATGGCATCGGCCAGGCCAGCCAGTTGGCACACCAGCAAGGTATCAGCACCCATGTATTCGTAGCTGATCACTCTGGCCTTTAAGGCAGCGTGTTCAGGTGAGATCAGCTGAATATCTTCCGCTCGTAAACCGAGACTCAATGCCACCTCATCGCAATGCTCAACCACCGGCGCCAGTAAGTGGCTCAGGTAATGACGGTTTTCTTTGTTGTGCAACGGCAGGATATTCATGGGTGGCGCGCCAATAAACTGCGCGGCAAAAACCGTGGCGGGGTTGTTATAGAGATCGTTCGGTGTGCCTTGTTGCTCAATGTGGCCGTCATTCAGCAGAATAATACTGTCCGCCATGCTCATCGCTTCGGTCTGGTCATGCGTGACATACAGCATGGTGAGCCCCAGCTTCTTCTGTAAGGCACGAATCTCACGGCGCATGCTTTGGCGAAGTTTGGCATCAAGGTTGGACAGAGGTTCATCCATCAAACATAGGTTGTTATTCGCGATAACCGCCCTTCCCAGCGCGACACGTTGCTGTTGGCCCCCCGAGAGCTGAGATGGCAGGCGATCAAGCAACTTATCCAGTTCCATCAGCTTACTGACGTCATCCAGTCGGCTCGCAAACGTCTGCTTGTCTTCCCCACGCGCTTTTAAGCCAAACAGCAGATTCTCGCGGACATTCAGATGTGGAAAAAGCGCATAGGATTGAAAAACCATCGAGAGTTTGCGCTGCGATGGGGGCAAATGAGTGATATCAGCGTGTTTAAAGTGGATTTCACCGCGGTCAGCAGTTTCCAGGCCGGCAATGGTGCGCAGCAGAGTAGATTTTCCACAACCGGAGGGCCCAAGCAGCGCAACAAAGCTCCCTTCTGCGGCATCAAAGGTAATGTCATTGAGGGCAATTTTTTCCCCCCAGGCTTTAGTGATGTGATGTAGCGAAAGGTGGCTCATGCATCCGCAGTCCTGAAAACAGAATGGCGGTAAGCTAGCTCAGGGAAATGAAGGATTTATGTTGCTGGGGTGACGGTTGGGTGACTGGAACAGGCTACCCTGCTGTTATAAGGGAGTGAAAAAACCTGCCGTGCAGTTTATATAAAGTCAAAAGGACGGCGATAATTGCCGTGCAACTCAAACACAACAAACCAAAATTTCCATCTGGTTTGCTTAATTTGAAATTAACGGCGATAATTGCCGTCATATGACCATTATGCAAACCAAAAGCAATGTTGAACGCTGAAAGTCGTAAAAGGCTGAAACAGATACTTCCTGCGGGATTACTCGCCACTAAACCCTGGTTGGTGACACAGGGTTTTAATCCGCACTTCATTGATAACGCGGTCAAAAGCCAAACCCTGCTGACACTGACCCCTGGGGTGTACGTCCGCGAAACATCGCAGGTTAACTGGAAAGGCGTTGTCACCTCATTGCAAAGAATGAGTCTCTTCCCCATCCATGTCGGCGGATTGAGCGCACTCGATCTGGAAGGACTCGCACATTATCAATCACGTAGCAAACATATCCACATCGAGCTATACGCAGAAACGGCATTGCCTGCATGGCTGAATAAAATTGACAGCAACATTCATTTTGCATGGCACAGCACCCGCCGGTTATGGCCAGCTTCACTGATGCAGGAAATACGCTATCTTCGTGAAGATAACTGGCGAGAGTCACTTCCGCCCTTGCTCTACTCTACACCCGAAAAAGCGATTCTTGAGGCCCTGGCCGGGGTTCCAACAGCAATGAGCTTTGAACATGCAGATCAACTGATGCAGAGCTTGCCTACTCTATCGCCCAAAAAAGTGGATGCGCTTTTGCGTGCCAGCTCCAGCATCAAGAGCAAACGATTATTTTTATGGCTGTCTCAGCAGCATAATCATGCCTGGTTCAAATACCTTAAGCCGGAAGAATATGATTTAGGTGTGGGTAAACGTGAAATAGCACGTGGCGGCAGATTGGATAAAACATGGAATATTACCGTCCCCAGGGAGTCGAATTAATGGACCGCCAAAGTGTTTATTGGTGGAATTACATAATTTATTGAATATGCAGCCATCTAAACACACTGAGGCGCTGGCGAAACTCAAAGAGGTATTGCTAATAACCACTTAGCTAAGCCATGCAGCATGGCTTAGCCACGGAATAGGATTTACTGCGACATACTCAAAATCGTCCGAATATTTTGCGCCGTGGTCGCCACAATGTCGATCGCCCCGGTACGCAGTGCGCCGAGTAGTGCCATCGCTTTGGTATTCTCGGAGGCAATGGCAATCACGCAGGGAATTTTACGTAATTCCTCGATGCTAAGACCAATCACCCGGTCATTCATCACCGTATCCACATGCTGTCCCTGGGCATTGAAGAAGTCATAACCCGCAACATCCCCGGTGACGCCCTGATTCACATGCGCATCGATGATCTCATGCGGCGTAAACCAGCCGAGTTTCACCATATAGCTGTTTTCATTCATATCACCGATACCCACCAGCGCCACATCGGCCTTACGTGCGCGATCGAGCGTCTCTTTGATGGTGCCATTCTGCATAAAGGCATCGCGTAGTGCGCGGTTCTCGACATAGGCGGGGGCGTACAGGGTTTCACTGGTACCGCCAAATTTCTTGGCGAGTCGACGGCTGATATGATCGGCGTTAATCGCATCACCGGGACGATGAGTCCCACCAATGCCGCTGATAAACAGGCAGTTACGTGTCGGCACCTGGCCGGGGTAATCGGCGACAGCGGCGACGTTGCGCCCTTGCCCGACAGCGACAATCGCATTGTCTTATAATGATTGTGCCAGATGGGCTGAGACTAACGCCGCTACCTGACGACGCTGTTCTTCATCGTCCGGCGAATCCAGTGCAATGAGCGCACGTTGTAGTTGGGGGAAACGGCTTTGCAGCTGTTGTTCAAGGCGCGTACTGAACACCGGATGGTAGCGCACATTAATTTCGACGATGCCCTCTTCACGCGCACGTTTGAGCAGTCGGCCAACTTTAATGCGGGATATCCCAAACTTACGCGCAATCTCCTCCTGGGTGATTTCGTCCTGATAATAGGCCACCGCAATTTCTGTCAGCAGCTCGGAGTCCTGAGAAAGCGTGTTCTTTTCCATCCGTTACCTGTCTTGTATCGTGACACCTGATTTAAGGAGGGAGTTATATCATTGATACGACTCGCTTCGCCAGACAGCAGCGAGGCGAGTCGCAGGTTGCATCACGCTTAACGTTTAATGGCGTCGATTTTCAGCATGCGGGCAATCACGATATCCAGCTCTTTCTGATCGAAGATCTGCTTCCAGTCTGGCTTCACAATCTTCTCGCGACCGTATTCCATGGCGATCATACAGGCATCAGAGAACGGGTTGGTGGCGCGGAAGGCCACGGCCAGTGCGATCTGAATATGGCCATACAGCATCGCTTTGGCCGCTTCTTCCGGCACGCCGCTGTGCTTGACGGTCTCATCCAGTGCTTCTTTCATAAAAGCACCCACCATGCAGGCCACGGTTTCCACCAGCGTTGGCTCCAGATAGGCCAGCTGCGTCACCGTGACCCAATGCACTTCCTCTACCGGACCGTACATCACGCTAATGACTTTGCTCAGTTCGGCTTTCTGCGCATCTGTGCCGGTTTCATACGAAGCGGCCACATGCTGTACCGCCGCGATGCCACCGAAGGCATCCGCGTGCTCTTCTTTGGTGTAGCGCTCGAGGAACACGGAAGGATGGCAAGGGTGCGCCACCGCATATTCGATGCCGTCACGATGGGCAATCAGGTTTGCGTAAGCCGCAGCCGGGTCCAGCGTCAGCAGAATCGCACCGGCCTTCATCTGTGGCACCACGCCCTCAGACACTTTGCCCAGAACGATATCCGGTACCGCCAGAATTACCACGTCACTGACCGGCACAACGGAAGCGGCATCAGACAACTCTCGGCCTTGCGCCGTGACTTGTTCCTGCGCCTTCGGTGAGTTCTCAACGTAAAACACCTGGTAATCGCTTTTCTGGAAGTTGGCAGAAATGCGCATACCCATTTTGCCGCCTGCGCCAATTACGGTGATGGTTTTCAATGCATTGCTCATTGGTATAACTCCTGATCTTGTTTACTACGTAAGAATTCAACGGTGCGGCGCGTCCATTCGGCTTCGCGCTCGCAGGTCAGCACGGCATCGTCCTGCCACGGCAACCAGTGTTCAACGATTTGATTAATCTCTCTTTCTGCCGGACGCACGCTGGCGATCATCCGGTCATAGTCCAGCAGGCCTTCGCCCATCAGGCAGCCAGCATAGGTAAAGCCGACCCAGCCATCACGACGCGTAAAGGCAAAATCTTTAATGTGCAGGTTGCCGACGCGCGCCGCCGTATTGGCGATCACCTGTTCAGGCAATTCCAGTCCTGCTACGCAGTTAGCGGGATCGAGACACACGCATAACCACGGCGAAAGAAACTAATTGATCACCGACATCATCGCGCCGCTGTTGACCTGCTCATACGTCTCCAGGCACAGACGCACCTGCTGACGGGCGAAATCAGGCAACACCGCACCAATCAACTCTGCCGCTTCATCCAGTGACGGACGGTGATCAGCGGTGTAGAACATGGAGCGCACCACATGCGCATCAAGAATGTTCGCCATATGCAGATATCGACGCAGATGCGCAGTGCCTAAGCCACGTGTGCCTAACTCCAGGGTGATGCCCAGCTTGTCGGCCAATTGGCGAAGGTCCTGCAACTGCGCATCAGACCAGCTTTCAATCGCCGGATAATCACAAATCTGGAATACCGAGACATCCATCTCGGCGGTCTGCTGCAGCATCTGCTCCAGCGATAGCGGGTTGGGCACTTTGCTGGACATGCGCCAGAAAAAGGCATAAGTACTGAGTCCGATACGGCTCATTAACGGATCTCCTTCGCCAGCACGCTGGCCTCTTCAATGATTTGCGCCAGTGCATTCGGGTCGTGGGCAAAACGGCCCAGGAACAGACCATGAACGTCAGTCCCCAGACGCTGAATCAGCCCCGGCCCGGCGCTGCCGCCATAAATGATTTTTAAGGTGATACCCTCCGGCGTTTTCAACTGTTGCAGGCCCGAACACACTGCGCGGATATAGCTATCCGGTGCAGGTTGTGGTGCACCAATCGCCCACTGCGGCTCATAGGCAAAGAACACTTCGCCGCGTAAACCTTGTTGCACCGCATCGGCCAATGCTTCCTCCAGCTGCAGCTCGCATAGCGCGATGGCCTGCTCCGGCTCAGCCTGCTGTTCTTCGCCGATGCACAATACCGGCGTTAACCCGTGTCGCAGCGACATAGCCACTTTGGCAGCAATCTGCGCTTTATCTTCATGAAAGTGGCGACGACGTTCAGCGTGACCGATTTCGGCCAGTGAGCAACCGAGCTCCTGCAACATGCTGGCGCTGACCTCACCGGTCCAGGCGCCGTTCTCAGCCTGGCAAACATCCTGGCCGCCATAGCGCACCGGTGTTTTTGCGAAAATGTCAGCCACAACGGGAATAGCCGGATAAGCGGGCAGTACAAACAACCCGACATCACCGTTTTTCACCGCCGGCAACTGAGCTAATCCGGCGACTTTGCGGCACCAGTCCAGTGTCTGCTGGTAACCGAAATACATTTTCAGGCTGACGCCGAGCCAGATTTTGGGCTGAGACATCATTACGCTCCTTGCTGAGAGGCTTTATGTTCTTTTAGCAGATCGCCAACGGTATTGACGATCATCGCCAGTGAAATGGCTCCCGCATCTGGCGTACCGACACTTTTTTCGGCTAGCGGACGCGCACGACCCATTTTCGGCACCAGCTGAGCGGTGTCTTGTGCGGCCTTATCGGCTACCTGCGCCGCCGCCAACCAGGCATCGGTCAGTGAAGCACCCTCTGCGACTGCAGCGTTAAGGCTGTCGCTAAACGGCGCCAACACATCGACCATGGTTTTATCGCCCACCTTCGCTTTGCCAAAGTGCATAATGCCCTCTTTGGCTTCGCGTACGCCGGTTGCAACGCGTTGCGCATTGGGTGACTGCTGATCGCCAATGGCCGTCCCCAGCGCAGTTAATGCCACACCCCACAGTGCACCCGATGTGCCGCCAGCTTTATCGGCCCAGGCATCCGCAGCACGGCACAACAGGCTGCCGGCACCTGCACCACGCGCAGCCACTTCACGCGCCTTCTCCACCGCGCCCAGCACGCCACGTTCCATACCGATACCGTGGTCACCGTCACCGGCCACTGCATCGATATCACCTAATTTTTTCGCGTTACGCTGTAACAAATCTGCCACTAATTCCAGGATATGTAACACGCGCTGTGCGCTCTGCTGGGACTCAGCTGAAGCCTGCGGCAATGCTTCTTCCGTGCTCTCTTCACGCTCTTCCGCACTTAGCGGTTCCGCGATCAGCACGCTTCCTTTGCGATAGGCTGGTGCATTTGCCGGCGCACACCACAGTGTCTCCAGCTCATCGTCCAACCACATCAGCGTCAGCGATGCGCCCGCCATGTTGAAGCTGGTAACAAACTCACCGACATCGGGCTGAACCACTTTAAGTCCTGCAGCGTCCAGCAGTTGTGCCACGCGGCGATACACCACGAATAACTCTTCATACTTCACTGAACCCAAACCGTTGAGGATCACCGCCACGCGATGACCTTCAATCTGTTTGACGTCGGCAGGTACTTCGCCTAGCAGACGTTCAACAAACAACTCGGCCAACTCATCGGCACTGGGCACATCAGTCTCACTGATACCCGGCTCACCGTGGATGCCCAGACCGAGCGCCATGCGCCCTTTCTCGACTTCAAATAAAGGATGCGTGGCACCCGGCAAGGTACATCCGCCAAATGCCACACCGAAAGTCCGCGTACGATCGTTAGCGTGTTGTGATTTCTTCAGCACGGTCGCTAAATCGTCGCCCGCTTCTGCCGCTGCACACGCTGCTTTAAACACACACAAATCGCCGGCCACACCACGACGCTTCACCCGTTCGTCTTTACTGGCGCTGGAAATATCGTCCGTTACCGCCAGAATTTCACAGGCAATACCTTCGGCACGCAGACGTTCGCAAGCCTGGCCGAAGTGCAGTACATCGCCCGCATAGTTTCCGAACATCAGCAACACGCCCGCGCCGTTATGTGCCGCTCTTGCCACGTTGTAGATCTGCTGAGCAGACGGCGAAGCAAACAGGTTCCCCATGGCTGCGCCGTGTGCCAGACCTTGTCCAACCAACCCGGCGAAGGCCGGATAATGACCGGAACCGCCGCCCACAATCACCGCAACCGTATTGGGTTGGCTGCGCGTGCTGCGCACCACACCACCGGTGACCTGACGAACTTTATCGGCGTTGGCGGCGACAAAGCCTTCAATGAGTTCAGCAGCAAAGGCTGAAGGTTGGTTAAACAGGTACGTCATTTTAGTGCTCCTGTGCGATAGAGGTCGGCTGAGACTGCGGGCGCTGGCGATTCAATAACAGCATAAGGACGGCTGACAGCAGCATGAAGCCACCGACCACGAACATCGGTAACACATAGCTGTTGGTGGCGTCGTGCAGTGCGCCAGTGATGTAGCCCGCGGAGAAGCCCGCCACGTTTCCTAAGGTGTTGATAAGTGCGATAGCCGCTGCGGCTGACGCGCCGGTCAGGAACTGCGTTGGCAGTGTCCAGAAGTTAGGCAAGGCAGCAAAGATGGAACTGGCAGTAATCGCGATCACCATGATGGTGGTGAACGGTGAATCCATATACAGCGCCAATGGCACGCTGATACCACCGGCCAGCGCTGGAATCGCGATGTGCCAGGTTTTGCAACCACGACGGGTGGCATCTTTTGACCAGAAGTACATCACCACGGCAGCAATCAGGTATGGCACGCCGGTGATCAATCCCTTCTGCATCACGTTAAAGGTAGTGCCGAACTGCTGCTGGAAGCCGCCGATAATGGTTGGCAGGAAGAAGGCCAGCGCATACAGGCCATAGATAAAGCCGAAGTAGATCAGGCACAGCGTCCACACACGGCCGTTGCCCATGACGGAGCGCAGGCTATGTTTCTTATGGCCCTGCTTCTGTTGATGCTCCGCTTCCAGCTCGTTGGTCAGCCAGGTCTTCTCATCTGCGGTTAACCATTTCGCCTGACGCGGTGAATCCACCAGCCAGAACAGCGCCACAATACCGATCAGAATCGCTGGGATGGAAACACCCAGGAACATTACGCGCCAGCCATCCAGACCGAACAGACCGTGTTGCTCAATCAAACCTGCCGCCAGGGGCGCACCGAATACGACGGTCAGCGGCTGTGCCAGATAGAACAAGGACAGGATTTTGCTGCGATGACGTCCCGGTACCCACATGCTCAGATAAAGAATCGCACCCGGGAAGAAGCCCGCTTCAGCAATACCCAGCAGCAGGCGCAGCGTATACAGGCCTTCGACACTGCTCACCCAGGTGAACAGCAGCGAGACGATACCCCAGCTGATCATGATGCGTGCCAGCCAGCGACGTGCGCCGAACTTATGCAACGCCAGGTTGCTCGGCACTTCCAGCAAGATATAACCGATAAAGAAGATGCCGGATGCCAGACCAAACTGCACACCTGTCAGACCGAGGTCCTGCGTCATGCCATTTGGGCCAGCAAAAGAAATTGCGGTGCGGTCAAGGAAGTTAATAAAGAACATCAGTGCCACGAAAGGCACCAGACGCCAGGAGATTTTGCTGATAGCGGATTTCTCAACCGCCGTCATGTTTTGCTGACTCATAACGCACCTCCGTGACGTGCGTGGTTAAAACTGTTGTTTGGTGTTGACCAGACGCGAAATGAGCGCTGGCTGCAGGTGTACTGAGAGGTACGGTGTAAATGACACATGTTCGAGTCCTCAAGGGGTCTTCTTGTACATTGGTATCGTTATGCGAACAAATGAACACTACACGTATAAATGTACATCTCTCAACTGCAATGATTGAAAATGTGAGCCTGCTCATGAGATTTGATTTTGGCCCTGAATCGGAAAAATACGCAGAAATGCAGCGCAATCCGCGCGGTATCAGCACCCTTCGCGCTTTGCATCACTAAATCAGCACGTAAGACACATGAACAACCATTGAACATATGATTGGATTTGTGGCAGGCTATCGATGAACATCTTCTCGCCTGCATAACAAACGTTCAGGCGTCAGAACTAAACCCTGCTGGAGAATGACGATGAAAACTATCGCAATTGGCGCCGATGATGCGGCTATCGAATTGAAAAACATCATTAAAAAACTGCTTGAAGAGAAAGACTTTCAAGTGACGGACTACACCAATGACGCACAAAATGACCGTCCGATGTACCCGGATGTGGCATTTGCGCTGGCAACCGCTATCCAGAAGAATGAATTTGAGCGCGGCATCCTGCTGTGCGGCACCGGTATCGGCGTGGCAATCGTGGCCAACAAAGTGGAAGGCGTGCGTGCGGCACAGTGCCATGACACCTTCTCTGCTGAACGTGCCCGTAAAAGCAACAATGCTCAGATCATGACCATGGGCGCACGCGTTATCGGTCCAGAACTGGCGAAGAACATCGTCAATGCCTGGCTGGCCTCAGAGTTTGAAGGTGGTGGCTCCACCGCCAAAGTCGAGAAAATCGGTTACTACGAACAAGTTTCACATTCTAAATAATCACCGACTTCTTACCTCTGGAGAACCTTATGTCAACACGCCGGGAAAGAGCCAACGCCATCCGTGCTTTAAGCATGGATGGCGTACAACAAGCCAAGTCAGGTCATCCGGGTGCCCCTATGGGCATGGCGGACATCGCCGAAGTTTTGTGGCTCGATTTTTTACAGCACAATCCAAACAATCCTAAGTGGGCTAACCGCGACCGCTTCGTCCTGTCGAATGGCCACGGTTCGATGCTGATTTACAGCCTGCTGCACCTGAGCGGTTATGATCTGCCACTCAGCGAACTGAAGAATTTCCGTCAACTGCATTCAAAAACGCCGGGTCATCCGGAATACGGTTATACGCCAGGCGTTGAAACCACCACCGGCCCGCTGGGTCAGGGGATCGCCAATGCCGTCGGCTTCGCGATTGCCGAACGTACGCTGGCGGCGCAGTTTAACCGTCCTGGCCACGACATCGTTGATCACCATACCTATGTGTTTATGGGCGACGGCTGCATGATGGAGGGCATTTCGCACGAAGTCTGCTCCATCGCCGGGACGCTGAAGCTGGGGAAACTGGTGGCCTTCTATGATGACAACGGCATCTCTATTGATGGTCACGTTGATGGCTGGTTCACCGACGATACCGCCGCCCGTTTCGAAGCGTACGGCTGGCACGTGGTGCGTGACGTAGACGGTCATGACGGCGACGCGATTAAGAAAGCGGTTGAAGCAGCCAAAGCGGTCTCGGACAAGCCTTCTCTGCTGATGTGCAAAACCGTGATCGGTTTTGGCTCACCGAACAAAGCCGGTACCCACGATGTGCATGGCGCACCACTGGGCGACGACGAAATTGCACAGATTCGTCAACAGCTGGGCTGGCACCACGCGCCGTTCGAAGTCCCTTCAGAACTTTATGCGCAGTGGGATGCGAAAGAGGCCGGCCAGGCGAAAGAGTCCGCGTGGGAGGCAAAAGTCGCGGCTTATGCCGAGGCTTACCCGGAACTGGCGGCGGAGTTTAACCGTCGTATCAAAGATGCGTTGCCGGATAACTGGGAAACTGAGTCGCAACAGTTTATCGAGCAGCTGCAGGCCAATCCGGCGAAAATTGCCAGCCGTAAAGCGTCGCAAAATGCGATTGAAGCCTTCGGCAAGATTCTGCCGGAATACCTTGGGGGTTCTGCTGACCTGGCACCCAGCAACCTGACGATGTGGTCGGGTGCTAAGCCGATCAATGAAGATCCCGCGGGGAATTACATTCATTACGGCGTGCGTGAATTCGGTATGACCGCGATCGCCAACGGTATCGCGCTGCACGGTGGTTTCCTGCCTTACACCGCCACCTTCCTGATGTTTGTCGAGTACGCACGCAATGCGGCACGTATGGCGGCGTTGATGAAAGTGCGTCAGATCATGGTCTACACCCATGACTCCATCGGCTTAGGCGAAGATGGCCCCACCCACCAGCCGGTTGAGCAGATGGCCAGTTTGCGCGTGACGCCGAACATGAGCTTATGGCGTCCGTGTGATCAGGTTGAGTCTGCGGTGGCATGGAAATACGCGATTGAGCGCGTCAACGGCCCTACTGCCTTAATCTTCTCGCGTCAGAATCTGGCGCAGCAAGATCGTACCGCTGAGCAGTTGGCTAACGTGGTGCGCGGCGGTTATGTGTTGAAAGACAGTGAAGGGGTTCCAGAGCTGATCCTCATCGCCACCGGTTCAGAAGTGGAGCTGGCGGTTGCTGCGTATGAGCAATTGACGGGCGAGGGCCGTAAGGTGCGCGTAGTTTCGATGCCTTCAACCGACGCCTTCGACAAGCAGGACGCGGCTTACCGTGAATCTGTGCTGCCTAAAGCGGTGGCCGCGCGTGTGGCGATCGAAGCCGGTATCGCCGATTACTGGTTCAAGTACACCGGTCTGCACGGCGCGATTGTCGGCATGACCACTTTCGGCGAATCCGCGCCAGCGGAGCTGCTGTTCAAAGAGTTTGGTTTCACCGTGGAAAACGTGGTTCAAACGGCGAAATCGATTCTGTAAATGGTCAACGCCAGAAATGGCGTGCGCCTGGCTACATAAGATGTGAGATGCCTCCAGGGGCGGCAAGAATGCCGCCCTTTTTCAGCCATTTCAACACAGCACTGATTTCCCGCTCGACGTGACATCATCAATGGCCTCCTCTGGTTGCAGGATGCGCACCTGACTCAACACGAAAATCACTCCGCTTATCTTTGCATCCGAATCAGCGTATTCTGTCCTCCGCTTGCCCTTTTCTCACGGAACTGGAGGAAACATGTCCACCTTACGTTTGCTGATCTCTGATTCACACGATCCCTGGTTTAACCTCGCGGTGGAAGAGTGCATATTCCGTCAGATGCCTACCACGCAGCGCGTATTGTTCTTATGGCAGAACGCTGAAACGGTGGTGATTGGCCGCGCGCAAAACCCGTGGAAAGAGTGCAACACGCGTCGGATGGCGGAAGATGGCATCAAACTGGCGCGACGCAGCAGCGGCGGCGGTGCGGTGTTTCATGATTTGGGCAACGCCTGTTTCACCTTTATGGCCGGTAAACCGGAGTATGACAAAACCGTCTCGACGGCGATTATTTTGCAGGCGCTTGAGAAGCTGGGTATGCGCGCCGAAGCCTCCGGTCGCAATGACATCGTGGTCAATGTGAATGGCGATATGCGTAAGATTTCCGGTTCCGCCTATCGTGAAACGCCGGATCGCGGTTTTCACCACGGCACTTTCCTGATGAGCGCCGATCTGTCGCGCCTTGCCGATTACCTCAACCCGGACATCAAAAAGCTTCAGGCCAAAGGGATCACCTCGGTGCGTTCCCGCGTGGCGAACATCGCGGATTTTATTCCTGATATCCGGTTTGCAGACATCCGTCGTGAGGTGATTGCGGCTTACTTCGCGCATTACCATGAAACCTGCGAGCCCGAGATTATTTCACCGGAAGCCCTGCCTGACCTTCCCGGCTTTAAGGCGCAGTTCGCCCGCCAGAGCAGCTGGGAGTGGAATTTTGGTCAGGCGCCTGATTTCTCACATCTGCTGCAGGAACGTTTTGTCTGGGGTGGCGTTGAGATTCACTTTGACGTTGAGCGTGGCACCATTACCCGCAGTCAAATTTTCACCGATAGCCTCAATCCCGCACCGCTTGAAACGCTGGCGATGCAGTTGCACGGTGTGGCGTATCGACCGGAGTCACTGCAGGCTGAAATGCAGAAACTGATTGCGGCGTTTCCGGAACAGCAGAAGGAACTCACCGAACTAACAAACTGGCTGGTGAACAGCATCAGATAAGGTGGCGCTGCACCAGCGCCTCAATGAGTCCCTGCAGTTCCTTTACGCCATCCAGCTGCCGGATATCGCCACACACTACAGCGTTTGAGAGGGCGTCTGCCGCGCCCAGTAAACCCCACAGGCTGGATTGCGGCAGCTTCGCCTCAGCAAACCACAGACGTAACTTCGCCATGAAATCGAGTTGGTATTTGCGCTTCACTTCAGCCAGTTCTGGCGAGCTATTGAGTGCTGACAGCACATCGGGAATTTCGCGCCCTTGTGTCAGTACACAGTTCACGTAACAAGCGGCTACCGTGCTGGCGCGTTCTGCCAGATCGTCTCCCGCTTTTGCCATCGCCGCGTCAATGACAGCGTTTTGCCGCACATCGAAGTCCTCATAAAGCGCAGCGAGCAAACCGTGGCGAGTGCCAAAATGCTCATACACCACAGGCTTGCTGACACCCGCTTCAATGGCCACTCGCCCAAGAGTAAGGGCATCGCTGCCCTGCTCTCGCACCAGATTCCACGCTGTGTTCATCAGCTGCTCGCGGCGGGCGTCAAAGGTCATACGCTGGCGCGTTGGTGAGTTCATGCAGATTCCTTTACAGTAAAAAGTCGCTGCCCCAGTTGCCGGGCAAGCGCGTAATGCGCATCAGGATAACCCTCATCGGAAGGCAACAACAGTTCGCTGGTGACTACCGGCGCGCCGCAATAACCAAATATTCCCTCATCGATCTGATTGCGCATACTGCTGAAATAGCCACGACGCAGGTAAGTGCGCGTATTGGCCGCACCCAGTGCCAGCAGATGCACCTGCAGATGCCCCAACTTTTTGATGACCTTTTCGCCGGTGTCGTCGTACGCCCAGCCCTGGGTAAACACGCGGTCAATCCACCCTTTTAACTGTGCCGGGAAAGACCACCAGTAAATCGGATACACCAATACCAACGCATCGGCACGATTGAGACGCTGCTGTTCGGCCAATACATCCTGAGGCGAAACGGTTCCCGATTTGAACTGTTCGACATCCGCCTGATTGAAGCGTGGATCAAAGTGCTCAGCCGCTAAATCGGCGATTTCAACACTGTGTTGGCCGCTCGCTGAAATGCCTTTAACCAGCTGTTCAACCACAGCATGGGTGTGTGAGTGATGGTCTGGATGAGCTGTAACGATAAGCGTGTGCATGGGGTTAACCTCCGACAATGATTGACCTACTATTGGTAACTTACCAGTGGTAGGTTGTCAATTATTCGTTTGCTGTTGGACTTGAGCGTGTGATGCCTTTGGTTGGGATGACGGGTGATGACAGCGTTTTGAGATTGGCTGGTGGTGGAGTGATTGGAGGCAGAGGCGATAATAAAGTCGGAGGTTGATTGGCTAGGTTGCAGAGTGGCGAAGGTGTTGGCTGTCATTGTCTGGGTGCGCAGGTGATGACGCTTGCTGGAGTCGCTTAGGTTCTGGCTTTCTCGTTTGATTCAATGCGTGTTGTTGAAGGATTAATCTGCTGGATTCAATCAAGGCATCCTCACAAATTGACCTAAGTCTACTCGGAAGCTTCAGTGGGTTTTATCAAAACGGGCACCATATGAATGGCGGTAGCGCCTCTGATGCTGCAAGGGCTATCCGCAGCGCTGAGGCTTTTACGTTGGGCCAGGAGATCCGCGCAGGGATGCGTGGATCAGTTCGGGGCCGACCAGGGATGGTCGATCCCCGAACGTTCCGTAGGCACGACGTGGAAGCCGAGGGCACCGCGTCAGCGGCGCGAGGACTGCCCGGCAGCAGCAGAGGTGCTACGGCCCGCACCACCGCACAAAAAAGCCCAAATGGTCCTCGCAGTAACAGGCTTTCTCATGAACAATGGCAGCCTGTACTCACAAAAACGTGACACCGTCACCCACCAGGAAAGCAATCACTGTCGCGTCACGCTCGCCTCGGACTGCAGGTAATGCGCCCTGCTCGCTGATAGCATCCCCCTGCAACAGCCGCTCCTCGCCAACAGTTACAATGCCATCCAGCAAGGTCAGCCATGTTGAGTAACCAGCAAGGTGTGGCACCTCAACCTGCGCGCCCCGCTCCACTTTCAGATCATAAATGAACACCTCCTGACCCAACGGCAGCGGCGCGTCGCTAGTTTCAGGTCCCGCCAGCAATGTCCAGGCGTTAAGCGGCACCCCATCAGCGCGAGTAAAATCCAGGGTGCGTGGTGCACCGCCGCTTTTGGCCGGACGGATATAAGCCTGCAACATCTCGGTTTCAACAAAAGGCGCAGACTCTTCATAACGCACGCCACTTCCTGCACTCACCACCATAGCGCGCTTGGCATTCAGCGCGGTTTTGTCGCCATTTTCAGCAAGGTGCTGCGCCGAACCACGCCAGACGTAGCTGAAAATCTCTTCGTCCTGACGGGTGTGCATCGGTATACGCGCATCCATTTTCAACGACATCTGATCAATAATCGTCAGCGGGCCAAAAGCCTCGCCAGGCCGTTGCCGGCGGATGGTAAAGGGACCGTATTCAAACAGTTGGTCACGCTGGGCACGCATTACGTTCATAATTTGCTCCTCAAAATGTGGCTATGCTCATCATGATAGCGACAAGAAAATCCCTGAACAGGTGTGCAATTTGCTCACTTAAGTCAAAATTTTTGAATATTGATAACTAACAGCAATAATTAGAAAAAGAAACAATCTAAAGAACGCGACTATTTAGCATTCAGGATTAGTCAGGCTGCTTGTTTTTGCGTAAAATACGCTTTTCCGTGATGAGTAAATAACATGAATCGCAGCGAACAGATTCTTGATGCAGCTGAACAGTGCATGCGCCTAAAAGGGTTTCATCAAACTTCTATTCAGAATATTGCCAGCCAGGCAAATGTTAGCATTGGTTTAATTTATAAATATTATAAAAACAAAGATGCCATTATCGAAGCGCTGGTGACCAATGTGGTGCAACGCATGATCGCATTATTAAACGCTGATTTTGAACGAATTGCCCATGCGGGAGGCGTCACGCATTCGGTGCAGGACATTGTGCCGCCCGAAGTTGAGCACAGTATTGTCTTGTTGATGGAAGTCTCATCTGAAGCCACACGTAACGAGCGTATTCGTCAGATAATGAATGATGCGTGGTTGGTATTAAAAAACAACTTTATTGCTCAGGAGCAGACGCTCAATCCGGCGCTGAAAGCCGACGTCATCAACACCCGACTGCATATCATCTCTCTGGTGATCGATGGGATGATCATTCGCCGTTGCATGAAACAACGTGACGTGCCCGACGGATTTATGCCCTTTTTTGATGCCATCACGCGTGACATCAATCAGCATGATATGGCCTGAAATCAGCCAAACAAATGATGTGTGAGAATGCCATTGATCCTGCCCTGTTCGTGATGATCCAGGTTCTTATCACCAAATGCGCGGCAGGCAACACCGTCTACCAGCATTAACAAAAATTGGATACGCTCATTACGCTGCTGTGGACTCACTTGAGCATACTGGCGGCTAAACGCTTTTTCCAAATCAGCAATCAATAGCTGTTCTTCTTGTGCCAAAACTTCCCGCACAGATTGATTACGCGACGCTTCCGAATACATCTCCAGTAATAAGCAGCGGTCCTGATAGGGCCAGTCCTGCCAAAATGGCGATTCCGCATCAATAATATCGCGGGTGCTGCTTTGCTTCGGCAGATTATCTTGTAAAAAAACACGCCAACTCGTGGCGATACTTTTAATCGTTTCACTGACGATGAATTCTTTGCTCTCGAAATAACGATATATCTGCCCTGCACCCAAACCTGATTCCCGGCTTATATCAGCCATGCTCGCCCCGTGAAAACCGGAGCGACTAAAACATATTTTTGCAGCGGCAATAATTATTTGCTGTCGCTGTCGCACGAAGGCGTCATTCTCTGATTTGCTCAACATAACTCCTAAAAGTGGCCGGCGCGTTATTATTGTTTTTTCCTATCATACGCGAAGGGATTTATAGCCGATATGCTGGCTATAAATCCGGTTACATTTTTCCCCAGGTCGCTAACGCATCGACCCGGGGCGATCATCACAGTTTCAGTTCAGATTCTTTCAACGCAGTACCACCACCCATCACTTTGTAGAAAGTATTGAGGTTCTGGTAGTAAGCCTGCTCAACGCTCACCAGGCTAGTGCGTGCTGTATACAGCGTGCGCTGTGCAGTTAACGCATTCAGATAGGTATCCACACCATTTTGATAGCGCAGATCTGCCAGGTGGTAATAGGTTTGCGAAGCAGCAACATTATTACGCTGACTGGTCAGCTGATCGTTGATGGTGCCGCGTCGTGCCAACGCATCGGCCACTTCTGAGAACGCCGTTTGGACCGCCTTCTCATACACCGCCACGTAATACTCTTTCTGCGCTTTGGTGTAGTTGAGGTAGGAAACGTTGTAGCCGCCTTTGAAAATCGGCAGCGAGATACTTGGGGCAAACGACCAGATTCCCGCACCGTTCTTGAACAGCGAAGACAAATCTGAACTGCCCACCCCACCGCTGGCGGTGAGGGAGATGCTTGGGAAGAAGTTAGCGCGTGCCGCCCCGATATTGGCATTAGCGGCTTTTAAGTTGTGCTCTGCCTGCAACACGTCCGGGCGATTGTTCAGTGCATCCGATGACACGCCAGCAGGTACGGCTTTCAATGCATCGCCAATGGACTCAATGCTTTCAGGCAACAAATTATCTGGCACGCTTTTGCCTACCACCAGATCCAGCGCGTTTTTATCCTGCGCCACGCTTGTGGTGTAACTGGCCACATCCGCCTGAGCAGATTGATAAGTGGTCTCTGCTGACGCGACATCCACCATCGAATCCACACCGTTCTGCAGACGCTTGCGCGTCACTTCCAGTGACTGACGCGCACTCTCTGCCGTCTCTTTAGCGATCGCCAGATTGCTGCGATCGGCGGCCAGCTGCAGCCAGTAATCCACGGTGTTATACAGCACCGTCAGGCGCGTACTGCGGGCGCCCTCCAGCGTGCCGAGATAAGTTTCATACTGCTGGCGCGACAGACTCTGGTTCTTGCCAAACAGATCCAATTCAAACGAGCTGACGCTGCCCTCGGCTGAATAGGTATTGCTGAGCGCAGTTTGATTTCCCTCCCCGGTTAGCGCGCGTGAACGTGTGCCGCTCACGCCAGCGCTCAGGCTGGGGAACAAATCGGCACGCTGCTCACCATACTGAGCATGAGCCGATTTCACACTGGCGACCGCTTCACGCAGATCGCGGCTGCTGTCCAGCGCCATCGTCACCACCTGGCGCAGCTTCGCATCCAGCACATAATCCTGCCAGCTGATATCACGATAGTTAGCCGGTGTGCCTTGTAACGTCCGATAGGCATCGCCGGTGGGCGCGGTGGTATTCACCGCATCCTTTGGCCGATCGTAATGCGGATCGAGAGATACGCAACCCGCAAGGAAACACGGCAAAAACACCATTAAAAGTTTTGCAGACATATTACTCCTCCGCCTTCACAGCAGATTCGGTTGACTGTGCATCGTCATGCGGAATCGCCGGGAAAACGCGACGGACCAGAACAAAGAACAGCGGTACAAAGAAGATGGCCAGCAAGGTCGCGGTCAGGGTGCCGCCGATAATGCCGGTGCCGATAGCGATACGGCTGTTCGCCCCCGCACCGGTTGAAATCGCCAATGGCAGTACCCCAGCGGTAAACGCCAGCGAAGTCATGATGATCGGACGCAAACGCATGGTGGCGGCATGCACCGCGGCTTTCACCAGGTTCTCACCCTTGCGATAGTTCTCCTCAGCGAATTCCACGATCAAAATCGCGTTCTTGGCCGAGAGACCAATGATGGTCAATAACGCTACCTGGAAATAGACGTCGTTTTCCAGACCGCGTAGCGTAATGGCCAGCAAGGAACCGATGACGCCCAACGGCACCACCATCATCACCGAGAACGGCACTGACCAACTTTCATACAGCGCGGCCAGACACAGGAACACCACAATCAGGGAGATGCCATACAACGACATTGCCTGGTTGCCGGAGAGTTTTTCCTGATAAGAGAGGCCGCTCCATGCATAGGTGGTACCGGTTGGCAGTTTGGCCGCCAGTTTTTCCATAGCGGTGATGGCATCGCCGGAACTCTTGCCCGATGCTGAAGATCCTTCAATCTCATAGGAAGCCAGGCCGTTATAACGTGACAGCACATCTGGACCGTAAGCCCATTTTGAGGAGGCGAACGACGAGAACGGCACCATGGTGGTGTTGCTGCTGCTATCCGTTCCACGCACGTACCATTGATCGATATCTTCAGGCTTACTGCGGAATTGCTGATCGCCCTGCATGTAAACCTTCTTCACGCGACCGCGGTCGGTGAAGTCGTTGACGTAACTGCCGCCAATCGCTGCACTCAAGGTGGTATTGATGTCAATGATGGTCAGGCCCAGTGACTGCGCTTTGGCATCATCAATACTCACATCCAGCTGAGGCAAATCGGGTAACGAGTTGGCACGCACCGCGCTCAACACCGGATCCTGATTGGCTTCAGCGATCAGCTGGTTACGCATCTTCAGCAGTTGGTCACGATCGGTTGAGCCGCGTGCTTGCAGTTCAAAAGTAAAGCCGTTGGACTGGCCCAATCCCGAGACTGAAGGCGGTGACAACACGAAAATCTGTGCATCACGAATACTGGATAGCGCAGCCATGGCGCGTCCTGCTATCGCATCGGCGCTGTTCTCTGAGCCTTTACGCTCACTCCAGTTTTTCAGCGAGATAAAACCAATACCGGCGTTCTGTCCGCTGCCCGCAAAGCTGAAGCCGTTCACCAGCATGCTGACGTTAACGTTATCTTTCTCTTTGGTCGCGAAGTACTGCTGAACCTGCTGACGGACTTCACTGGTGCGGTTTTCCGTGGCACCCGGTGCCAGCTGATACTGCACCATGATATAGCCCTGATCTTCGGTCGGCAGGAAGCCGGTCGGCAGGCGCAGATACAGCACCGCACATCCGATCAACAATACGCCGTACAGCAGCAGATAACGCACTGAACTGTGCACCACATGGCCGACGCCGTTTTGATAGCGCCCCTGTACTTTTTCATAGCTACGGTTAAACCAGCCAAAGAAGCCTTTGGTGCCGCTTTCATGGTTATGTGGTTTCAGCAAGGTGGCACAGAGTGCCGGCGTCAGCGTCAGCGCGACAATCACCGACAGCACCATCGACGACACAATGGTGATCGAAAACTGGCGATAGATCACACCGGTTGAACCACTGAAGAAGGTCATCGGCAGGAACACCGCCGACAGCACTAAGGCAATACCGATCAGCGCCCCTGTGATCTCTTTCATCGATTTTTCGGTGGCCTGACGCGGTGATAATCCCTCTTCGCGCATCACGCGCTCAACGTTTTCCACGACGACAATCGCATCATCGACCAGCAAGCCGATGGCGAGCACCATACCGAACATGGTTAAGGTGTTAATCGAATAACCAAACAGCGACAGCACGCCAAAGGTGCCCAGTAACACGACCGGCACGGCAATCGCCGGGATCAGTGTGGTACGAATGTTCTGCAGGAACACGAACATCACGATGACCACCAGAATCACCGCTTCGATCAGCGTTTTCACCACTTCTTCAATCGAGATTTTTACAAAGTCGGTACTGTCGAGCGGATAAGCGATCTCATAACCCGCAGGCATACTGCTGCGGAACTCATTGATGGTGGATTTCACCTGTTCGGCGGTGGAAAGCGCATTGGCACCCGACGCCAGCTGAACCGCGATACCCGAAGCGGGATGGCCGTTCGCCAGCACGTTGGCACTGTAATCCTCATCACCCATCTCGACGCGCGCCACATCACTCAGGCGCACCACGGAACCGTCAGACTGGCTTTTCAGCACAATATTACGGAACTGTTCTGGCGTTTGCAGACGTGAACGCGAACGCACCGTTGCCACCAGTTGCTGCTCTTTACTGGCAGGCTGCGCACCCAACTGGCCGGAAGAGACCTGGGTGTTTTGGCTCTCCAGTGCGGTGGTGACATCCGACGGCATCAGCGAATAGGAGGCGAGCTTGCTCGGATCTAACCAGATACGCATCGCGTATTCGGCACCAAATACCTGCACGCTCCCGACGCCGCTCACACGCGCCAGCGTATCTTCCATATTACTGACCATATAGTCAGCCACATCGGAAGAACTGCTTTTATTGGTTTTATCGTACACCGCAAGGATCAGCAGGAAGTCGCTCTGCGCTTTTTCCACGGTGACACCCTGTGTGGTCACGGCGGTAGGCAGACGGCTTTCTGCCTGCTGAACCTTGTTTTGTACCTGAACCTGAGCGATATCGGGGTCAGTGCCTTGCTGGAAGGTCACATTGATTTTTACCTGACCGGTCGATGCGGTGCTGGTGGAGTTGAAATAGAGTAAACCATCCAACCCGGTCAACTGCTGCTCAATCACCTGGGTGACACTGCTCTCCAGCGTTTCCGCCGAGGCTCCGGTGTAGGTGGCCTGAATGCTGATCTGTGGCGGCGCCACATCGGGATATTGCGCCACGGGCAGGCTGTTAATACTGAGTAAACCGAACATCATGATGCAGATGGCGATAACCCAGGCAAACACCGGCCGACGAATAAAGAACTGAGCCAACATATCAGTTGCCCTCGCTGGTCGCGGCTATATCGTTTGGCGTCACTTCTACGGCTTTAACGCTCATGCCCGCCTGCACTTTACCGGTACCTTCAACAATCAGTTTGTCGCCGCTGTTGAGACCAGAGGTAATCAGCCACTTATTGCCGATCACGCGATCGGCCACCACTTCACGGCTCTCGACTTTATTCTCTTTATCCACCACCAGCGCGGTGGCATTGCCTTTGGCGTCACGTGTGATGCCCTGTTGCGGTGCGAGGATCGCGTCGGTTTTAACGCCGTTAGTCACATTGGCGCGCACATACATGCCCGGCAACAACTCATGTTGCGGGTTAGGGAAAATCGCGCGCAGCGTCACGGTGCCCGTCGCTTCATCTACCGACACTTCCGTCAGTTCCAGCTTGCCCGGATGGTCATAAGCACTGCCATCTTCGAGTTTCACCGTCACCGGCACGGCATCCGTGCTCTGCTGCAAGGAAGCCTGCTGACGTTTCAGCTTCAGCAGTTGAACGCTGGATTGGGTGAGATCGACATAAATAGGATCGAGCGCGCGAATGGTCGCCAGCGCGGTGGTCTGGCTGGCAGTCACCAGCGCACCTGGCGTCACGGAGGAAATGCCAATGCGTCCACTGATTGGGGCTTTGATCTGCGTGTAATTAAGATTGATGCGAGCGCTTTCAACCGCAGCACGATACTGATCCACGGATGCGACATTTTGTTGGTAAGTGGCTAACGCGTCATCTGCATCCTGACGCGACACGCCGTTCTCTTTCACCAGTGCTGCATAGCGCTCCGCTTTGAGTTTGCTGCTTTTCACCAATGCCTGAGCATTCTTTAATTGTGCCAAAGCCTGATCGTAACTGGCCTGATAGCTGGCCGGATCGATTTGATACAGCACCTGACCGGCTTTCACTTCATCCCCTTCGGTAAACAGGCGCTTCAAAATAATCCCTTCAACCTGGGGGCGCACTTCTGAGGTCATACTGCCCGTCACGCGGCCCGCGAGCTGGCTGTCCAGCGCCACTGACTCGCTTTGCAAGGTTTTAACACCCACTTCGGTGGTCGGAGTGGCGGCTTGTTGACTGCTGTTTTGATCGCAGGCGGCGACTAACATCACCAGCCCGGCGATCACACTGCGCTGAAAATTCTTCATGAATTACCCTGTAGTGAACGTTCATTCTCAGAATGAAGTCTATCAAATTAGCTTTCCTTACACTGTCAGGAAAATGAAAAGAGAGAGGGCGTAGTGGATTTTTACAATGCGGACTTTAGATAAGGTGATGATGAATCTTTGTCGTTATAACACATGCTTTTCCCAAACTTCGTCGCAGCACGAACTCTCGTGCTGCGACGAAGCATTATTCCGCCGATATACGTACAACACTCTCAAGCTTTGCCGCTTTGGTCGCCGCGCCGTCATTTTTCACCGTGACGAACAGGGCGTGATTAGCCTCATCGAGTGCCAGGCTATTGGGGTGCGGACGCAACGCCAGGGTGTTAATTCGCTGCAGCGATCGGGCATCAAAGATCGTCACCGTGCCCGCGCCCTTTTCGACTCTGACACCGTTGCGGTTGGTGACATAAATGCGCTGCTGCTGCGCATCCAGCAGTAAGCCAATCGGCACCTGATCGGTATCCACCTTCGCCAGAACCTTGCCGCTGTCTGCATCCAGAGCAAACAGCTGATGTCCGCTGCTGCGTCGGGTGTAGGTCTGTCCCAGATAGTTATTTCGCGGCTTGTCACGATCGATCCCCTGATCAACGCCAAGCAGGCGATTCCCCTGCGGGTCATAGACCAGATTGAGCAGTTGATCGGCTTCAATCTCCTGCGTATGGGTGATCTCAAGCGTGTCCGCGTTCAGCGTCATCAGTTGCCCCTGCATATTGGAGACAAACACCCGACGCCCCGCTTCATCAATGGCGATACCGGTGGCGTTAAAGCCAAAACCAGGAATGACTTTCTCAAGCTGCTGCTTGCGGGTATCCACGACGAACAGCACACTTTCTACGCCGTAGCCTAGACCGGGTAAAAACAGTCGACCGCTGCGCGCGTCATATTTCACTTCACGTACTTTGTACAAGTAATCATCGCTGATACCGAAGCGCTGTAACTCTTCCAGCATTTAGTGGTGAGTTCACGCAGCCCCGCCGGATTGAGCAGCAGTTTGGCGCGCGCATTGGTGGTTTGCACTTCGCGCGGATCGCCCACCGGCGTGTAAGCGGGCAGATCGATGTCACTGCGGCGGCGCTGGCGATCAACGCTGACACGAAACGCCAGCTGTTCATCAATCAGTGGGCCACTGGCCATCGCCGCCAGTTATGAGGCGTGCTGATTGCCAAATCCACCCTTTATAGCGCTCTCCCATTCGAAGCTGGGATCTTTGGTGGTCATCACAATCGCACCGGCGATGGCATTGCGACCCTGAATGTAACTTTGCGGCCCTCGAAACACTTCCACGCGATCTAAATCCCACAGCGATTGCGGTCCATAGGCCTGTTCGTTATAGGTGAGCGCACGGCCATCCAGTGATAATCCTAAACGCGGGCGTGTTCCGCTAAGGAATGCCCCTGCACCCGTCGATGGGCCGGAGCCATGCACCCCGCGCACTGTTGGCAGATCGTTGCCGATCCCGACATCAACGGTATTCGCGGTCATCCGCATTAAGTCTGAAACGGTTTCAGCACCGGGCAGTGAATCAATCCTGCGGCTATCAAAAACTTCAACGCTCGATCCGGTATCAAAAATCGATCGTTCCGTTTTCTCTCCGGTTACCACCAGCTCTTGTTCGTCCTGATAGCTACGCTCCCGGCTGCTGGTAACTTCCTCCGAGTCCTTTTCTGCGGCGACGGCGGAACCCGACATGCCAATACACAGGCCGATAGCGATACTGATGACTTTAAGACGCGCATAATAGCCGTGGTGTGTGGTAATAGACTGACGCTTTTCGCGTGTCTCCTTCATCCCAAAGGTTTAAAAAACATTCATGTTTATTGACACAACCCACATTTTATTGAGTGCCATCAGTCTTTATTTTTCTGACTAACGGCAATAGCAAAGCCACCTCTTTTGCAGAGGTTGTTATAAGAAGATGTTCGTGAAGCGTAAAAAAGTGTTGCCAACCATAATCACTAATATCAGGCGATGCAAACAAATATTACACATTCATGAAAGCGTATTGTTATTAGCGGATCTATTAACCTGCCGGATTCAGCGGTTATTAACATGCGATAAATATCTGCACTAAAATAATCTCACAGTGATATGATTTTAAATCACAAGCGGATTCTTAATTTTTTTGTCAACCTTGTTCAGGTTGCTGGAGATGAAAAATGGGACTGATTGAACTGTTGAGACATACGCCAACATGGGTGTGGATATTACTCGTCTATCTGATTTTTCGCGGCATTAAGGCATTACAGACTCGTGAAGTCGCGGTGCAAAAACTGTTCTACATTCCAGTTTTGTTTTTAGTTTGGGGCTTTTATGGCGTATTTCGGGAAACCACCTGGGTTGCTTATACGCTGTTTTCCATGATTATCGGTTTACTGATTGGGGGTATCATCGGTGCCATGTTGTCTCACGCGACAGGCAAACCCATCTCCAGTGAAAATCACGGCATGATTATTCGCCCAGGTTCGGCGTTGCCATTAATATTTATGTTATTAGCCTTTGCCGCCAAATATACGCTTTCCGTTTCTGTGGCTTTGCACCCTGAATTAATCGCTTCCCTGTCATTTAATCTGATTCACGGTGCAATCAGCGGCGTTACTGCGGGGATATTCTGGGGGAGCATGCTGGTTTATTTCATTCCCTGGTATCGACAGCTAAAGAGGTTATCCCTTTAACGAGCAAAAGAGGGAGGACGCCACCCTCAGGCATTCCCTTCGCGACATTAACGCTTTGTGATCAACGCGGCTAATGCCAGCTGCGGAATCGTCAACGGACGCTCGCTCTCCGGCAGGCTGTCTGCCGCCGCCGCCATTGAAACCTGCGCCAGTGCTAGGTGTTGTGCGCCCTGCTCGCGTCCCTGTTTTACCGCGTCAGCGATGAGCGCGTGGTAGCGTTGATGATCACCCGCTTTAAATGCGGCCCAGGCGTCAGGAATCAGAGCGACCTGTGGCTGTTTTTCAGATGGCAACGTTGGTGGACAGAACAACAGACGGGTAGCCGCTAAGGTTGACTCAGCCGCGCAGAGTACCAGCGCAGGCCCTGCCATTTGATGCAGGTGATCTGCCAGCATCCGATCTGCGCGATAGACCGGGCAGCCCGATTTTTGCGGTTGGAAGGTGTCGGCCACTGGCCCCAGCGTTGAACAAGTAATGACTATCGCATCAAACCACGGTCCCATACTGTGCATCAGCTGAGCCAAACGTTGCTGTTGCTCCTGCGTCATACCGGCATTTTGCTCAGCTTCAGCCAGCAGGTGCGGCATCACAATATGGCTCAGTGTGTGGGGAGGTAATTCAAGGGCGTGTGCCGCGTGATCGAACAGCGCGATATTACTGGCGGCGGTGTGCAGGCAAGCGATGGTCATGGTCATCCTTATAGTTATGCTATTTATAGGTCCGCTGAGTCCTGGCGGCGTGATTGCAGTGGTAGATTATTGCTTCACCATCTAATAATATTCAAAATTATTTAACATTCCTTAGCCGTTACCCTCATGAACCTGCACGTGCTCGCCTTTATCATTGCGATCTTACCTGTGGCCTTGTCGCCAGGGGCGAGTTTCACCCTCGCGATTAACAACACGCTGGTGGCAGGCACGCGCGGGCTGGCGGCGATCATTCTCGGCACGGCTCTGGGTATTTATACCCATGCGCTGCTGATTGGTCTGGGCATCAGCGCCCTGCTGGTGCGTTCCCCCATTATCTTTAATCTGTTAAGCGTGGCGGGTGCTGCTTATCTGCTGTGGCTCGGCGTACAGTTGTTGCGTCGAGGTCGTCATATTTCCCAACCCGTCGCCTCTTACCGTAGCGCCCGCATGGGGATTAAAGATGCCTGGCTAGCCAATCTGCTTAATCCAAAAGCGGTGATGTTGTATCTCACCGTGGTATCGCAATTCGCCGGTCGCGATCATGCCTTGCTGCATTATCTGCTGCTGGCCTCCATACACGTTGCCATTATGGCACTGTGGCTGGTGATCATCTGTTTTACGCTGCTGACTTCAGCACGAGTGATCAGCATTCGTAAGCTGTCCATCGCCATCAACATTGGCGGCGGGCTGATACTGGTGTTTTTTGCTATCAGCAATTTGGTTCAGCTTTTTATGAAATTAAAAGGATTTTCATCATGATGGCATTAAGCGACTTCGGCCCACGCATCTGCATTTTGGGGCCTTCAAACAGCGGTAAATCGACACTGGCTCAGGCCATCGCCAGCAAGACAGCGCGCCCGCTCATCCACCTGGATCAGCTTTATCACCTCCCCAACACGCACTGGCAAGCCCGCGCTGAAGCAGATTTCCGGCAACTGCATCTCGACGCTATCGCAGGGGAAAGCTGGGTCATGGACGGCAATTATGTGCGCACGCTACCGGACCGCTTAACGCGTGCCAGTGGTATCATTCTGCTTGACCTGCCACCGACTCAAAGTTTCTTTCGTTATCTGCGTCGTACGCTGTTTGATGCCCAGCGCATTGGCGGTGTTGTCCCCTCACATCAGCGCGAGAAGTTGACCTGGGAAATGACGCGTTATCTGCTTATCACCTCTCGGCGCCATCGCCCGCGTAACCAACGCATGTATGCGGAATGGACCTTGCCCAAGCTGTTGCTTAGCTCCCCTTATGAGGTTAACCAACTCTGCCGAGAATGGGGCTTGCTCACGGACAAAATCTAATCCACGCGTCACAGCCTTGGTGGCAATAATTTAATCATGGATTTGATTGAATTCAGAAGATAACCGGCATCCTGACAACGTTAATATTTACCGCTTCGCATGCAATCCCTTCAGGGCCGGCTATGATAAATAAGTCTTTATTACGCCCTGTGATAAGACCTGCTCTCATTGGAAATGTTTGGTACAGGATTGTACAAGCCCGGTTGCCACCACTCCCGGGCTTTATTTTTGTAGCGATGAGAATTTTTTGGTGAAATGTGAAGTCGAGGACGTGAAGAACATCATTATTTATTGCTGACATCAAACACGTTACTGTTAATTTTTACTCGCTCTCCTAACGACCAGCCTTTTTTCCCCAGGATACGGTCTGGCGTGCCGTCCGGCACATTGAAATAATACGCCCCTGATGGCGTACCTGAAGAGCTATTCTCTTGAAAAATATCGTCTGAGTGTAGACCCATCTCCTTGACTTCGTCTTCCGTCAGACCTAATTCATTTGCAAGTGAAGAATAATCCATTGTTTATCCCCTTAATGCTATAAAAATCAATGATTACGCACTTTTAATGCGCGACTCACGCTACTTATCCTTGAATGGATCGTGCTTGTGATCCTGGCTATCATCACGCGTGCGAGGGATCTCGCCATGTTCATCAGGATTATCTGTAGCGGGATGATCATCCTCTTCGTACGCATTGCCGGCATTGGGCGCGGCCTCCGGAAGGCCTTTTTTGACATTGCCTTCTTTCTTTCGCTGTTCGTTCGTATTATGTGCTTTCATAATTAACTCCTTAGGAAGGAATGTTTTAGGTTAGGCTAACTTTTAAAAGTTCGCTTTCATGACTTAGCGTTTTAGTTATTTAATCGCATGTATCCGGACATCAATAATTTCCCGCTTGGCTTTTATCACTGTGTAAAAACACTGACAATGTTCTGACCTTCACTTGCCCGAGATTGAACCATTTATACGGCTTCGTTTATTTTCGTTCGAACAAATAACCACCTGCTAATATTTTTTCTTCTCCTATATTTAATGGGGTCATTAAATCAGTCACTGGAGAATAGCAATGTCGAGCGAAACCGATAAGAAAAAGCTGACTCAGCGAGCCCCGACGAAAGGGCCAGAATCATCACAACCTGGATTAGGGTCGCTGGCACCCATAGACGGTTCACACCAACCTCCCGCTGAACCAACTCCACCCGGAAAGCAGCCTACGGCACCGGGCAGCCTCAAAGCTCCTGATACACAGAGCACCAAGCTTGAGCAACTTGCTGCGCATCGTAAAAACGGCACCGAGCAGCCTCTAACGACGAATCAGGGCACGCGGATTGCGAACGATCAAAACTCATTGCGCGCGGGCACGCGTGGCCCGACTTTGCTTGAAGATTTCATCATGCGTGAAAAAATCACGCACTTTGACCATGAACGCATCCCTGAACGCATCGTTCACGCCCGAGGATCCGCTGCACACGGCTACTTCCAGCCATACCACTCGTTAAAAGCGCTGACTAAAGCGCACTTCCTTTCTGATCCGGAACGAGTCACGCCGGTGTTTGTCCGTTTTTCCACCGTCCAGGGCGGTGCCGGATCGGCTGACACCGTGCGCGATATTCGCGGGTTTGCCACTAAGTTTTATACCGATGAAGGGGTTTTTGATTTAGTGGGTAACAATACCCCGGTATTTTTCATTCAGGATGCTCATAAGTTCCCGGATTTTGTGCACGCCGTTAAGCCTGAGCCGCACAATGAAATCCCTCAGGGTCAAAGTGCACATGACACCTTCTGGGATTACGTTTCCCTGCAGCCTGAGACCTTGCATAACGTTATCTGGGCGATGTCCGACCGCGGGATTCCACGCAGTTACCGCACCATGGAAGGCTTCGGTATTCACACTTTCCGACTGATCAATGCGGAAGGCAAAGCGACCTTTGTGCGCTTCCACTGGAAGCCTGTCGCAGGTAAAGCCTCTTTGCTCTGGGATGAGTCGCAAAAACTGACCGGACGCGACCCTGATTTCCACCGACGCGATTTGTGGGAAGCCATTGAAGCCGGAGACTTCCCTGAATATGAATTAGGCCTACAACTGATCCCCGAAGAGGACGAGTTTAAGTTCGATTTCGATATCCTGGATGCCACCAAATTGATTCCGGAAGAGCTGGTGCCAGTAGAAATCGTTGGCAAGATGGTATTAAACCGCAATCCCGATAACTTCTTTGCTGAAACGGAACAGGTTGCTTTCCATCCAGGACATATTGTTCCGGGGCTGGATTTTTCAAACGATCCCCTGCTACAAGGCAGATTGTTCTCCTATACCGATACGCAGATTAGCCGCCTGGGTGGCCCTAATTTCCATGAGATCCCTATTAATCGTCCGGTTTGCCCTTACCATAATTTCCAACGGCAGGGCATGCACCGTCAGGACATTGATACTAATCCAGCGAATTATGAACCCAATTCGATTAATGATAATTGGCCACGTGAAACACCGCCGGCAGCGGAAGGTGGCGGCTTTGACAGTTATCAGGAGCGCATGGAGGGGCATAAAGTGCGCGAGCGTAGCCCGTCCTTTGGCGAATATTACTCTCAGCCGAGATTATTCTGGTTAAGCCAAACGCCTGTCGAGCAACAGCACATCATTGATGCCTATTCATTTGAGTTAAGCAAAGTCGCCCGACCGTACATTCGTGAGCGAGTGGTCGATCATCTGTTGAATATTGATATTGCCTTAGCGCAAGGGGTTGCTGATAACCTCGGGATTGCCTTGACGGCTGATCAATTGAAGACGCCGCCAGCACCCGATGTTAATGGCCTGCAGAAAGACAGTAGTCTGAGTTTGTATGCTGTTCCCGACGGTGATATCAAAGGCCGCCAGGTTGCCCTGCTGTTGAACGATGGCGTGAAATCAGCAGATGTACTGGCTGTATTACAGTCACTTAAAGCGGCTGGCGTACATACAAAATTATTGGCGGCTCACATGGGACAGGTTCGAGCCGACGATGGTTCAGTCTTACCCATTGATGCGACCTTTGCTGGGCTCCCTTCACTGACCTTTGACGCGGTGTTTGTACCCGATGGCAACATTGATGCGCTGTTGCTGAGTGGTGACAGTCGTTATTTCTTGCTGGAGGCTTATAAACATCTGAAGGTGATCGGCCTGAGCGGTGAAGCACGCCGCTTTAAAGCCCAGTTTGCGCTGCAGGAGAGCGAAAAAGAAGAGGGAATTATTGAAGGTGACAGTTCAGATGATGCTTTGCTGAGTGCTTTTATAGATGCAATGAAAGCACACCGTGTCTGGTCACGTAGCCAGAAAGCCCTTTCCGTTCCTGCCTGATGTTACGCATCGTCCAGAGGAATATTCCTCTGGACGACTTGGCTGTTATTTCACATTACTTCAAACGGAACGCCACCACACTGTCACCCGCCTGGGTGCCCAGCGAACCGTGACCGCCCGCCGCAATCACCACGTACTGCTTACCGTCTTTACCCATAAAGGTCGACGGTGTGGCTTGTGCGCCCGCGCTCAGCTCGGTCTGCCACAGCAACTCACCGGTGGTGCTGTCGTAAGCGCGGAAGAAGTTATCCGCGGTTGCGCCATGGAACACCAGGTCACCCGCTGTCAGCAATGGACCACCGTGTGCCACCATGCCCATCGGGAAGCCGATTGGGAAGCGGCCCGGCAGGAAGCTGGTTTTCAGGTTTTTGGTCACACCCACACGGCGCAACCACTCGGTTTTCCCGGTTTTCAGGTCTACGCCCACCATACGACCCCACGGCGGTGCGATACACGGAATGCCGAGGCCAGAGGCCAGCTGCTGAATGTGAATCGCGTAGTCACCCTGGAAGTTTTCATTCCAGTATGGCTGACCATCTTTGGTGAACAGACGCTGCGTTTCGGTCTGCGGCGTACGCCTGATCAGGTTGTATTTGTAAGCCAGGCGCACAGGCGCGGCAATCAGCATCTGACGCTGCGGATCAACCGCCACAGAACCCCAGTTGAACACGCCAATGTTACCCGGGAAGATCAGCGAACCGGCTTCAGTAGCTGGCGTCCATGGGTTGCCATCATAACGCAGCGAACGGAAGTCCATGCGGCATGACATCTGGTCAAACGGCGTGATGCCCCACATTGATTTCTCAGTCAGCGGGTCTGGAATAAAGTTCAGGCTTGATACCGGCTGTGTCGCGGCAAACTTCTCACCCGGCACACCGCCTTCAGTGGAAACCTTCACCTGATTAACCGGATACACGGGCTGACCGGTCAGGCGATTCAAGACAAACAGGTTGCCGGTTTTAGTTGGCAGGATCACCACAGGCTGTTTCTGGCCTTGATAATCGATATCCAGCAATGACGGCTGTGATGGGTTATCGCGGTCCCACAGATCGTGGTTCGAACTCTGATAACGCCATTTGAACGCACCGGTTTGCAGATCCAGCGCCACTAACGCATCGCGGAACTTCTCGGTGTTGCTGTTGGCATCACGTTCGATACCCACTTCATCCGGTGACGCGTTACCAAACGGCACGTAAACCAGACCATTTTTCAGGTCAGCGCTCAGCGTACCCCAGGCGACTGGCGTATCTTGCGGGTAGTTTTGTCCCGCAGCGATCGGCGCCGTATTTTCTGGGTTCGATGGATCAAAGTTCCACACCAGACGACCGGTTTCAGCGTCATAAGCACGAATCACACCTGACGGGTTACCACTGTTGAAGCCGTTGTCCATCACGGAACCACCGACAATCACCAGCTTGCCGGCCACCAGCGGTGCGGCGGTTTGCATCAACGCATGTGGACGTACTTCACCCATGTTGGCATGCAGATCCACCACACCATTGGTGCCGAAATCAGCACAAGGTTTGCCGGTATCGGCATCCAGTGCAATCAGCTGTGCATCGGTGGTGGCGTTGAAGATACGCTTACGGCAGATGGCCGGCGCTGCAGCAGAATCCTGCGCAGCAACCGGGCTTTGCTCGTAATAGCTCACGCCACGGCAGGTCTGGTGCTGCTGCAGGTAAGAACGATCTTTATTCGGCGTGTACTTCCACTTCACTGCACCGGTTTCGGGATCAAGTGCGTGCACTTCGTTATGCGGCGTACAGAAATACAGCATGCCGTTGGCTTTCACCGGCGTCGCTTCGAAGGTGTATTCGCTGGCATCCGCATCCTGACGCAGGTCACCAGTGTGGTAAGTCCAGGCCACTTCGAGGTTTTGCACGTTTTCTTTGCTGATTTGATTCAGTGAAGAGAAACGCTGGCCATCAGTGGTGCCGCCGTACGCGGTCCAGTCGTTAGCGGCGCCCTGCTCGCTAGCTTGTTCACGCGCATTGCTAATCGTGCCCGCCTGCGGTAACGGATCGTAGAAGCACAGACCGATCACCACCACAATCATCACGATCACCGTGCCACCCAGGAAGGTGTGGAAGCGGCGTTCGCCTTGATACAGCGGTTTCACCACCCACGGCATCGCCAGCCACAGGCCAATCACGCCAAACAGGTCGCCGCGTGGGATCCACTGCCATTTATCAAAGCCCACTTCCCAGATAATCCAGGCCAGGGTAATCCACATCAAAACCGCATACAGCGCCAGTGCACTACGCTGGTTTCTGAACAGTAAAATGGCGGTGATCAGTAAGCCCACCGCCATCAATGCATAGAACGCGCTGCCGCCCAGCATCAGCAACTTACCACCCATATAGAGCAACGCTAATGCCAGAATCGCCAGCACGATACTGGTTAATTTGTTAACCATGCCAATCCCTCAACGTTTTTCATCAATTACCACCCAAAATAAACCTACATAAACTCAACAGAATTTTAACTTACGTTATCGAACAGTAAAAACCCGTTGCTGAGTGTGTCGTTAGCTCCGCTTATGAATGTAGCCGGGCTAATGACTGACAAATCAGGCAGCCTTCAATCTGTGACTGAAATCACGTTTTATTTTTCGTTGTGATAATTAATCATTAGTGAGGATAACTCGCATTTTTTGATAACGGCAGTTGCGCAATCTTTCACCCTTCGTGGCTTTTGCGCTCATTGCATATCGTTGCGCGGATTTGTTACTACGCCTGCTGTAGCGGAAAACTTACGCTGTTTTCTTTTTTCTCAGGGAAACATCATGAAACTCACGTTTATCGCCAGCGCATTGTTGGCCGCCACCTTCACCACTTATGCCGCCAATACCGAACTCGTGGTCGGCGACCAAAAGGGGAACGCCCGCGCCGTGATGTCAGCAGCCGGTGAACTCACCAATGTGCCTTATGAAATCAAATGGTACGAATTCCCTAACGCCGCGCCGCTGCTGGAATCACTCAATTCTCAGCATCTGGATGCCGGATTAGTCGGTGATGGTCCGCTGGCTTTTGCCGTGGCGGCTGGGGCTAAAATCCGCGCTATTCAGGCCTCACAATATTTGGGTAACGGGCTGCTTGTTAAAAAGGATAGCGCCGTCCATACCATTGCCGACCTCAAAGGCAAAAAGGTGGCCACGGTGAAAGGTTCATCGGGTCAGAACATGGTGCTCAACGCGCTGCACCAGGCCGGTTTGCCTGATGACAGCGTTAACTTTGTTTTCACCACGCCTGCTGAGGCGACATTGGCATTGGATAACGGTGCCGTGGATGCGGTGGCGACATGGGAACCGTATGTCTCTTTTGCGGTGGCTCAGTCAGGTGATCGCATCGCCATTGACGGCAAGGAGGCACCGGTCTCCAACTATCTGGTGGCGACCGATAGCGCTATCAGCAATAAACGTGCAGAGCTGGCTGATTTCCGACAGCGTCTGATTCGCGCTCGCGCCTGGGGCGTGGCTCATCCGCAGGAGTATGCCAATGGCATCGCATCATTACTGCGTCTGCCAGATGCCGTCGCCTTGAGTAAGGTTCAGCGTGAAAACAACGCTCCGGTGGAAGACTACACGCTGGTGGCGCAACGCCAGCAGGCTGCGATTGATACTTTCGCACGTAGCGGGTTAATCAAACCCGGCTTGCAGGCGAGCAGTCTGGTCGATGCGTCATTTTTTGCCAAAGCAGGAGCCACTAAACCATGATGAACCTGGCGCTGTACCTCGACTCAGGCATTCATCAGGGTGGCTGGCGTCATCCGCAAGCCGCCACGACCGGTGGCCGCAACTGGCCGCTGTACCGCAAAATTGCCCAACGCGCTGAAGCGGCAAAACTCGATATGATCTTTGTTGCGGATAAGCTGGCGATTGATGATGTGTATGGCGGACATCTGGCGCACACCGTGCAGCATCGCCAGGTGGGCTGGTCTGAGCCGCTCACCCTGCTGGCCGCGCTGGCGGCGGTCACCGATCGTATTGGCTTAGGCGGCACCGTCTCATCCTCCTATTCCGAGCCCTATACCACCGCGCGACAGCTGGCCAACATCGATCACATCAGCGATGGGCGTGCCGCGTGGAATGTGGTGACTTCATTAACCCATGCCGAAGCACGTAATTTCGGCCGCAGCCAGCACTTCAGCCATGAGGATCGCTATCGCCGCGCGGCAGAGTTCATCGACGTGATGAAAGCACTCTGGGACAGCTTCGAAGAGGATGCATTGGTGGTGGAAAAATGCAGCGCACGCTTTGCCGATCCGGCACGTTTCCACCGCTTCGACCATCAGGGCGAGTCATTCGAGGTACAAGGACCGTTGAACCTGCCCCGTCCACCGCAAGGGCATCCGGTAGTGATTCAGGCTGGTGTTTCTGAGGCGTTTATTGACCTGGCGGCCCAACACGCGGAGATGCTGTTTGTTGTGCAACCGAACCGGGAACGCGCACAGCAGTTCTACCAAACGATCAAGGAGCGTGCTCAGCACTATCAGCGTCAGCCTGATCAACTGCGTATCATGCCGGGATTAGTGCCGATTGTCGGCCACAGCGAGCAAGATGCACGCGACCGCGCTGAACACCTCAAATCACTGATCACCGTGGAATCCGGGCTCAGTTTTGTTTCTGCCAGCATGAACATCGATCTGTCACAGTATCCGGTGGATGGACCGGTGCCCGACTTGCGCGAGCAAATTACCGGCAGTAAAGGACGTTTTCAGTATGTGATTGCTAACGCCATAGAGCAGAAACTCACTCTGGGGGAGATGGCCAAACGCTATGCGGAGAGCTTGTCGTTCCCTTCACCGACTGGCACGGCGGATCAAATCGCGCAACAGATGATTGACTGGTATCAACATCAAGCCTGCGATGGGTTTGTGATTCTCCCCACCTACATTGATGAAAATGAAGATCTCTTCCTCAGCCAGGTGGTACCCCGTTTGCAGGATGCGGGCGTGTTTCATCAGGATTATGCAGCGGGCACGCTGCGCGAACGTTTAGGCCTCGTGAAACCAGCTAATCGCTTTCATTGATGGATTTTGATCATCGCAAGTAATCGCAAAATGTGGGTGTTTTGAGATTGCTTGCGATCATGAGTAGTTAACAGATGACTGGATGTCGCTCAGAGGTCATTTATACCCTTCGCACTATAAAAGAACGCTTATGTGATCATGCTGGTGCAGACAGACATACAACGGGCGTCCTGATGGTCGCCCTTGCTACAGAAAGGCCTTACCTTGTATATCCGCGCTAATTGTTAGCAGCCTTACCATTCTGGCATCAGCTTTGCTTAATGAATCCTGTGTTCTATTTCAGGAGTCGCGCTATGCAAGCATCCTCTACTCGCTACACTATTTTTTCACTGCTGTTTCTCATCGCGCTGATCAACTACGTTGATCGCGGCGCACTCTCGTTTGCTGCTAACGCTATCTCTCAGGAATTTCACTTCACCAAAGTTCAACTGGGTGCGGTATTGGGCTATTTCGGTTTTGGCTACCTGTTCGGCTCGCTGTGTGGCGGTTTTCTCGCTGATAGATTGGGCACCAAAAAAGTGTGGTTGATGGCGGGGATTCTTTGGTCCTTGCTGGAAATTGGCACCGCATGGGCCGGTGAAGTCGGCATGGCGCTGTTTAGTGGTTCAGCCATTATGGGATTTGCTGCATTGCGTATCCTGTTTGGTTTTTCCGAAGGCCCGGCCTATGCGTTGATGAATAAAACCATTGCCCACTGGGCCCCGGATAATGAACGCGGTTTTGCGCTGAGCATCGGTTTACTCAGCACTCAGGTAGGTTCACTGCTGACCGCACCCATTGCCGTGGGTTTGCTGCTGTTAACCAACGACTGGCGCATGATGTTTATCCTGCTCGGCGCTTTCTCGCTGCTGGCGATGTTGCTGTTTGCACGCAACTTTACCGACACACCGCTGCTGCATCCCCGCGCCAATACGGCCGAACGTCAGCTGATCATCAATGGACAAAAGCCTGAAAGCCAACATGAGTGTGCACTGCCGTGGTGGCGTTTCTTTACCAGTCGCACGCTGGTGTGCAACGCACTTGGCTATTTCAGTTTTCTCTATATCACCTTTACGCTGGTCACCTGGCTGCCTAAATATCTGCAAGATAACTTCCACTACGATCTACATTCGTTATGGTACGTGGCGATGATTCCGTGGAGCGGTGCCTGTTTCACTGTGTTGCTTGGCGGGCGTATAGCCGATCGTTTGCTGGCACGCTTTAACAACCTTCGCCTGGCAAGGAACGTCTTCGCAGCCGTCACGCTGTGCGCGACCGCCTGCTGTTTTATGGCGATTCCGTGGGTCAGTTCAGCGGCAGGGATCATCGCTCTGATGACGCTAGGTAACGCGCTCAATGCGCTGGTGAATAACGTGTATTGGTCGGTGGTGATTGATGTGACGCCAAAAGCTTCGGTAGGTGCTTACAGTGGCATGACGCTGGCGATAGCCAACCTTGCCTCCATCATCTCCCCGATGCTGTGCGGCTGGCTGGCGGAATATTACGGTTATAACGCCATGTTCACCGTTACCGCCTGCATTGCGTTTGGCAGCATGCTGGCGATGACGCTATTACAACCCGAGAAACGCCTGCAGGCTGATGCACCCAAAGTGGCAGCACAGCAGGCGATGTAATTTTACACCGCGTGCCGCTGGCAGAACGCAGCAATGTCTGGCGATTGGAAATCCGCCAAATGCGTCATCAGCTTCTCCAGCGGCCAGTTCCACCACGCAATCGCCTGCAACTGCGCCGCGATTTCTGGTGTGAAGCGGCCACGAATGGGTTTCGCAGGGACGCCGCCCACAATGGTGTAAGGGGCCACATCTTTGGTCACAACCGCGCCAGCCGCCAATACCGCGCCGTCACCAACGGTCACGCCCGGCAGCACAATGACGCCATGACCAATCCACACATCATTACCGATGATCACGCGGTCCTCGCGGCGATCGGCAAAGAAGCCTGCGTCACGCTGCGCCTGCGGGTCATAATATTCCGGGCAGTAGGTAAAACGATGCTGGGACGCACGATCCATCGGATGATTTGGCGCACCAATACGCACCTGATTGGCTATCGCGGTAAAGCGACCAATTTGCGCATCAGCGACACAACAGTGCTCGCCGAGGTAAGAAAAATCGCCCAATTCGCTATATTCAAGATAACTTTCGGCGAGGATCTCACATTGCTGACCAATGTGGGTTTCGCGCATACGCACGCTAGGATCGATGACGGTGTGTTGCAGTTTAGCCGGTTGGACAGCGGCAAGGGCCATAGCAAGCTCCAATGTGGGCAGAGGTCTGGATAACGAGTTGTAATAGGTCAAGCGCGAAGCACAACACTAAAGCGGCAAGATGACAGAAATGCTATCGTAGCGGCTTCGTTTGAGGCCATTTAAGGAAAGGGAATGAGAACACCGTGGTCACTGTTAGCTCTATTGTGGTCTTCTGGCCAGGCGTCAGCAGCACTGCCCGCTGATATCAAAGCAGGTGATATCGTGCAGGTGCAGTTATCACAATTGCATCCCACGCAAGCCGCGATTGGTTATCGCCAGTTGGATTACAAACTGCACCGTTACCAGGCCGATCCCAAAAAGCTGTTCGATGATTTTTGTGAAAGCATGGGGCAGAAAGGCGTAGACAAGTTCAACAGCAAATCACGCATCTCCGATCCTGACAGCTTCACCTGTAAAGCCCCGGTGGGTGCGCAGCCAGGACCGATGAAAACTGCCGTCATCGCCCCGGATAATGCGCTCTATCTCACTGATGGGCATCACACCTTCAGTAATTTCGCTGATGTTGGGGGTTTGAAAACGCTGGTACAGGTGCGCATCACCAATGATTTCCGCAGTCTGAAAACGATGAATGCGTTCTGGCAGCAAATGGAAGCCGCCCATCTGGTCTGGCTGGATACGCCTAAAGGCAAAATCACCCCGCATGACCTGCCTAAAGAGTTGGGCCGTAAACACATGCAGGATGATGAATATCGTTCGCTGGTCTATTTCGTGCGCGATATCGGCTTTGAGAAAGAGGACAATCCGCCGCCGTTCCTTGAATTCTATTGGGGTAAATGGCTTGAGACTGAACTGCCGCTGAAATCATTCGATCTGCACGATCGCAAAGGCTATGGCGCAGCGGTCACCGCCATTGCTGAAAAAATCACCGACGTACCTAAAGACACGGTGATTGCCCAGAGCGACGCCGGACCGCTCACCGCTGAAAAGTTGGGGGCGATGAAAAAGGTCAACGCGAAGAAACTCGATAAGATGATTTCTGCGGATGGAAAACTTGGCTGGGCGTTTAAACAATAACGCCACTGCCTCTGACTAAACCCAGAAAATTGTGCGCCGTTGCCGTCAATGCATGCTCATGCCAGGCCACCGCTAATCCGGTAGTCGGTACCGGCGCTTTTATCTGTTTAAAAACCACGCCTGATAAGCTGAATTGGCGCATCGATTCCGGCACCAGCGATACCCCTAACCCCGCTGCCACGACCGATAATATCGAAACGATATGCGGTGCGGGCTGCCCTTCTACCGGGGTGAAGCCCTGCTGGCGGCAGGCTTGCAGCACGGATTCACGCAAGCTGGTACCGCTCTCCTTCGGTGTCAAAATAAAGTGCTCGTCGCGCAACGACGGCAACGCAATTTTACCGCGTAAGCGCGCCTGCGGATGGTTAAGTGGCAATGCAGCCACCAGCGGTTCCTGCAATAAGAGCTGAACCGTCACGTTATCCGGCATCGCGTTTTCCTGCCGTAGTAGCGCGATATCCAGTTGCTGATTGGCGAGCGCCTGAAGCAACACAATGGAGTTGGCCTCCATCACGTTCAGCATCACGTCGGGATAGGCCTGTCGGAAGGCGCGGATAAAACCAGGCACCAGCGGATTCATCCCCACGGTGCCCGTAAACCCTAAGCGCAACGAACCTGATTCACCTTGTGCCGCGCGGCGTGCGGCATCCACCGCCGCAGAAGCGATACCCGGCAGAGGCTGAACGGATTGCAAAAATGCACGTCCGGCCTCCGTCAGTTCCACACCCTGTGCAGTGCGGTTGAACAACGCATAGCCAATCTCTGTTTCGAGATCCTTGATTTGCATGCTGAGCGGTGGTTGTCCTATGCCGAGTTTCGCCGCTGCGCGCGTAAAATTACGCTCGCTGGCAACAGCAAGGAAGTAGCGTATGTGGCGTAACTCCATCTGTTTTATAGATACCTTTATGCAGCGCTATATATTGGACAGATGATAGGCGGCGCGGTAGCGTTGTGCAATCTTCGTTACCCTGGAATCACCATGAGTCGCTCGTTAGAAAATGTCCTGCCTGTCTCATCCCCTGCAACGTCCAGCATCGCGCGTGGGAGCAGTGAGTATCGCCGCGCGGGTATTGCTTTTTTCATGCTCGGACTCGCCAGCTTTTCACTGATCTACTGTGTACAGCCACTGCTGCCTGCCTTTACCCATGCTTTTGGCATCACGCCCGCGCAAAGTTCACTGGCGCTGTCGCTCACCACCGGCTTGCTGGCGGTGTCAATTTTGCTGGCAGGGGCATTTTCTCAGGCGGTCGGACGTCGTGGATTGATGTTCACGTCGATGGCACTGGCATCGGTCTGCAATTTCATCGCCGCCGTATTACCGAATTGGCATCTGCTTCTGGTCGCCCGCGCAGTGGAAGGCGTGGTGCTGGGCGGTGTGCCCGCGGTAGCGATGGCCTGGCTGGCAGAGGAGATCGACAAAAAAGATCTCGGTAAAACCATGGGATTGTATGTCGGCGGCACGGCGTTTGGCGCGATGGTGGGCCGCGTTGGCATGGGGTTGCTGACTGAATTCACCTCATGGCGCATCGCTATGGGTGTGCTGGGCCTGCTCGGTTTGGCAGCAGCGATGGCGTTTGTGCTGCTTTTACCTGAATCGCGTCATTTCGAACGCAAACCCGGCCTCAATCTTCACTTCCACTTCAAAGCCTGGTTCAGTCATCTCGGCAATAAGGGGCTGATTCGCCTGTATGCCACCGGTTTTTTCCTCACCAGTGTATTTGTCACGCTGTTTAACTACGCCACCTTCCGCCTCTCTGAGGCGCCGTTTAACTTTAGCCAAACACAAGTCAGCCTGATTTTCTGCGCCTATGCGATTGGTATTGTCTCTTCCTCACTGTCGGGCAGCCTGGCCGATCGGTTTGGTCGTAAGCCGTTGCTAATTGCCGGTTTTCAGTTGTTGCTGGCCGGTATTTTGCTGACGGTGCCGGATAACCTGTTGTGTCTGATTGGCGGTATTATCCTGATCACCAGCGGTTTCTTTGTGGCGCACGCTGCGGCGAGCGGTTCCGTCGGCCCGCTAGCCGGTAACAATCGCGGCCATGCTTCGTCGCTGTATCTGTTGTTCTATTACATGGGTTCCAGCATTACGGGCTCGTTCGGCGGCTGGTTCTGGCTGCACGGTGGCTGGAATGCGGTAGTGGGCTTGACGGTGGTTATCGCGCTGGCAGGGTTGGCGTTAAGTGGATTGTCGCGGCAGGCGTAGCGTGTCAGGCGACTTATAATCGTCGCCTGACACGTTCAACTATGGACACGGCTAAGCCAGTTCGCAGTTTTTCACATCAGCAGAAGGGGCCAGAAGGTTGTTATCAAACTCACGCAAGGCTGCTGCATCACGGACACGCATCGGCCAGTCGGGATTGGCCAATGCACTTTTGCCCAACGCCACATAATCCGCCCCCTGCTCCAGCGCCTGAGAGGCGGCACGGCTGTCTGACAGCGAACCATTCGCCACAATAGTCAGGCTTGGTGCTGCCTCTCGCGCTATCTGTACCAGCGAAAGCGCATTGTCCGCAAAAGCGGGTTGTAGTGCGTCGTATTCGGTGAGATGCAGGTAATCAATACCTGACTCGGCCAATAAGCGAAACACCTGTTTTGCGCCCGCTTCTCCTTCCTGCCACTTATGATGGAAATCATTCACTTTGCCCTGTGAAATACGCACACCTAAAGTGACATCGTGGCCTATACGCTGGCGTACCGCGCGGATCACCGCCAGGGTCAGTGACAGGCGGGCAGCGATATCACCGCCCCAACGATCACCACGCTGATTGGTGTAATCCGTGAAGAATTGATCGAGCAGGTAGCCATTGGCACCGTGAATTTCAATGCCATCAAATCTCGCTACGCCAATAGCGCGCGCGGCGGTCTCGGCAAAACTGTCAATCGCCTGCTGAATCTGATCTTCGCTCATTTCTCCTGGCAACGCATAGTCGCCATGACCATGATAAAAGCCCAGCTGTTCTCCACGCGGTTGCACGACGGAGGGAGCCAGGGTATCGCGTCGGTAAATATTGCCCTGGGAAATCGCACCGGCGTGCATCAGTTGCGCAATGATCTTGCCACCATACTGATGCACACCATCAGTAATGGCTAGCCAGCCTGCGACCTGGCGGCTATTAACCAGCCCCGCTTGAAACGCATACGTCTGCGACCAGGCTTCGTCGATATACAGCCCTTCGGTGATGATGGTGCCAAAACCCCCCCGCGCGAAACGTTTGTAATAGTGCTTCATGCGGTCACCCGGTACGCCATCTACCGTGGCGGAGATACGCGTCATGGGTGCCACCATGATGCGGTTTTTCAGCGCGAGTCGATTTAATGTCCCGCTCTGAAATAAGTTTTTATCGGCCATTTGCTACATCGTGTTCCCTGATTATCGTCAGAGCGCATTGTAGTGTGTCGCTTTAGCGGCAAAAATGACCGAAGATGATACGTCTGTATAACGGAAATCGTTACAATGCACTCCAAAGATATTGAGGTTTTCCTGATGGTGTCGCAAACGCGTAGCCTGACCCAGGCAGCACGGCGGCTGAATACTACGCCGATGACGGTGTCGCGTCGGCTGGCCTCGCTGGAGGACGATCTCGGCGTGCGGCTGATGCACCGCACGACTCGCGCCATCGCGCTCACCGTCGAGGGAGAAGAGTTTCTGCCCTATGCGAAATCGCTGGCGGAAACCGAACAGAGCGCACGCAATCTGTTTTCACCACACCAGCAAGGTGCAACTGGCCAGCTGCGGATTACGGCGCCTTCTGGCTTTGGTCGTCGCACCATCATTCCGCTGTTGCCTGCCTTGATGGAGGCCAACCCGGAACTACGCATTGAGTTTCAGTTGAGCGATGACGTCACCGACCTGGTAGGTTTGGGCTACGATGTCGCTATCCGCATTGCACCGCTGCGTGACTCCCGTTTAGTGGCTCACCGTCTCGCTAACAACCCGCGTATGCTGTGTGCTTCACCCGATTATCTTCAACGCTTCGGCACGCCTCAGACATTAAACGACTTACATCATCACAACTGCCTGCGACTCTCAGGCGTGGTGCAGTGGAGCTTCATCATTGATGGGCATATTTCGAGCTTAAGCGTGGAAGGCCGTTTCAGTGGCAGTAACGTGGAAGGGGTGCGTACTCTGTGCGTGGCGGGAAGCGGCATTGCTCAGTTATCTGAGTGGGACATCCGTGAAGAGCTCGCTTCAGGCGAGCTCATCGCCATTGAATTACAGGATGCTCAACCGCAGATGCTTGGTGTCTGGGCATTGTTCCCCACGACTCGCCAGTTGCCAGCACGGGTGACGGTATTTCTTCATGCTTTAAAAAAAGCGATGGAAAAAACAGATAAGTTACCTGTCACGGCACCCCGTTTATAGGCTTAAATCGTTGACTCACTGATTCACTTCATGGAGGCCCCTTTTGAAACCAGAAATTCAAACCCTCACATCGACAGAGATCTATCGTAACCGCTGGATGACGTTAAAAGAGGACAAAATTCAGCGTGCCGATGGCAGCGAAGGTCTCTATTCGGTGATCGAAAAAAACGATTTTGTCGTCATCGTTCCGGTGGAGCAGGACAGCATTTTTGTGGTTGAGCAGTATCGTTATCCGATAAGTGAACGCACCATTGAGTTGCCGCAAGGCAGCTGGGAGCTGGACCCTGGCGCTACACCGGAAGCACTGGCGGCGGGCGAACTGCAGGAAGAGACAGGATTGATTGCCGATCGTTGGCAGTACGTGGGCTATCAAAAACTGGCGCAGGGATACTCCGCGCAGGGTTATCACATCTATCTTGCCAGCGAATTACGCTATGAAGGGCAGAATCTGGATGCCGAGGAAGTCGGACTCACTGCACGCAAAATGAAAATCAGCGAGTTTCTGCAGCTCGTGCTGGAAGGTAAAGTGACCGATGCCACTTCAGTGACCGCGTTTTTACTGGCGCGGGCCAAAGGGTTGCTTGATTAAGCCGGGTAACGCACAGGGCCACATTGATGTCAGGTCGCTGCGCGTTTGAAGAGTGCGCATTGCTGCGCACTCCTCCCTGAACAATGACGCTTAGTGACTCGCTATCTCCGCCAGCACTGCTTGCGCATCTTCCGCAGCAACCGCGACACCATCAATGTAAAGCTGGCGCCGTTCTCCGGCTGGCAAAGCAATTTGCAGCGTTTTCCATGCTGGCTGATAATCGCCTTTGCGTGTGAAGCTCAGGTGGATTGCCTCGGCATCGCTGCGCATCTCCCAGCTTAACCACAGCGCATTACCCTGCTGATAACCCCAGGACTCACCGTCATCTTCAAATACCAGGCCTTTGCTCTCGCCTTTACCCTGTAATGGATAAAGTTGCAGCGTGCGACGGTCATCTGCTTGTGCATCAACATGACGCAGACGCTGGCTCAGTGGCAAGGCCGCACCGGCGCGAACCAGCATCGGCTGGGTTTCCAGCGGTGCTGGCAGCGTGATCCATTGACCGCCGCTGTACCACTGTTGCGTTGCGAAGTCATACCAGCCAGTTTGGTTATCTGGCAGCCACAAACTGCGTTCACGCTGTCCTGCTTCCACCACGCTGGCCACCAGCAAATCGCGGCCCAGCATAAACTCATCGCACTCGGCGAAAGTCTGTTTATCCTGCTCATGGTCGAGGAAGGTTGGACGCAGCATCGGCTCATCATCAGCATGCGCTTGCCACAGTAAGGTATACAGATACGGCAACAGGCGATAACGCAGTTCGATTGCAGCACGAATCGCAGGCGTGACCGACGGATACATCCACGGCTCATTCACCGTGTGATCGTCATTCCACGAGTGAATGGTGAAACGCGGGTGCATTACGCCGTTTTGTACCCAGCGTACAAACAGTTCAGCGTCCGGCTTATCACCTGAGAAACCGCCGACATCGTGCCCGACGTTATACAGACCCGACAAGCTCATCCCCAGGCCCATACGGATGTTGTAACGCAGTGACGTCCAGTTAGTACGGTTATCGCCGCTCCATGTCTGCACGTAGCGTTGCATACCGGCACAGCCAGAACGCGAGATCAGGAAAGGACGCTTCTCTGGCGCGAAACGCTGCTGCGCTTCCATCGACGCACGCATCATCAACAACGGCATCACCGGGCGAATATGCTTGATGGCGATGGGCGTACCAAAGCCATGGCAACGCGCTTCGCCGTCCCACACTTCATATTCGTTGTTGTCATTCCAGGTCGAATCGATGCCCTTCGCCAACAGCTGTTGGGTGACGTTCTCCTGCCACCACGCCACCGCCTGAGGATGGGTGAAATCGAGGTGTGAACCCTCGTCGTCCCAGAACACTGAACGCTCTGGCGCATCTTCTTCTGAATCGCGAATAAACAAGCCCTGCGCCGCGACTTCTTCGTAGCGCGGATGGTCCTGCAACAGGCAAGGTTTGATGTTGGCAGCCAGACGCAAACCGGCATCGTGGAACGCCTGGCTCATCACTTCCGGCTGTGGCACTTTGTCGTAGTTCCAGTTGAACACGTAGCGCTTGTTATTGATCGAGGTATAACCCGATGACAATTGGAAAGAGTCGCACGGAATATCATGCTGTTCGCACAGGCGAATGAAGTTCATCAGCTGATTTTGTGCATCCGGTGCATCGGTGTAGTGCATGGTTGAGCCGCTGTAACCGAGGCTCCATTTTGGGCCAAACAGCGTTTTACCGGTCAGGCGCACAAAGGCCTTGGTGACATCCAACACTTTGTTGCCAACAAACAGGTAATAATCAATATCCCCGCTTTCCGCTTGCCAGCGGCGATAAGGCTGATGGTAGTTATCCAGCTCGTTACCGAGATCAAACCAGCTGCTGCTGAGGTTATCGTAGTAAAGACCGAAACTCACATCGCTGCGGCGCGTAATGGTAAACGGCACGTGTTTGTACAGCGGATCGGTTGACGAGGCGTTGTAGCCCATCGCATCGAGGTTACGCATCTCATAACGTTTGCCATTGCGTTGAAGGTCACCGGTTTTCTCGCCCAGACCGTAATAGGCATCGTCATTCATACGGCGCTGGTAGTGCGCCACACCATCACCGTGCGCGTTAATCAGGTAGGCACTGGTTGGGCGGTCGCAGGTCAGCAGTTGCCAGGCGCCAGCGCTATCACGATGTTGCCACTCCAGCGCCAGTGGCTGATGGACAATCACGCGCAGCACATCGGTGGAAACCACCAGCGTATCGCCCTCTTCTTCCAACGTGAACCCTGGCAGGGTAAAGCCCGCCAGGCTGTCACGTGGACGCCCTTCCCACTGCACATCGCTGTCTGGCGCTATGCTCCAGGTGCGGTCCAGTGCATAGCCGCTCTGACGTTTAATCGAAACACGGAACATGCCTGATTCCAGCACGAATAGGTTCAGCTGGTACTTCCCATCGACGGTTAACGCAACATGGTGTTGATCAGAATGCGTGAGTGACCAATTCTTTAAGGTTTTCATTGTTACCTACTTTAATCAGGCGCGCTGGGCGCGACGTTCAGCAATAAATGCAATCAGGAAGACCGCGCCAATCAGGTCGAAGAAGCCCATGGCGACAAATAACGGGTTAAAGCCAATCTTGTCGGCGGTGACACCAATTACCAGTGAGAACAGGAAGCTGGATATCCACGCGAAGGAACCGCGCATGCCATTGACGGTGGCCATCTGGCCTTTATCAAACTTCTCCACCACCAGCGCGCTGAGCATGCAGGAGATGATCTGGTGACCGAAACCACCAATCGAGATCAGTGCAATCGCCACGTAGGGATCTTTGGTCATCGCCACCAATGCGAGGGAGAGCATCAGGAAAGCGCCGGTGACCGAACTGGCAACCACGGAGTTGACCAGTCTGAAACCAAACAGGCGGGTATAGAGGCGCGTCAGATAGCCACTGGCGACGCTGCCGAGATCCGCCGCGAGGAATGGCATCCAGGCGAACATGGCGATCTGTTTGAGATCCATGCCGAGATCTTTCGCCAGGTAGAGCGGCACCCAAAAACTCAGCACGCCCCACGCCGGTTCGGCCATAAAGGCGGGAATGGCGATACCGTAAAAACGTTTGTTTTTTGAGACGCTTTTCAGGGCTTTAAAGAACGGTAATTTGACAGCAGGCGGTTCATTATCCTGACGAATAAATTCCAGTTCCGATGCAGACAGATTGGGATGAATTTCCGGATCGCGATACAGCAACCACCAGAGCACTACCCACGCCAGTGCCAGGCAACCCGTAAACAGGAAAGCGCCCTGCCAGCCGAAAGAAGCGTGCGCGAAGTAGATGATGGGCGGCGCCAGCATAGCGCCAATTGAGAAGCCCACGCCGGCCCAACCCGCTGCAACCGGACGCTCTTTTTTCGGGAACCATTCGCCTATCACTTTGGCGTTGGCTGGCGTGGCTGCGGCTTCCGCTCCGCCCATGACAAAACGCAGAATGGCAAGATGTACCCAGCTCGCCGCGCCTGCATGGAACAGACAGGCGACCGCCCAGACCGAGGCACAAATCAGGAAGCCGACTTTCAGGCCGATGACATCAATCAGCCAGCCGCAAATTGGTTGAAAGAAGGTGTACGCCAGCTGAAACGCACCGACGATCCATGAATATTGTTCAGTGGTGATGCCCAGGCTGGTTTTCAGCTCAGGTGCCAGAATGCCTAATGAGTTACGCGTGATGTAGTTGACGGTAACGCCCGCTAAGAACAACACCAATACCCACCAGCGCAAATTGCGGAAGGTGCGTTTGCTGCCAGCGGCAGCGATCCCTGGATTCAAACTGCGGTTCATCTGGTTCTCCATTCTTTATTAACATCATGAGCTTACAAATCCTGTGGTGAATGCGCGGGCAAGCGATAAACCGGAAATATCGTTGGCTGCCGCCCAGGAATTGTTGCTTGTTGTTGAGGAGCGACTTCAGTGAGTCATCTCTAACCATCCGCCAGGAGTGAACCACAGATGCGGAACCTGGTCGCCACTCAGATGCCGCATTTGTGATCTGGTTAACCAAAATGGCTTGCGAGGTTGACATCAGACGTTAAAGAGCCGAATTTTAGGCTCTGAGAGCGCAATCCACGCCATAAGCGGTGCGCTAACCGATAAATAGGTCAACCAATATAAGAATTGTCCTGGGTTTCATTGTCAGGACCTAAAAGAGGTAACAACATGAAGCAGACCTGGCGCTGGTATGGCCCAAATGATCCCGTTTCTCTTGCCGATGCACGACAGGCTGGCGCGACCGGCATCGTCACAGCCCTGCACCACATCCCTAACGGCGAAGTGTGGTCGGTGGACGAAATTATGCAGCGTAAAGCCATCGTGGAAGCCGCTGGGCTGGTGTGGTCAGTGGTGGAAAGCGTGCCGATTCACGAAGAGATCAAAACCGGCAGCGGTGAGTGTCAGAAGTGGATCCGTCATTACCAGCAGTCTCTGCGAAATCTGGCGCAGTGCGGTATTAAAACCGTCTGCTACAACTTCATGCCGATTCTCGACTGGACGCGCACAGACCTTGAATATCTGTTACCCGATGGCGCGAAAGCGCTGCGTTTCGATCAGATCGAATTTGCCGTATTTGAGCTGCACATCTTGCAACGTCCCGGTGCAGAGAAGGACTACAGCGCCACGGAAATAGCGCAGGCAGCTGAGCGTTTCGCCAACATGAGCGAAGCACATAAAACCCGCCTGACGCGCAATATCATCGCTGGTTTACCGGGTGCAGAAGAAGGTTACACGCTGGACCAGTTCCGTGCTCAATTAGCCCGTTATGACGGCATCGGCAAAGCTGAGTTACGTGAAAACTTCGCGACCTTCCTGCGCGCGATTATTCCAGTGGCGGAAGAGGCGGGTGTTCGGATGGCAGTGCATCCGGATGATCCCCCGCGTCCGATTCTGGGTTTACCACGCATCGTCTCTAACGCAGAAGATTTGCAGTGGATGATCGATACCGTACCCAGCCCGGCGAATGGCTTCACCATGTGCACCGGCTCTTACGGCGTGTTGGCAGATAACGATCTCGCCGGCATGGTGAAACGTTTTGGCCCACGCATTTACTTCGCACACCTGCGGTCAACCAAACGCGAAGAGAACCCGAACACCTTCCACGAGGCAGCGCATTTAGGCGGCGATGTTGACATGTTCGCCGTCATTAAGGCGATTGCTGAAGAAGAACATCGTCGTAAAGCGGCCGGTCAGGAGGATTTGATTCCGATGCGCCCGGATCATGGTCACCAGATGCTCGACGACTTGAGAAAGAAAACCAACCCCGGCTATTCGGCGATTGGTCGTCTGAAAGGGTTGGCGGAAATTCGCGGTGTGGAACTGGCGATTCATCGCGCTTATTTCTGATGGCATTCGTTGCTGCCGGGTGCCATTGATGGCGCACCCGGCTTGATGGAGTTTACATGGAACCTAACCTCGCCAATGGCGAACTGAACGTGACCCGCCCCGCCTGGAACCATCAGCGGCTGGTGCCGCGTATTGTGCATATCGGCTGTGGCGCCTTTCATCGCGCGCATCAGGCGTTGTATCTGCATCACCTGCTTGAAATCAGTGACACTGACTGGGGCATCTGTGAGGTCAACCTGATGTCGGCGAGCGGCAAACTGTTGGTCGAACAACTGCGCCAGCAAGATCTGCTCTACAGCGTGACGGAAAAAGGTGCCGGGCAGAACGACGTTCACCTCGTTGCGGCCATCAAAGAAGCCTTGCATCCTGCACTGGATGGACACGACGGCATTATCGAAGCGCTGGCTCGTCCGGAAACCGCTATCGTTTCATTGACGATGACGGAAAAAGGCTATTGCACTCAGGGTGCCAACGGTGAATTGGATGCGGATAATGCACTTATTCAACACGATGTTGCGCACCCTGGCACGCCGAAATCCGCCATTGGTTTTATTGTCGAAGCATTACGTGTGCGTCGTGAGCGTGGTTTAGGGCCGTTTACTGTGCTTTCCTGCGATAACTTGCGTGATAACGGCCATGTGGCCCGAGCTGCCGTGGTGGGGCTTGCTCAGTTACGCGATGCAGCGCTGGCGAAGTGGATTGATGAGCACGTAACTTTTCACAGCAGCATGGTTGACCGCATCGTTCCCGCAGTGACCGACGAAACACATCAGGAGATTCGCGACTTGCTGGGCGCACCCGATCCCTGCGGCGTGGCCTGTGAGCCGTTTCGCCAATGGGTGATCGAAGATAACTTTGTCAACGGCCGTCCTGACTGGGATCGCGTGGGCGCGCAGTTTGTGGCCGACGTTGCGCCATTTGAAATGATGAAACTGCGTATGCTCAACGGCAGTCACTCATTTCTTGCCTACCTCGGGTATTTGGGTGGCTGTGAAACCATCGCTGACACCATGCAACTCCCGACCTATCGCCAGGCAGCATTAGCACTGATGATGCAGGAACAGGCACCAACGCTATCAATGCCAGAGGGTATTGATCTGCTGGCCTATGCTAATCAGCTGATCGAGCGTTTTAGCAACCCTTCCCTGCGACACCGGACGCAACAGATTGCGATGGATGGCAGTCAGAAGCTGCCACAGCGCTGGCTCGATTCCGTGCGCTATCACCTGAAGCACGGCAGTGACTATCGCCACTTGATGCTGGGAATTGCCGGCTGGATGCGTTACGTCGTCGGGCAGGATGAGCGAGGTGAAGCATTTGATGTGGTTGACCCATTACTTGCAACCTTGCATGACATCAACCAGCTCACGCCAGAAGGCGATGCGCGCGTTAGCGCCCTGCTCGCCGTGAGAACCATTTTTGGAGACGATTTGCCCGCCAATCCGGGCTTCGTCAGCCATCTTCAACAGGTGTACGCGCAGCTTTGCCAGCATGGTGCCCGCGCCGCCGTTGCATCCCTGAATCAGGAGCCGAAATGAAGCACTTTATGGATGACGATTTCCTGCTGCAAAGCGACGTTGCGCGTCGTTTGTACCATGACTATGCGGCTGACATGCCGATTTATGACTACCACTGCCACCTCAATCCGCAAGAGATCGCCGAGGATCGTCAGTTCGCCAACCTCGGACAAATTTGGCTGGAAGGTGACCATTACAAATGGCGCGCCTTGCGTGCTGCGGGCGTGGATGAATCGATGATCACCGGTAAATCTACGAGCGATTACGATAAATACCTCGCGTGGGCCCACACCGTGCCCAAAACGCTGGGCAATCCGCTCTACCACTGGACGCATCTGGAGCTGCGTCGCCCGTTCGGCATCACCAATACGTTATTTGGGCCGGACACCGCACAACGCGTATGGGACGAATGCGCCGAGATACTGGCAACCCCGGCATTTTCTGCACGCGGCATTATGCGTCAAATGAATGTACGTATGGTTGGCACCACCGATGATCCGGTTGATTCGCTGCAATATCATCGTCAGATTGCTGAAGACAGCAGCTTTGATATTGATGTCGCCCCAAGCTGGCGTCCGGACAAGGTGTTTAAGATTGAGCTGGATGGCTTTATTGACTATCTGGGTCGCCTGGAATCGGCAGCGGATGTGGCGATCACCAGCTTTGACGCACTGCGCACCGCCCTGCGTCGTCGTTTAGATCACTTCTCCGCCCACGGCTGCCGGGCATCAGATCACGGTATCGAAGTGCTGCGCTTTGCCCCGGTTCCGGATGATCGTGTATTGGATTCCATTCTGTCCAAACGCCGCAACGGCGATACGCTAAGCGAGCTAGAAATCGCCCAGTTTAGCAGCGCGGTGCTGGTCTGGTTGGGTTCCGAGTATGCACGACGTGATTGGGTGATGCAGTTACACATAGGTGCCATTCGCAACAACAGCACTCGCTTGTTCCGTTTGCTGGGTGCCGACAGCGGTTTTGACTCGATTGGCGATAACAATATTGCTTTGCCGCTCTCGCGCCTGCTGGATGCGATGGATGTTAACGACCAACTGCCAAAGACCATTCTGTACTGCCTCAATCCGCGTGACAACGAAGTGCTGGCGACGATGGCAGGTAACTTCCAGGGTGCGGGTATCGCCGGGAAAGTGCAGTTTGGTTCCGGCTGGTGGTTCAACGATCAGCGCGATGGCATGCTGCGCCAGTTGGAGCAACTGTCGCAAATCGGTTTGCTCAGCCAGTTTGTCGGGATGCTGACCGATTCTCGCAGTTTCCTCTCCTATACGCGCCACGAATACTTCCGCCGTATTCTGTGCAACCTGCTCGGTCAATGGGTGCAGGATGGCATTGTGCCGCACGATGAAGCGGTGCTCGGCAACATGCTGCAGGATATCTGTTTCAATAACGCACAGCGCTACTTTACCCTCAATCCACGTTGAGAATTCCGCCCTGTGCTATAGTGCAGGGCGCAATTGATGGCAGCGTCAGTGGTCGTCAACTTCTTAATCAGCAGAAAAGAGCTCATGAAAACACAAGCATCAGCGCAGCGCCCTTATCAGGAAGTGGGGGAAATGTTGCGTAACATGATTATGCAAAAGCAGTATGCCGTGGGCGAACGCTTGCCGCCTGAGCGTGAACTGGCTGCGCTGCTGGATGTCACGCGTACGCTGGTGCGTGAAGCACTGATCATGCTGGAGCTGGAAGGCTTGATTGAAGTGCGTCGTGGTGCCGGGATCTACGTGGTAAACGACAGTCCTGCACCGCGTGCAACGGCACAAGCCGCCTGTAACGATGCCGGCCCGTTTGAGATGCTGCAGGCGCGTCAATTGCTGGAGAGTAATATCGCGGAGTTTGCCGCCCTTCAGGCCACGCGTGAAGACAGCATCAAGATGCGTCAGGCGCTGGAACTGGAAGAGAGAGAACTGGCATCCGGCGCCGTGAATGAGAGCGAGAACGGCGATCGTAACTTCCATTTAGCGATTGCCGAAGCGACCCATAACAGCATGCTGGTCGAGTTGTTCAAACAATCCTGGCAGTGGCGTGAAGATAATGTGATGTGGAGTCAGTTACATCGTCATCTGGTGAACACTCATTATCGTAAGCAGTGGCTCGACGATCACAAGAAGATCCTCGCCACAATGATCAAGAAAGATGCACGCGCCGCCAAGCAAGCGATGTGGCAGCATCTGGAAAATGTGAAACAGCGATTGCTGGAATTTTCAGATGTCGATGACATCGATTTTGATGGTTATCTGTTTGAATCCTGGCCGCTGGACAGTGCCAACGGCTAAAACAAGCCCTTGTTACCAAGGGCTTTCAGGCGATTACTGCGGTAATGAAGCTTTCAAACGCTCTGCTGCTACGGCCAGATTGGTTTCCGATACTGAGGCATACGAAATACGCAGCGTTGAAGTATCTGGATTATCACAGTAGAAAAACTCACCCGGGACATACACCACACCCTTGCTCAGCGTGGTTTTCAGCCATTCGGTGGTGTTGAAAGCTTCCCTGAACGTTGCCCACAGGAACATGCCACCCAGCGGGCGATAGAAGTGCAGCTTATCCCCCAACTCCGTCTCCAGCGCTGCACACAATGCATCGCACTTCTGCTTATAGGCCGCGCGGATCAAGCGAATCTGCTCCGGCAAGCGACCGGTTTCCAGATAATGACGCGTCAGGGATTGTGACAAGGCACTGGTGTGCAGATCCGTTGCCTGCTTCAGGTTCACCACTGATGACTTCAACCAGCCCGGCATGGTGATCCAGCCAACGCGTGCGCCCGGTGCCAGGATTTTGGAGAAGGTTGAGGTATAAATCACATTCTCGCTGGCCCCCATCGCTTGCGCATGGGATTTTAATGGGCGGAATGTCTGATTGGTGAAGTTGATCTCGCTGTAGGGATCGTCTTCAAAAATCAGGAAATCATACTGCTTCGCCAGCGCGACTAACTGCTGACGACGCGCATCAGATAAGGTGACGCCGCTTGGATTGCCAAAGGTCGGAACGATATACACGGCTTTGATTCTTGTCTGTTTGACTAGCTCTTCCAGCTCATCAACAATCATGCCTTCGCCGTCAGTGCCAACAGATTTGAACTGCGCTTCAGCCAACTGGAAAACCTGCAATGCGGCGAGATAAGTTGGACGCTCCACCACCACCACATCACCGGGGTTGATTAACGCGCGGGCGAGAATATCCAGTGACTGCTGGGAGCCAGAAGTGATCACCACGTCGTCTGGCGTGCAATCAATACCGCGGTCGGCTGAAATGCGGCAGATCGCTTCACGTAATAGCGGATCCCCTTCACTCAAGCCATACTGAAATGCGTTGTGACCATCCTGCGACAAGGCGCGATCCATGGCGATCTGCAGGCCTTCGGTATCAAACAGGTCGGGATTCGGGATGCCACCACCCAGAGAGATCACCCCTTCCATTTTGCTGTGTTTCAATAAATCCCGAATGGCAGATGAATGAATGCGTTGAACGCTTTTGGACAATTTTTGCGACGACATAAAACCTTTACCTGATTATTTTTTTCTAAGACTAAATTCATAACATAAGTTAGCTAAGCTGATAATCACATTTTCACTGTCTGGCAAAGAGAATTTAGTGCCGGAAGGTAACTACCGATATTGAGAAAAAATCACCTGTTGAAACTAACGAAAAAAGGCGGAGGGGTAAGCTCCGCCTTGTTTCAAGTTCCGGTCAGTGCGCCTGACCGGTCAGTTGCAAAAGGGCAACGATGATTTGCAGGATCACCCGGACCAGGTCCAGGAGTAACCGAACAAGTTCCATCACTTTCCTTCTCCTCTGACAGGAGCGCGCTTTTCAGCCTTCGGAGCTTTGACTCCACCCGCCGATGGCCTGAGCACAGCTGTGAGGAGTGCTGAGCGCCACTCATTGTGGAAGCCACAGGCCAGCACCACCTGAAACCTGCCGGGATTTGACAATCCGCGCCCCTGGGAGTCATCAGAAAACAATGAGACTGCGCTCGCCACTCAACACCTGTATAACCATACAGTACTTTTGCGAAACTTGAAATATTCCCCCGCACATTTTATGATTTGCTTTGTGAGGAGTGCTGAGCACCCCGTTCGCAGCGCGGTTACCAGCCGGTTAGCGAACATAAAAAAAGGATTTGGCTATCAAGCCAAATCCTTTTTTATTGCCTGCAGAAATCAATTGGCAGAGCTGATACGCCAAATGGCATTACCTGCATCATCCGCGATCAGCACACCGCCCTGCTGATCCGATGCCAGTCCCACCGGTAAGCCCCGTACCTGTTTTTGGTCATCGGTCAGGAATCCGGTCACCACCGGCTGTGGCTGACCAACCGGTTTCCCGTTTTCGAATTTCACCCACACCACCTGATAGCCATTCAACGGCGTGCGGTTCCAACTGCCATGTTCACTGATAAATGCCCCACCACGATACTGCGGCATGTTGTCAGCGCCATAGAATAGCAAGCCAAGCGGTGCCACGTGTGAACTGAGCGCGTAATCTGGCTTGATGGCTTTTTCTACTAAGTCAGGCCGCTGTGGCTGCGCCCGCACATCGACATGTTGACCATAATAGCTGTACGGCCAGCCGTAAAAGCCTTTGTCCTGCACCGAGGTCATATAATCCGGCACCAGGTCCGAGCCAATCTCGTCGCGTTCATTAACGATCGCCCACAGCTTGCCCGTTTGCGGTTCCCATTGCAGACCGGTGGGGTTGCGCAGCCCACTGGCATAGATGCGGCTGGCACCGCTCGCCGCATCGACTTCGAGTACCGCCGCTCGACGATATTCGGCACCAATGCCATTTTCCGTAATGTTGCTGTTTGACCCTACCCCGACATACAGCCTGCTGCCGTCGGGGCTGGCCAGCAGTGACTTAGTCCAGTGATGGTTAATCGGCCCGCCGGGCAGTTCAGTCACCACCACCGGCGGCGTACGAATCTCAGTTTGTCCGTTTTCATACGGGAATTTCACCAGACTATCGGCGTTGGCAACATACAACGTATTGCCCACCAGCTGCATGCCAAACGGCGCGGTCAGGTTATCGATAAATCTATGCTGCTCCCACTTGCCGTTCACATTACGCAACAGCGTAATACGATTGCCACCGGCCCCGCCTTTGCCCGAAGCATTTTTTACGATGCCGGTAATGAGATCTTTCGGCGCGGTTGTCGGTTTCGGTGTGCCGTTGGATTCGGCCACCAGCACATCATTGTTCGGCAGCACCAGTACCTGACGTGGATGCTGTAAGTTATCAGCGATCTTTTCAATCTTCAGCCCCTCCGCCACTTTTGGCATTTCACCGGCTTTCCAGGGGATACCCTCCGGCACCTGCATCGGCGGTACAAAGAAGTTTTGCGCCTGGGGGAGTTCAGGATTGGGGCCAATCTGTTTTTGCGGATCGATAAGTGAGCCATCATCACAAGCGCTGAGAAGCATGGCGAGGGTCACTGCACTCAGAATCTGTTTCATGCGCGACCTCCTGCTGTGGTGCGTCCACGCAGCGCTAACTGCACGTTGGCGAGCAACAGCAGTGCCACCACCAGAGTCGATAGCGTTACCCCTAGCGGTACCACGGCATACGCATCACGACTGTGAATAAAGGCATTTGCGATAGCCACGACGATGGCCAGCATTGACAGCCAGAAATGGGTCTTTTCACTGGGATAAGGCCCGCGGAATAAGTAAACAAGACTGATTAATCTTGGCAGGATGGCGAGCACCAGACCGATAGCAATCAACCAACTGGCTGATTTGGTCCACATGATGACGAAGGTTTGCAGATAGATGATATCGAACAGCCAGGCCGCAACAAAAAAGCCCAGCGGTAGCGGTTCCAGCAGAGCGTAAAGCCCCACCGCAAATGCTGAACGTCCCGAGGTATACAACATTTCACTCTCCCTATTACGTTTATTATTCAGGCGATGGCTGCGTTTCGCTTCCCCGAAATCGCAGCCAACCGCCTGTAAAATATTAGTAAAGATGAAGAGTAATGCGCGCGATTACCGCAAAAAGCCTAAAGGTTATGACTTATCCGCAGGCAGTGTCACCCAGTAACCCGGCTGATAAGGCAATGGCAGAAACTTTTCATGGAACTCACGGAAGGTGGCGTCAGGATCGATATCTTTGAACAGTTCCGGATGCAGCCACTTGGCCATCGCCTGAATCGCGACAAACTGATATGGGCTGTCGTAGAACTGGTGCCAGATGGCGTGTGCATTGCCGTTGTGGGCAACCGGCAGGGTTTTAAACGCATCGCGCATCATCAGCAACTTCAGACGTGCCGTGGCTTCTTTGGTGTCTGCGCCAGGGCCAACACCCACCCATTTGCCCACGGTGTTGTAGTTCTTCCAGTTGGCTCCGGTCACTACCACCACATCCGGACGGCTGGCAATGATTTGCTCTGGGTTCAGGGTACCGAAGGTGCCAGGGATCAGATCTTTAGCGATATTGCTTCCGCCGGAGATTTCGACCATCTGACCAAAGTTCTCATTACCAAACGACATGCAGCATTCATCGGTGTAGCCGCCTGCACGATCAATCATCACTTTTGGACGTGTGCCGGTGAAGTTTTTCAGGCGATCGGTCACCTTTTCGATCTGCGCGCGGCGGAAAGCCACAATCTCTTCAGCACGCTGCGGGTTATTGACCAGTTCGCCCATGATGCGGATGCTCTTCTCGGCGTGCTCCATCGGTTTCTCACGGAAGTCGATAAACACCACCGGTACGCCAACCGCCTGCAACTTCTCAATCAACTTGCCTTCATCCGTGGCGGCTTTTGATTCGAGGTTCATCAGCACCAGGTCCGGCTTTAACGTCAGTGCCTGCTCAACGTTGAAGGTGCCATCTTTCGCCCCACCAAAGGTAGGCAGCTTTTTAATTTCCGGATACTTGTTCTCATAAGCCATATAACCGTCATAGTCGGCCTTATGGAAATCATCACGCCAGCCCACTACGCGATGGAAAGGCGCGGCGGTATCGAATGCCGCCAGCAGATACATCTGACGCCCTTCACCCAGAATGATACGTTTGGATTCTTCTTTGACTTCAACCTGACGCCCTGCTATGTCAGTGATGATTTTTGCCGAAGCAGAACCCGTTACAGCCAGTAACCCCAGTGCTAACAGCCATTTCTTCATTGTGTCTACCCATACAAATGATAATGATTATTATTAAAATTTCGCGGCGTCACTATTACCTGGCAGACGCGAAATGAAAAGCCCCTGAGACACATTTTTTTACATCCCCTTGCCGTTTTTCTTACTGTCTAGCCGCTCACAAAACGACCTCCTTTCGTGAAAGTGCTCACAGCACCCCATGCAACTGCCCAGGTAATGACCTTCTCTTCCCGCATTTCACCTAATGCGTAAACAAATTGTGAACGCTAAATTACGAATTGAAACGCTGTTTTATTTTTAATTTAACGCTCGCCCTGAGCATGGAAATCCTGTCTGGAGGTCTTACCGTGAAGATCAGCGCCATTGATGTCACCCTCTTTACCTACCCTACGCGCCGCGTATCAGATAGCGCGGGCCACTCGCACCCTGGTGCAGAAACCGATGCGCAAATGGCGCTGCTCACGCTGACCAGCGAAGACGGCGATTGCGGATATGCTTTCGCACCAGCCGAAGTCATACGGCCGCATGTGGTCAACGCCTTCTTCCGTAAGGTGCTGATCGGGCAAAACGCCTTTGATCGTGAACGCTTGTGGCAGGATTTGGTGCACTGGCAGCGTGGCAGCGCGCACCAACTCACTGAGCGCGCACTCTCCGCTGTCGAACAAGCAATGTGGGATCTGATTGGCCGCAAGCTTAAACAACCGGTGCATAAGCTAATGGGCGGTTACCGTGAAAAAATTCCCGCTTACGGCAGCACCATGTGCGGCGATGAGTTGGAGGGTGGCCTCTCAACGCCGGACGAGTACGCCCAGTTTGCCGAGAAGTTGGTAGCACGCGGTTATCAAGCCATAAAACTGCATACCTGGATGCCGCCGGTTTCTTTCGCCCCCAGCACCTCAATGGATATCAAAGCCTGTGCCGCGGTACGCGAAGCGGTAGGTCCGGATATCGCCCTGATGCTGGATGGCTACCACTGGTACAGTCGCAGCGAGGCACTCACCATAGGTAAAGCGCTGGAGAAGCTTAACTTCGCCTGGTTTGAAGAACCGATGGAAGAGGAGAGTATGGCCTCTTACGCCTGGCTGGCGGAAAATCTCAGCATTGACGTACTCGGCCCGGAAAGCCTCGGCGGCAAACACCACAGTCGTGCCGACTGGGTGCGTGCAGGTGCCTGTGACATCCTGCGTGCCGGAGCCAACGGCGTCGGTGGCATCTCTGCCACCCTGAAAGTGGCCAGCCTGGCAGAAGCCTTCGGCATGGATTGTGAAGTGCACGGCAACGGCGCGGCCAGCATCGCGGTGGTGGGTGCAATTCGTAACTGCCGTTGGTACGAACGGGGGTTGTTGCACCCTTTCCTCGATTACGAACAGCCGCCGGCCTACCTCAATAGCCTGGTCGATCCGATGGACGATCAGGGCTTTGTTCACCTGCCTACCCGGCCTGGACTTGGGGAGGACATTAATTTCAGCTGGATTGAAACCCACACGCTCAATCGCTGGTAAGCGTCGAACACAAGCAGTACGGCAAACAACTATAAACCTCTGACCTGCTGGACTTTGCTTATGAACATATCTCGTTATTGCAGAGCATGGTGCGCCGCGCTAATGCTGCTCACGGGTAGCCCGTCGCTGCTGGCCGCCACGCCAGACGACCAGCTGATTGTGGGCATGAACATGAACAACCTATTGACGCTCGATCCCGCTGCCATGACCGGCAATGAAGTGGTGGGCATTGTGGTCAATCTTTATGATGGGCTCGTCGAGTTAGATCCGCGCCAGCTCACCCACGTGCGCCCTGCTCTGGCGGAACGTTGGGAGATCAGCGCCGATCATCGCCAACTCACTTTCCATCTGCGCGAAGGCGTGCATTTCCATTCCGGTAACCCACTCACCAGCGAAGACGTGATTTGGTCGATGCGCAGGGTGTTGCATCTCAATCTGGCTCAGGCGTCAGTGTGGAAATCCTATGGCTTCAGTAAAGACAACGTGGATCAGATGATCACTGCACCTGATGCCCGCACGGTGGTGATCCAGCTGCCTAAGCCTAACGATCCGCAACTGGTGATCTACTCCCTGGCAGCACTCGGCAGCATGGTGGTGCTGGACAGTAAAACTGTACAGGCCAACGCGGTGAACGATGACTGGGGCAACCGCTGGCTGACCACGCACGAAGCCGGTTCCGGCCCGTTCCGTCTTGATGTCTGGCAGGCCAAAGATGTATTGCGCATGAGCAGGGATGAAAATTACTGGCGTGGCGCTCCCAGGTTAACCCGCGTGGTGTTTCGGCATTTGCAGGAGTCACAAACCTTGCGCTTGATGATGGAGAAAGGCGATATCGACATTGCCAGTAACATGGCCATTCCTGATGTGCAGGCGCTGCGCCACGATCCGGATCTCACCATTGATGCGGTGCAGAAAGGCACCCTTTATTACCTGGCGATGAGCATGAAGGATGACCACTTCGCCAATCCGCAGGTGCGCGAAGCCGTGCGCTACTTAGTCGATTATCAGGGCATCAATAAAACCCTGATGGCCGGTTATGGCACTTTGCATCAGCGTCCGATCCAGTCTGGTATGCCTGAAACACTGCCCGATCCCGGCTATCGTCTTGATGTGCCGCGAGCCAAAGCGTTGCTGGCCGCAGCGGGCTACCCCAATGGCTTCGACACCACCTTGCGTGTGCTGGCCGATCAACCGTTCCTGAACATCGCTATCGCCATTCAATCCACGCTGATGCAGGCAGGCATTCGCGCCAAAATCATCACCGGCACTGGCAACCAGATTTATGGCGCAATGCGCGAACGTCAGTTCAATCTGCTGGTGGGGCGTGGCGGCAGTGGTGTTGAACCGCATCCGCACTCCAGTTTGCGATCGCTGGTGTACAACCCGAATAACGCCGACAGCGCCCGACTCACCAACTTCCAGGGCTGGCGCACCAGCTTCTACGATGCTCAGCTTAATCAGATGATCGATCAGGCGCTGCTGGAACGAGACAGTCTCAAACAGCAGCAGGATTACGTGGCGATTCAACAGCGTTACGACCAGTTGATCCCGGCGCTGATGCCGATTTCGCAGATGACCGATTCCGTGGTGGTAAATAATCGCGTACAGGATTATGTGTCGCATCCTTCTGCCACCACCTTCCTGCGTGATGTGTGGAAAACGCCAAACAGCCTGGTCGGAGGTGTCCAATGACCTTAACCAAACGCCACTGGCGGCGGGTGCGCAGCCGCGCATTGCAGGTCGCCATCACGCTGTTCGGCCTGTTGCTGCTGACCTTTTTTATTGGCCGCGTGATGCCGCTCGATCCGGTACTGGCGATTGTTGGACCGGATGCCGACCACGCCACTTACCAGCAGGTTTATCACCAGTTAGGCTTTGATAAACCGCTGTGGATGCAGTTCTGGATCTACCTGCAAGGCTTGCTGCACGGCAATCTTGGGCTGGCGCTGCTCACCGGACAGCCGGTGATTAACGATATCCTGCGTGTGTTCCCGGCCACCCTGGAACTCGCCACGCTGGCGATTGTACTTGGCACCGGACTCGGCGTACCGCTGGGCGTCTGGGCTGCGGCACGCCGCAACAGTCTGGTGGATTATCTGGTGCGCATTATCAGTCTGGCCGGTTACTCCACGCCAATCTTCTGGGTCGGCATGATCGGTTTACTGCTGTTTTACGCGCATTTGGGTTGGGTTGGCGGTGCCGGACGGGTTGATTTCAGTCTGGATGGCATTGTGCCGCGCCGCACTGGCCTGCTGCTAGTGGATGCACTGCTGGCGGGCAATATTACGGTGTTTAACAACGCGCTCAATCATCTGATCCTGCCCGCTTCGCTGTTAGGTTTCCACTCGCTGGCCTACATCAGCCGTATGACGCGCAGCTTTATGCTTGCGCAGCTGTCGCAGGAGTTCATCCTGACCGCGCGGGTGAAAGGGCTGACCGAGTGGCAAGTGATTTGGCAACACGCCTTCCGCAATATTCTGGTGCAATTGCTGACGGTGGTGGCACTGGCGTACGGATCCCTGCTCGAAGGGGCAGTGTTGATTGAAACCGTGTTCTCATGGCCCGGCTTTGGCTCTTATCTCACGGGCAGTTTGATGCTCGGCGATATGAATGCGGTGATGGGCTGCGTGCTGGTGGTCGGCCTGATTTTCGTGCTGCTTAACCTGCTTTCCGACCTGCTTTATCAGGTATTCGATCCGAGGACCAAAGTATGACTGCCTCTCTCGATCTGCTTCATGCCAGCGCCACGCGCGAACGTGTGGCGCGCTATCGTCGTACGCTCTCGCGTATAGCCCATTTCCTGTGGCAAATGGCTTGTAACCCTCTCACGGCCATCGGCGGCGGCATCATTTTACTGTTGCTGATCGTGGCGCTGTTTGCGCCGTGGATCGCCCCCTACCACCCCTTGATTCAGGATTTGAATAACGCACTCACGCCGCCGAACGCGCAGCACTGGTTTGGCACCGATGAGTTTGGACGCGACATCTTCAGCCGCTTAGTGTGGGGCGCGCGCATTACCTTGTATATCGTCATGCTGGTGTCGATCACCGTCGGGCCATTAGGCCTGCTGTTGGGCGTCACCGCCGGCTACTTTGGAGGCAAAGTGGACAGCGTATTAATGCGCGTCACCGATATCTTCATCTCATTCCCGAGCCTGGTGCTGGCGCTGGCGTTTGTCGCGGCGCTTGGCCCCGGCCTGGAACATGTGGTGATGGCGATTACCCTCACCGCCTGGCCGCCGATTGCTCGACTGGCACGCGCGGAAGCGCTGTCGCTGCGGCAGGCAGACTTTGTCTCTGCCGTGCGCCTGCAAGGTGCCTCGTCTCTGCGTATTTTGTGGAAGCACATTGTGCCGCTGTGTCTGCCTTCGGTGATCATCCGCATCACGATGAATATGGCGGGCATCATTTTGACCGCGGCAGGTCTGGGTTTCCTCGGTTTAGGCGCGCAGCCACCCGAACCGGAATGGGGCGCGATGATCGCCAGTGGCCGCACGTATATGCTGGAGTGCTGGTGGGTGGTCACCGTGCCTAGGTTAGCGATTCTGATCAACAGTCTGGCGTTTAACTTCTTAGGAGATGGCTTACGTGACATTCTCGATCCCCGCAGCGAATAGCGTTGCTCCCCTGCTCGACGTGCAGGATCTTCAGGTTAATTTCGTTAACGGACGCCAGATTACCCCAGCAGTGCGCGGCATCTCTTTTCAGTTAGGCAAAGAGAAACTGGCCATCGTTGGCGAATCAGGCTCAGGTAAATCCACGGTGGGCCGCGCACTGTTGCAACTGCATCCGCGCAGCGCGCAGGTTACCGCCCAGCGCATGCAGTTTGCTGATGTCGATCTGCTGCGGGCTTCTCCTGCACAAATGCGTGCCGTGCGCGGCAAGCGTATTTCGATGATCATGCAGGACCCGAAATACTCGCTGAATCCCGTGGTACGCGTGGGTGAACAAATTGCCGAAGCCTGGCGCAGTCACCATCCGGGGCAGCGTGAGGTGGCACGCCAGCGGGCGCTGGAGATGCTGGAGGTGGTGCAGATCCGCGATCCTCAGCGCGTCTATCAGTGCTACCCACATGAGATCTCCGGCGGACAAGGTCAGCGTGTGATGATCGCCATGATGCTGATTACCGACCCGGAACTGCTGATCGCCGATGAACCGACCTCGGCGCTGGATGTTTCCGTTCGCTTGCAGGTATTGACGCTGCTGGATGAACTGGTGCAACAGCGCGGACTGGGCCTGATCTTTATCAGTCACGACCTCAATCTGGTGCGGCGCTTTTGCGATCGCGTATTGGTGATGTATGCCGGTCGCGTGGTCGAATCGCTGTCTGCCGATCAACTCGACCACGCCCAGCATCCTTATACCCAGGGATTACTGGCCGCGCTGCCGGATATGGATGCGCGCCGTTCTCGGTTGCCAGTGCTACAGCGCCAGGCCAGCTGGTTACAACCTTAAGGAGTGAGCATGAACGAGATGATCCGTGTGAGTCACCTTAACCTCAGCTTTGGCGAGGACGAGCAGCGCAATCAGGTGCTATATGACGTCAATTTGTCGGTGCGTGAAGGAGAAATTTTTGGTCTGGTCGGCGAGTCTGGATCGGGGAAAACCACTGTGCTGAAATGTCTTGCCGGGCTGTTTACCCATTGGGATGGAGATCTCGCCATTGCAGGACGAAAACTGGAGCATCGCATTGATCGTGCCCTCTGCCGCCAGGTGCAGATGGTGTTCCAGGATCCTTATGGCTCGTTGCATCCGCGCCATACTATTGGCGACATTCTTGAAGAGCCGCTGCATATTCACGGTATCGGACAACGTTCCCAGCGCGTGATTACCATGCTGGAAAAAGTGGGCTTGAACCGCGCCTGGCAAACTCGTTATCCGCATCAGCTTTCGGGCGGTCAGCGTCAGCGTGTGGCGATTGCACGTGCGTTAATCCTCGAACCGCGCGTGCTGTTACTGGATGAGCCGACCTCGGCGCTGGATGTTTCCGTACAGGCAGAGATCCTGAACCTGTTGAGTGATTTACAGCAGCAGGAGAATCTTACTTATTTAATGGTGACACACGATCTCGGTGTGGTGGCGCATCTGTGCCATCGGGTTGCCGTCATGCAGCACGGGAAAATGCTGGAGACGCTGGATGTCGATGCATTGGTGGGGAATCGCGCGCAAGTGGCGTATACACAGATGTTGGTGGAGTCGAGTAGGGCTTAAACGGTACGGGTTGCCATTAACGGGGATGGCGCTGAGGTGAGTTCTGATCAGGTGCGCAAGGGTGCGCACCTGATTTGAGTAGCAAGATCCGCTTAACAGCAGCGCATTAAAGCAATTCACGCACGTATCGCACGATATCCTGATTCTGTCCGTGTTCGAACAGGCACTCCTGCAAACGCGCCCCGCTCACTGCGGTTTTTACCAACTCAGGGTCCAGCGCGCGCAGTGAATCGAGGTAATTGTCTTTCATCAGCGCGGCTTTGACTTCATTGAGAATGCCCGCATTGCGCACCTGCGGCTCTTTGCGCTCTGGCGGGTAACCCAGACCTTTTTCGCCGGTAAAGGCCTTCTCAAAGATAAAGCGCAGATTCAGTTCAGCACCCCAGCCAAAACCTTTGGCGAACGGCAGCGAAAGCGCGTTGCCATTGTTGATCTGAGCAAACAGATAGGCATCAGCGGGATCGATACAATAGCCACACACCACGCCAGGATGCAGGTTGAGCGATACCAAGGCGCCCTGTCCGGTGCCACAACCGGCGACCACAAAGTCCACCGCTTTGCTGTTAAGCAGGACGCTGGCCATGATGCCGAGGTGAATATAAGTCAGATGGTGATCCTGCTCGTCGCTCATGCCGACGTTGAATACCTGATGGCCGAGCGGTTGCGCGACGGTTTGCAGCTCCTTCCATACGGTTGCGTTCTTAGCGGCCTGGCTATTTTCCATCATCAAAGCGATTTTCATGATCCATCCTCAAATTAAATTGAAACACTGTTTCATTTTAATCAAGGTGCGCTAAAATGCAGCCCTGAAATGCCCTTTTCGGTGTGATTTACGTCACACATTGATGAAGTCACTGGTGAGGAGAACCCATGTTTATTTATAAAAGCGCAACCACTCAGGAAGACCTCGGTAACGGCGTGAAGAGGCGAGTCATGGCCCACGGGGGACGGATGATGGCGGTCGAAGTGACCTTTGAGAAGGATGCGGTTGGACCGTTGCATCATCATCCACATGAACAACTAACCTACGTGTTGTCGGGCCGTTTCGCTTTTACGATTGATGGGCTTACGCAGGAGGTCGGCGCTGGAGATACGTTGTATAAAGCGCCCAATGTGGTGCACGGCTGCGTTTGTCTGGAAGCGGGTACCCTGCTGGATACCTTTACACCGCAGCGCGAGGATTTCCTCGGAGCGCGGTAGATAGCGGATACACATGCAGTTACATCTCTGGATAGCGCATGCGTTCCTGCTGGATTGCCGCTTGTCTGTTAAACGATCAGCGTTAACGCAGTCTGGGGCCGCTTTGGGGCTGGCGGTCCTCGCGCCGCTAACACGGTGCCTTCACGTCATTCGTTTGCCTTAGCACGAAAAAAGCTGCCACTCCGAGAAGTGACAGCCTGGCTAAGCAGTAATCCTATCTGTCAGTCAATACGCTGTTTAGCGCGATCTGACATTCACTTACGCGCTAGCTAAATTTTTCCGCCCACCAGAGCCGCAATTTCAATCCCCAACTGCTGCTCCAGCCGGTGGTGGTGCTCACCACTTTGCCCTGCTGCAATACGATAAAGGTCGGTGTCACGCTGATATCCCAGCGTTGACTCACTGCACCGTTTTCATCGTTCACCGCTGGGCCTTGCAGCCCTTTCTTCTCCAACCAGGTCGCAACACGCGAGTCATCACCCGACCGCAATGCCACGCTCACCACCTGCGTACCGCTCTGGCTGAGCGCGGCTACCGTTGGCGTGGTGAGTTTGCACACCCCGCACCAGGTGGCCCACACATACACCAGCACCGGCTTGTCCTGGCTTAATGTGGCCAGATTGACTTCGCCTTGCAGCGTCGTTAGCGGCTGTTGTGCCAGATCGGCTGGCAGCTGCGGGGCGCGCAGCCAATCCATCCCCCAAATGACAGCAGCGGCGATCAGCACCAGCCAGAGCGCTTCACGCAGCCAGCGCTTAATGCGCATCATGGCTTCGCCTGCAACGCGCCCTTCACTGCCGCTTCGAGTTGCGCATACGGCACCGCGCCGCTGATCAGCTCATTGCCCACCAGCGTGGCGGGTGTGCCCTGAACACCTAACTGCTGCGCCAGCGTCAGGTTCTCGTTGATGGTATCGAGGCTGGCTTTGCTGGGTTCTTTCAGCTTAATGCCGGTTTTATCCAGCGCCGCGGCAATGCTCGCCTCATCGTGGTTACCCTTTTTCGCCATTAAGCGCTCATGGAGTTTCAGGAAGTTTTTAGGTTGTTGTTCCCAAACCGTTAACGCCAGACGCGCGGATGTCAAAGAGGTTTCGGCACGATACGGCAGCGGTTTTAATACCACCGCCACCTGTGGATAGGTTTTCAGCAGCTTCTCAATATCCGCATCGAATTTCTTACAGAACACGCAGTTGTAGTCAGTGAAGTACACCAGCGTCAGCGCGGGTTTTTCAGCGCCGATGCGTGGTGAACCCGCATCGTTGAACAAGGCATCGTGGTTTTTCTTCACCATCTGCGCGACAACGCTCTGCTGCTGTTTCGCCGCTTCTTTATCAAAGGCATCCGCTGCTTCGGCCAGAATCGCCGGATTCTGCACCAGCGTTTCTCGAATCAGCTGTTTGATGCGTGCCTCTTGTTCAGGTGTAAAAGGTGCCGCCGCCAGTACAGGCATAGCCAGGAACATCAGTGACAGTAACAGGGATTTCTTGATCATTTTTTGGCCTCAGAGAGAGTAGAAATCACCGCTTCACGACTCAGCAACGGTGACAAAATGTGGCCATGCGGCAGTGCCGGGCCATAAATTTGGTTAAAAGGGATGGCGACACGGTCGCGTTTACGCAGGAATTCACCGATCGCCGGATCGGGCTGGGTCCAGTCACCGCGCAGCAGCACCACATCGTCGGCTTTCAGCGCGGCGCGCACGTCAGGTTGATTCAGCACGCGGGATTTATTCACCTTGCAGGTAATGCACCAGTCGGCGGTGACATCGACAAACACGCGTTTATCTTGCTCCAGCGCCTGATTGATTGCCGCTTCGGTCAGCGGCTGCCAGCAGAGCGTTTCCTCCTCTGGCTCAATGCGCGTCATCAGGAATACCGCCCCCACCAACGTCAGAGTGATAAATACCACACCGGCTTGTTGCAGCGCCCGACGCTGAATTAACCAGCCACAGAGCACCAGCAGCAATACGCCACCCAGTACCGTGGCAACGGTGCTACCCCAATGCGGGATCAACAGCGTGACCAGCCAGAAGGTGGCGAGCAGCATTAACAGACCAAGCAGAGTACGCAGATGAACCATCCAGCGCCCCGGACGCGGCAGACAGCGCGCCAAACCTGGCAATGCCGCCACCAACAGCCATGGCAAGCTCATACCGATACCGAGTGCCGCAAACAGCAACCACAGCTGCGGCAAGGGTGCGGTAAGCGCATAGGCCACTGCGGTTCCGAGAAAAGGCGCGCTGCACGGCGTCGCCAGTAAGGTGGCAAATGCCCCCTGACCAAAATGCCCCAGCAGCCCGCTACCGCCCTGCGTTGCCAGTCGGGTGTTAAGACCGGAAGGTAAACGGAAATGCAGCAAATCGAACAGACTGGCGGTGAACAGGAACATCACCAGTACCATCAATAGCAGGAAACCACTGCTCTGGAACTGGATGCCCCAGCCCAGCGCCTGGCCGCTAAGCCGCAGGCCAGTCATCAACGCCGCGAGCAGCAGGAACGAGAACAGGATTCCGGCGCTGGAGGCGAGGAACTGCTGGCGAGTCTGACGGCGTGATTGCCCCTGTTGCTGTACGAGACTGCTGAGTTTGATCGCCAGTACCGGCAGCACACAAGGCATGAGATTGAGGATTAAGCCGCCCATCAGTGCCAGCAATATCACCGACCATAGGGTTTGTGGGCTTCCGCCTGTGACAAGTGGCTGCGCGCCGATGACCACAGAACTCTGCTGGGCAATTCCCGCGTCAACGACCACCAGCGACAAGGTTTTGCCCCACAAATCGGGTGCTGCTTCGCCCCACTCATCGGTGACCGCGACCCGAGCGCGGAGTATGTCGCCCTTCACCGTGATCTGCGGTGCTGCCAGCATGCTGCCTTTTGGATAGTCGAAGAACAGCTCAGGTTTAGTCCAACCACCCTGACGCTGAGCGCGGATTTGGAGTTCGCCATTGACGTTGCTGACGTCGAGTTGATCGGTCAAACCGCTTTCAGCGGGGATCTGCCCCATCGCCTGGGCGTAATCACGGGCGAAATCACTATCAGCTTGCTGGTTGAAATCCAGCGTGAAAGGGAAATCGGTCAGAATGCAGACATCGCTACAGGTCGACAGCGTGAGCGTGCCGGCGAGGTGTTTATCTGACACCTTAGCCAACTCGATCGGCAGCGTGATATCGCCTTTATAGCCTTGGGTGGTAAGTCCGCTCACGTCAAAACGAGCAGGTGCTGGCCAATACCACGTGGCATTGACATCGGGCGTTTGCCAGCGAATTTCAGGGGCCACGCCGCCTTCGCCCGGCGACCGCCAGTAGGTTTTCCAACCCTTTTCCAGGCGGATATCCAGCAATATTTGCGCATCGGCGCCATTGTTTGCGTTGCGTAAGCGCACTTCTGCATGGCTGTTTTGTGCATTACGCAGCCAGCCTGTGTCGGCAGCGTGCACAATACTCGTGCAACTGACCAACAGGAGCAATAGGCTCCTGATAAAGAGATTCATTCATTTTTCTCCGGTGAATAACAAGGTTTACGCGATGGACAGCGTGGTGTTATTCCCGGAAGACACAGAAGGTCAGATGCCGCCGCTGTATCGGCGGAAAGAGGGGTTCGCGACGATAGCCGCTAACAGCATTGGACGGACATAGCGTGGTAAGCAGAGCCACGACCATCAATAAAAACGGCATGACGCTGTCGATAATCGGGGCAGCCGCGTGCAGTGATTTTCCGCTGATGGAGCAGAGTTTTTCGCCACCGAACGTTTCATGATCGCTGAACGACGAGGCGCTGATCTGCGCCTGAGGGGCACTCGGCAGATTAAAGCTACGCTGGGCGAGACAGAACGCCAGCACCAGACAAAGCAGTGCCAGAATCCATTTTGCGCGTTGTGCTGATTTGGTCATGCCATCGCCCCAGAGTAAAGTGCGGGCATTTTATGCACATGCAGCAGAAACACCAAGCTTTGCTGTGTAAACTTTTGTCTTGGTGTTTTGCATGTCGATAGCGTAGCAGCGAATGATTTATGCTTTCTGGCAGTTTGATAGCTGTCAGAAGGCGCGATAAATCACGCCGCTACGGTTTTGTGCTTACCATCAAATGGTTAAACAATATCATCCACCACACCGCCATCAACGCGCAACGCCGCGCCGGAGGTTGCTGATGCCTGTTGTGAACAGACGTATACCACCATATTGGCAACTTCATCGACCGTTGCCGCGCGCTGAATCACCGAACTCGGCCGCTGTGCCATCACAAACTCTTTTGCCAGCACCTCTAACGATTTTCCGGTACGTTTTACCTCATCTTCCATCATCGCGGCAAAGCCATCGGAGATCGTGGGGCCCGGCAGCACGCTATTCACCGTCACGCCGCTCCCTGCGGCCACTTTCGCCAGCCCGCGCGCCAGTGAGAGCTGCGCGGTTTTAGTCACACCGTAATGCACCATATCGGCAGGGATATTGCGTGCCGACTCAGAAGAGATAAATACCACGCGGCCCCAGCCACGTTTCACCATATCCGGCAACAAAGCGCGCGACAGTCGCACGCCTGACATCACATTGGTTTGCCAGTAGGCTTCCCAGGTTTCGTCATCGGTGGCATAGAAGTCCTGCGGACCATAAATCCCCGCATTGTTGACCAGAATATCGATGGGCGGTAACCCATTAAGCAACTGCTTCACGCCCTGCGCGCTACCCAGATCGGCAATAAAAGTATGAATTTTGGCCCCCGCCACCAATCCATTCAGCTTCTCACGCGCGCGGCTTACCGAGGCTTCACTGCGACCGTTAAGCACCACTTCGGCCCCACTCTCAGCCAATCCCTGAGCGATGGCGAAGCCAATGCCGCCCGTTGAGGCAGTGACTAATGCGGTTTTACCGTGCAAATCAATTTTCATACAGGTCTCCTTGATGGATGCGCAATATCATGCAGAACATCCATCAAGCCTGGTTGAGCGTATGAAATATGCCTTATCAAATCATGCGGTTATTATCACGATCCGGGATGACCATAAGCGCTTGCGGCCCGTTTTCTTCCCCGCCAAATTGTCCACAGCGCCACCGTCAGCAGTAATAAAAGTGCCGGGGCAAAACCACATCGAGTTAACGGTTGTATTTGCTTGCACTTCCCTGCACACGATCCTTTTAACACGTTCCATACTGAGAACTTGATGCCTGAAGGAGTTATCGTGATGACGACTATTGCTATCGCCGCACCGGGCGCTATGGGCGCGGCCATCGGGGCTGTGCTTGCCCAGCACGGGGCGCAGGTGATTACCCCGCTAAGCCAACGCTCCGCTCAATCTCAACAGCGTGCACAACAAGCCAATATTGCCAACTGCAGCGCAGAGGCGATTTGCGAGGCCGATATTATCCTTTCAATCCTGCCGCCCGAATCGGCACTCAGCTGGGCGCAGCAGATGGCCCCGCTTCTGCAAGCTGCCGCACATAAGCCGCTGTATGTAGATTGCAACGCCATCAGTCCGGAGACGCTAAAGCAGGTGGCTCAGGTGATCGAAAGCACCGGCACACCCTTTGCCGATGCAGCGATTATTGGCTTGCCGCCGGGCGAGCAAAATCCCACCGGACCACGCTTATGGTTTGCAGGACCCCATGCCGGAAAACTGGCGCAGTTAAGTGATTATGGATTGCGGATACGGGTGATGAACGCTGAAAACGGCGCCGCCTCAGCATTGAAGATGGCGTACGCCGGTATCAACAAAGGCATTACCCTGCTGACCTCGGCGATGCTGATTAATGCCAGCCGCGTGGGTGCCGCCGAAGCGTTACGTGAAGAGATGCAGGAGAGCCAGCAGGCCCTGCTGAAACGAATGGAAAAAGCCGCCCCGGACATGCTGCCAAAAGCCTGGCGCTGGGCGGCGGAGATGGATGAGATTGCCACGCTCAATCAGGGCGAACTGGCCACCGACCAGCTTTATCGCGCATTAGGGGAAATCTGCCGCCAGCTGGCTGACGATCGTCAACACGATCAACAGTTCAGCGCCTTACTGGCGGACTTCTTTCAACCTGATGCAGACAAAGCGGGCTGAGCACTCACCGGCAGCCGCAGCTGACGCTGCAACCAGGCACACGCGGCCGCTTCATCCGGGTCGGCCGCATCAAGTTGCAGCACCGGTCCGAGCGCCATCGGCTGCGCCGTTTCCGCCAGCTTTCGCAGTTCCGGCAGGTACTCGGCACCTGGATGGCCTGGCATGCGATCGGTCAATCGTAACTGATAGCGCGCGACCGCGTCGTCCGGTGTGATGGAAAGCCACAGCTCCAGTACCCGGGTAATGCCCGCCTGCTGCAATCCTTGCTGCAGCACTTCTTTGGGCTGGAAACCAAACCAGGCGTCAATCAGGTAAACGCAGCAGTTGGGAGCCTGTCCGACCACCTTCCAGATCGCCTGATAGGCCGCGCACCCCAACTGCCGGTTACGCAGTCGGTCCACCGGCGCGAAACTGGCCATAAACGGTTCTTTCAGGCTGTCCAGCGTCAGCACTGGAAAACCAAACTGCTCCGCCATGGCGCGTGTCAGGGTGCTTTTCCCCGACGCGGGGATGCCGTTGACCAGCACCACCACCTTTTCTGCAGTGTGAGAAGTCATAGGATTTCTATCACCTCCGCCACACTGCTGGCCTGGCGTAACCGCATCAGCGTCTCTTCATCTTCCAATAATGAGACGATGGCGCGAATGCCCTCTTCGATGTGCGCATTGCTGTCGCGCGCGCCGAACATGATCACGATATCGGCTTTGTCACTCCCTTCAAAAGAGATCGGCTCATCCAGCACAATCATGCTGAAGCAATCTTTCAGCACGCCCGTTTCCGGACGCGCATGCGGAATGGCTATCCCTTCCTCAAACACATAATAAGCGCCGTGCGTCAGGGTATTGGCTATCACCGCCTCCGGATAGGAATTCTTCACATATCCACCGCTCACCAACGGTTGTGCGGCCAGCGCGATCACTTCGCGCCAGTCCGTGGCGCTGATCCCCACCTGAATCGCATTCGCTTCTTGCAGCAGTCGCTTAATACTCATACTGCCTCCTTAAATTGATTTGCGAATGGTATTACGCAGTTCATCAATTTTAACGAACAGCGGATCAATTTCCTGACGAAAACGACGGCTTTTCGCAAAGATATTTAATGCACGATTATATTCCAGCATTAATTGTTTTTGCGCATCGACCGCTTGCGGATTAACAGCGAGCTGTTGTTCCAGCTCGCTAATTTTTCCACTGATGGTTTCTGCCTGAAGATCTATTTCTTGTGAATCCTGGCTCTTATTTTCTGAGCCCTTTTTCAAGAATCCAAACATAGCGTCTCCTGCCCCGAATGGCGCCAGGGCACCTCAGGTTTATTACGTCATGAGTGAGTCGTACTTAACGGAACAGTGAAATCTTTTCTACCAGCACATTGGTAACGGCATCATTTGCGGGCACCAGGAAGTTGCGTACGCTGTCATTCACTTTACCTTTTTCAAACGTCTGCTTGCAGTTTGCCACCCACTGCACATTCATTTCCGTGCCGACGTTCACTTTTTCGATACCGCTGCGCACGGCCAGGCGCATGTCTTCATCACTCACGCCCGTACCGCCGTGCAACACCAACGGGGTTTTAGTCGCTTCAGTAATATCCGCCAGACGCTGATGCTGAATATGCGCTTTACCGGTATACAGTCCATGTACAGTACCGATGGAGATGGCCAGCATATCAACGCCTGTTTCATCCACGAAACGCTTAGCATCATCTACGGTGGTAAAGGACGCATCGTTCATTTCGACTTCTTTACCGTCTTCTGAACCCCCGATAGCACCCAGTTCGGCTTCAACCGATACCTGCAATGGGCGCGCCATATCAATCACGCGACGCGTATTGGCAATATTCTCTTCAATTGATAAATGCGAGCCGTCGTACATAATGGAGCTGAATCCGGCGTCCAGTGCCGTTTGAATCGCATCGAGATCTGAACAGTGATCCAAATGCAGGCACGTCGGTACATTACGGCTTTCAGATAATGAGCGAATCGCATCGACTAATAATTTGTGTCCGAGATATTTCGCCGTGCCGGTTGAGATCTGAATCATTAATGGACTGTTGGTTTTCTCTGCTGCTTTAAAAAAGGCCGGTAACATTTCCAGGCAGTGCAAATTAAAGGAACCTAGCGCTTTAAATTCACGTTGTTTAGCCACCTGTAACAGATCGGTAAAGTTATAAAGTTTCATGAAGCTTTTCCTCGTGGGATTTAGGGGATTTTCCGTTAACAAACCAGGCGATCAGAGTGATAAAGACAATAAAGAGTGCGACGAACAACCAGTTGCCCTGGAACGCATGACCCAATACCAGTCCGGTACTGATGACGTCAGAGTCACTGAAGGTCACACCGGTGAAGCCGTAGCTTTCGAGCATCGGTACCAGAATGGCCGGCAAAAAGGTGATAAACAGACCGTGTACAAAGCCGCCAATCATCGCTCCGCGGCGTCCACCCAGCGCGTTACCAAACACGCCAGCGGTGCCACCAGCAAAGAAGTTAGTGAGCAGCCCAGGCAGAATCATCGCCAGACCGAACATTGGGAATACCAGCATACCGACCACGGAACCCAGCGTTGTTGCCAGGAAGCCGACAATCACAGCATTCGGTGCGTAAGGGAACATTACCGGGCAATCGAGTGCCGGTTTGGCATCCGGCACCAGGCGCATAGCGATACCACGGAAGGCTGGCACCAGTTCGTTCAGCAGTAAACGCACACCGCTGTACAACACGAAGACACCCGCAACAAACTGAATCGACTGCATGAAGGCATACATCAGGTAGTTCATGCCGTTGCTGTACTGGCCGATAAATTCTGGGCCTGCTGCCACTGCCGGGATCAGGTACATCGGTACCATCACCACTGCCATCGACAGATAGGTGTCCTGCAGGAACTTGAAGTTGTCTGGCAGCTTGAGATCTTCCGTTGAGCGCGAGCCTTTACCGACCACCTTCGCCACTGCCGCTGTCAACAAGTAGCCAATGGTGCAGAAGTGTCCGAGTGCCACATCATCGGAATCCGTGATTCGGCGCACCACCGGCTGAGCCAGCGCTGGCATCACGACCGCCATAATGCCGCCGAAGATGCCGCCCGTCAGGATCAGCGGTAAACCTGTCAGCCCGGCTTTGTAGCCAATCACCGCGCCGATGGTTGCCATCCACAGCAGCGCCTGCCCGGTGAGGAAGATGTATTTGAACGGCGTCAGACGCGCGATGATGATGTTGACGATAAAGATCACCAACAATGTCAGCGCCACTTCTGATCCCAACTCGCGGCTGGCTAATCCGGCAATGGCGGCCACATCGGTGATATAGCCCTTCATGCCAAAACCGTGGGTGAAGATGGTATTCAGGAAGGTCAGCGTACCGACAATAATGTTGATACCCGCCATCATAATTAAGAAGCCCAGCAGCGTTTTAAAGGTGCCTTCCACCACCTTACCTGCGGATTTTTTCTGCAGTAGCAGACCAATCAGGGCAATAAAGGCGATCAAAATCGATGCCTGCCCTAATAAGTCTTTTACCAGGAAGTTGATCACACTATTCATGGTTAGCAACCTTCAGATTACGTTCTTTCATAAACGCCACGATTTTTTCTTCAATTTCTGCCTTGTCGGTCAGCTTATTGAGAATAATCACCCGTTTGATTTGCTCGGGGCTGGCATCGGCATTCAGGACATCCGCAAAGGCTTTTTGGGTTAGAATCATGTCGGATTTAAAAGCATTGGCTTCTGAAATCGTGGTGTGATCAATATCCGCTTCAATTTCGAGTTTCTTTAATACGGATTTGGCACTCATTTCGATAGCGAAACTGGAGCCCAGACCACATCCACAGACACATAATATTTTCAGCATGGCGTTTTCCTCACAGAATATGCAGTTGTTTAGCAAGTTTGTAATGATGCCCTTCGGTATCAACCAGGCGTTTTTTCATGCTTATAAGATCAATCGGTATCGGTCGATTACTGCCATTAATAATCACCGCTTTGTTGCGCATCCCCGACTGAATACAGCGCGCAACTTCACTGGCCATAATGGTGCCTTGATAAATCTCTTCACAGGTCGGGTCACCACTACGCAAGCCGTAACCGATAATAGTTTTACGAATTCGTACCCCTATTAGCGGCTCAATCTGTTTAATTAAGGTATCAATCGCGCCCTGAAAGCCCGGCGAGTATTCGCGGGTGTAGCCTTCAGAGCAGAGGATTACCACACTGTTTTGTGCAGCAAGCCGTTGCGTGATGCGCTCTGCCAACTCTTGTGTTGGGATTTGGCACTCCGGAATCAGCGCAAAATCAGCATTGGATTTGATTGCTGATTGCAGCGTCAATTCACCACAATAACCGCCGAGCAACTCCACCATGAATACGCGACCGGTTAATGCACGGCCGGTATTTCTTAACTTCGAGACTTCTTTCAAGACTTGCTCACAAGCGGTAGAGAAACCAATGGTGTAGTCACTGCCAAAAACATCATTATCAATGGTCATGCCTACACCAAAGCAATTCACGCCGAATTCACTTAATGTATGTAAAAACTGTAATGAGCCATCCCCCCCGGCCATAATTAATACATCAATGCGCAGCGATTTGAGTTGTTTGGCGATCATCTCATACTCAGGGCGAATTAATTTTCGCGTGGTTCGTCCTGATTGCATCACGGGAATGGAAGTGATGGCATAGTCCACCAGATCGCGCTGTGACATTTCCTGATGGCGATTTTCTAATAAACCGGGAATGCCTCCATTAAATAACACCATATCCGCCTGCGTCATACGTGATATCTGAAACACAAAGTTATTTATTCCGGTAACATCGCCACCGCTTATCACTATGCCAATTCTCATTGTCATCACTCCGTATGCTGCGCGTCTGACATTCATTCTTCCGGTGAACGACTTTTCTATTTGCAACAGAGATCACATTTTTGCCATGTATTTCATTCCCTCTGACGTTGACAAGGATTAATAGTCATTGTTTTTTGTGATATTTATCACATTGCAATTCTTACCCATTATTTAACAAAACCAATAAAATCATCCGGTTATATTTATTTCATGGTGTGAAACGCATTTAGCCTGCCATCACGTTTTCGCCTGAGTTTCTTTCGATCTGAATTGTGATTGCCCGCGCATTTTTATCGGTACGCCGACTTTTCCCCACGAAAGATAAAGGGATAATGATTCAGTGCGTTATTTGTTGATCAGTGCCGATGAATGATTGACGTCACGTTTATCTGGCTGTCCAATATCGCAGCAAATAAATGACGAAGAAGAGAAAACATGACCAACTCGCAGGAGATGTTGCGTCAGCTCACTGGCATAGTGGGCGACAAACAGGTATTGACCCATGCTGATGATAAAGCCTGGTACACCAAAGGATTTCGTGTCGGTCGCGGTGAGGCACTGGCAGTGATATTGCCGCAAAACTTGCTACAACTTTGGCAAAGTCTACAGGTCTGCGTGGCACAGGACGCTATTATCCTGATGCAAGCCTCGAATACCGGTGTGACCGGTGGCTCAACGCCGGATGGCAATGATTATGACCGCGAAGTGGTGATCATCAGTACCCGCCAGCTCAAGGGCGTGCAGGTGATCGATCAGGCGCGTCAGGTCATCGCCTTCCCCGGCACCACCCTGACCGAACTAGAGCACACGCTGCAACCGCTGGGACGCGAACCGCACTCGGTGATTGGTTCCAGCTGCATTGGCGCTTCTGTCGTGGGCGGTATCTGCAACAACTCGGGTGGTTCGCTGATTCGCCGGGGCCCCGCCTTTACTGAAAAATCACTGTTTGCCCGTATTCATGATGATGGGCGCTTAGAAATGGTCAATCATCTGGGTATCGATTTGGGTGAAACGCCGGAAGCAATGCTGAAGAGTCTGACTGAGCAACAGTATCAGACCGGCGACCAGGCAGACTGGGACGGCAAAATCTGGGCCGATGATTACGCCGATCGCTTGCGTGATGTCAACGCTGACTCCCCTGCGCGTTTTAATGGTGATCTGCGCTATTTGCACGACAGTTCTGGCAGCGCGGGTAAAGTGGTGGTGTTTGCGGTGCGCTTGCCCACCTTTGAGGCCAGCGCGGGTAGCGATACCTTCTACATTGGCACAAACGATGAACGCGAATTGGTGGCACTGCGTCGTTTTCTCCTCACCGAGATGAGCGAACTGCCGCTGCAGGCAGAATACATTCATCGCAACGCCTTCGACTTAACCGTGCGGTACGCCAAGCATATGTATCTGGCGATCCGCAAACTCGGCCCGCAGGCTATTCCTAAAATGATGGGCAATAAAGCGAAGTGGGACGTGCGTGTCAGCCATCTGCCTTTCCTGCCGCGTAATTTTGTTGATCGGGCGCTGCAATGCTTTAACCAGCTCACGCCGAGCTTTATTGCCCCGCGCGTCATGGCTTATCGTGATGAATATCAACATCATCTGATGATTAAAGTCGATGCCCAGCAGACCCCTGAATTGCAGACGTTATTGCAGCAGTTCTTTGCCGGGCACAGCGGCGGCTTTTTCCATTGTGATGCCCGGGAAGGCGCAGATGCCTTCCTGGTGCGCTTTGGCGTGGGCGGGTGCACCATCTCTTATTGTGATGCGCTGGGTTATAACCCGAATGAAAGGCTGGTGGCCTTCGACGTGGCGCTACGCCGCAATGATGAGGACTGGCGTTTAACCTTGCCGGATCACTTAGCAGCGCAGGTGCAGGTTGATTCATGCTGCGGACACTTTTTCTGTTATGTGAATCATCAGGATTATGTGTTGAAGGAAGGGGTCGATGCGAAGGCGTTTAAGGAGGCGGTGAAAGTCTATCTGGCTGAACGTGGTGCAAAGTATCCGGCTGAGCATAATGTGGGGCATCTCTATCAGGCATCGTGCGAGCATGTGGATCATTGGAAGCAGTTGGATCCGACTAATAGCTGCAACCCTGGCGTGGGTAAAACCAGTAAGAAGAAGTATTGGGGTTAAGGTTACAGGGTAAAAAGACTTTAGCTGTAGCGGCTTGAGTTATCACGCATCCTGATGCTGTTTGGTGGACAGGATGCGTGATTTTGCGACGTTAATATGCAGTGTGAATTACTTCGCGTACGCTTCGGTAGACAAGGTCAGCGTCACATCATCGTTTACCGCTGGCACATATTTATCCAGTTTGAAGTCCGAACGTTTGATCACGCCTGTAGCATCAAAACCAATCGCCTGCTTCTTCACCATCGGGTGCATGCCCTGGTGATTCAACGTCGCGTGCAGCGTGACCGGCTTAGTGATGCCTTTCAACGTCAGATTACCTTCCACATCAAACTTATTGTCACCCTTCGCCACCACTTTGGTGCTGTGGAACACAGCTGAAGGATATTTAGCCGTATTGAAATATTCCGTACCGAGGAACTCTTTGGTCAGCGCGGGCACATGCGTATCAATCTGTGAAACCGGCAACGTAACGTCGACGCGCGACTGCTCTGGATGATCCTTATCAAACACCAGCGTACCTTTGCTGTTGGGGATGTCAGCCGTTGGATGGGAAAAACCGAAGTGCGTCCAGGTCACAATAACCGAGGTATGCGCGGGGTCGAGGTCATAATGCATCGCCGCAGCCTGAGAGACAGGTGCATACAAAGCAGCGGCTGCCAACATTGGCAGGATTAAACGGGTAACGTTTTTCACTCAGCGTTCCTTTTAGATCGGGAGAATCTATTGAGTGTCTCGGAATCCCGGGCTGAGGAATAGTGAAGAGATTTGCCCGTGACCTTCAAATATATTCAAAAATATCAGTAGGTAATGGTTTAGTGTGGTGAAAGTTTTTTTGACTGATAGTATTCATAGCCTGTTAACTATGACATCTGTCATAGCAGAAAAAACTGTGGGATTGCGCACACAACACCGCATTATTTGATTGGCGATTCATTCAAGTAGTGTTCAATTAAAAATAGCGGCTTGCCCCGTATTTTGCTATGTTCTCGTTTATATACCTACAATCTGTAATGGAATTATTGATAAGGAAATCAACTTGCACAACGACTACATCATTTCTCAAATCGAGTCAGACAGGTCTCTAGCTCTGCGCTTAGAGAACGCCGTCAAAGGTGTGAGTGAAAATCTTGCAAAACAAATGAGCCAGATTGGCTCTGGTGTGACCCGGCTCAGCTGGTATACGTCATGTTTAACTGATAACTATCTCGACGTGTGTTCTAAATTGAAGGACGAAGATGTTAGATTTTTACTCGGCCTACGGGAAATTTACAAAAGGCAGAGCATTGCAGTTGATATAATACAAATATATGTGGAGCATGAAATAAAAAACCTTAACTCTCATGGTAGAGATAAAATAATTAAAGAGTTAAGCGGGTATGGTAGTCGAATAGCATCCAACTTTGGCTTAAGCAATGGAATTTCCCTATCCATTGCATTAGCTGTAACTCGTGGATTAAATATTTCTGGATTTCATGTCGGAAAATGGACGGCTATACCTGTAATGGCGACAGGGCTTTATGGTGTTGTTCAGGATGCTGCAGAATCAGCTGGAAGATTGAAAATGTTAAATCCATTATTTCATCATGTTCTTTACACTAAAAAATTAGAAATGATGTACTTTATAGTGGAACCGGTTCTTGGCCATGTCATCAAAGATTCATTTTTCGACGAAAATACAGTAATTAAAAATTTAAAACATTTGCTCACCATGTCAGGAAATATGTAATCTTATGAGAAATTTAAAAAGCTTACTAAAAGATTTCCTTTGGATGCAAGTATTTACTGTGATACCCATTATATTTCTGGTGATCATTACATCATTTACCTATGACAGATGGCCTGAGAAAACCTGGGCTACGTTAGCAATAAGTACATTTATACTGTATGGAATATTGATTTTCCTCGCTAAGAAATTTTGGAAGTAACTTCGGACTATAAGGCGTTACGTGGCTGCATTGGGCGGAGAGATAAGTATTGATGTGACTTTGCCTAACGGTAAGCACATCGCTTTTCAACTTTGATTAACGAGTATTCTCCAGCGGCGGCGTTCGCGCATTAAGCGGGTATGAAGCTGCTGGATAAGGGGCAGTGTCAGGGATGCAACCGCATCGCGCGTGAGGGTCGGCAATCCCTGCTGTTGTCGTAACCCCTGCAGTGCGACTTCCGCGTTATCGCTGGCATCGCACTGTTCGCGCAGTGTGGCTTGCCAGGCCGCTAAGGTTTGCGGCGTGATAATATCTAGCTCTGCCACGATTTCGCGTAAAAAGCGTTTGCAGTGTCCAAGCAGCGTTTGCCATGGAATCTGTGGCGACTGCAGTGCCAGCATTAGCCCATCGACATCCGCCACGCGCTGGTAGCGTGCCGACACCACATAGCCAATTTGCTGATCGACCCGTAATCGCTGGAAAAAGCGCGGTTCCAGCAACAACGACAGCGCGCGCAGTGCGGCTAATTGCCTGTCATCAGCTAGCGGCAGCGGAATAAACAGCAACAGCGCCTGATCGCCTCCGGTACAAGGGACCGGCTTAATGCCCCGCTGCAAGCGCGGCGGCTGTGCACCGCTTACTAAATCAGGCGTGAAGTCGCTGAGCAGATGCGATACTCGCTGATGCAATGACGTGTGCTTACCGCACCATGCTGCCAGCCATCGAGTGTCACCGGCCGGGGCAATCAATTGAGCGGGCAAGGCGGCAAGAAGCTGCCGAATCACAATCGTTTGGGCATGCGGCAGCGGTTTTGGCTGGGGCGTCAGGTTCAGTGCCTCAAGTGCATGATGCACAGCCAGCAAAGCGTGTGACTCACAGGCAGGAAGATTCAGCACCAACTGCCAGGCCCCCTGCTTCTGCTGCCAACTGCCACTTCCTCCAGCATGCCGCAACGCCGCCAGCACTGGACGCAGCCGGGTTTGCCGGGCCTGCGCTTCGGCATCACTCATCGTGTGATAAAAAGCGGGTCGCAAAAGCAAAGTTTCAACCTGTTGCCGGGGCGCAAAACGCGGCAGCGGCATTGCTATCGGTGATAACAGTGGCAATACGGCCGGTTGCGCAGTGGGATAGAAAAAGAATGCCGGCGTTGAGAATGTGCTCGGACTTTGCGGCAGCCCTTTTTTGCGCAAGAGCGTGAAACCTTGCGTCTGGACGCTTTCCGGCGAATCCAGTTGCTGCTGTGTGATCAAGCGTGAGCAAGGCACCTGCGCCAATGCGGCGATAAAAACACTGAACCCCTGCGGCACATAATCGGCAGGCGCAAAGCCCAGCGCCCGGCCACGCAACTGCTCCAGTGGCGATAAGCAGGCAAAATCGTGCCGCGCCAGCTGCGCATAATGCTGCTGTTGCTCCGAAGAGCAGAGTTTGATGGCGTCTAAATGCTGCCAGAAGCAGTGTTCAATGTGATGAGCCTGCTCCGCACTGATTTTAGGCCCGCTGAAGCGCAGTACTAGCCAACCGTGCTGCGCATCCTGCCACAGCCATTGTCCCTGCAGCGTATCGCATAATTCAGCTTCTCTGAGCGCGCTCAGCAGGCTGCCCGGTGCCTCATCTTGCCAGAACACGCTGAGCAAGGTGACATTGTCACGTAAAGTCCGTTCATCGCCGGATAACATCAACGTCAGCCAGAAGCTTTCATCACCTGCCAGCTGCAACATTACGTCGCCAGGAGGCTGTGTGAGTGTGAGATTTGAAGGTAAGATTTTTGCCGAGCTGATCGAAGAAAAATGCAGCGCCAGTTCCGCCAGCTCATCTAACGATTGCGGTCCCTGCAACCACAACTCCATGGCATTCGCGTGATAAAAGCGCTGATGGAAGACGCGCAACGCAACCTGCAATGAAGTGACATTGTCACCAAAAACCTGCTGATTGCCGACGCGAAAACGTTGAAATGCCCCGCCCAAGCTATCCACCAGCGCCGTTTCGCAAAGCGTGTCGGCATGCTGTTGCAGAAGTTGACATTCCGCATCAATCACCGCCACTTCCTGCTCAATAGCCTGCTGGCTTAACAGTGGTGCGGCGATCATATCGCTCAACCGCTGCACACCCTCAGACAGGTTCGCCGCGGGAAGCTGGAAAAAAAAGGCGCTGTGGCTGAGTTGCGTGGTGGCGTTGACCTGCCCGCTGCGCTGTTGCACCCACGGCATCAGGCGCTCGCTATCTTTAAAACGCTCGCTGCCGCAAAACAACAGGTGCTCCAGCAAATGCGCCAGACCCGGCCAGCGGTCGGGTTCATCCAGACTGCCCGCCTGCACGCGAATCAGGGCTGCAGCGTCGCGCGCATCGGCCTGATGATGCAGGTGGCAACGCAGGCCATTGGCTAACACCAGCTGGCGAGAGGTCATCAGGTGACTCGCTGCTTGAAGATCAGTTCAGAGTTGGAGCGATTGCGGAACTGAAGCTGGGCGATTTTGATATCGCTGCAGGTGGCTTCGCGGCGCGCTTCAAGGATCTTGCCGTGATGGGGTGACTTACTGCATACCGGATCGGTGTTGTCCGCATTGCCGGTCAGCATGTAGGCCTGGCAACGGCAACCACCGAAGTCTTTCTCTTTCTCATCACAGGAGCGGCACGGCTCCGGCATCCAGTCATAGCCGCGATAACGGTTAAAACCAAACGAGTTGTACCAGATGTCTTCCAGACTGTGCTCAAGCACTGATGGGAACTCAACCGGTAACTGGCGTGCGCTGTGGCAAGGTAACGCCGTACCTTCCGGTGTCACACTGAGGAAAATCGAACCCCAACCGCCCATACAAGGCTTTGGCCGCTCTTCGTAATAATCCGGCGTGACGAACAGCAGATTCGTGAGGTTACCGGTTTCGCTCATTCGCTCACGGTACTCCGCCACTACCGATTCGGCATGGGCAATCTGTTCCCTCGTCGGCAATAAGCCCTGGCGGTTAAGATGCGCCCAACCATAGAATTGGCAGGTTGCCAGTTCCACGTCGTCCGCTTCCAGCTCAATGCACAGGTCGATGATCTTATCGATCTGGTCGATATTATGTCGATGCAGCACGAAGTTCAGCACCATCGGATAGCCGTGCGCTTTAACCGCTTTCGCCATCTCCAGCTTCTGCTGGAAAGCTTTTTTCGAACCGGCCAGCGCGGCATTGAGGGTTTCATCACTCGCCTGGAAGCTAATCTGAATATGATCCAGACCCGCATCCGCGAAAGCGTCGAGTTTTTTCGCCGTCAGACCGATACCGGAAGTAATCAGGTTGGTGTAGAAACCGAGATCGCGCGCTGCCTTGATCAACTCGGGCAGATCTTTCCGCGTCAGCGGTTCGCCGCCCGAGAAGCCCATCTGCACACTGCCCATGGCGCGCGCCTGACGGAACACCCCGATCCACTGCTCAGTCGTCAGCTCTTTCTCCTGTTGCGAGAAGTCGAGCGGATTCGAGCAGTATGGGCACTGCAGCGGGCAGCGATAAGTCAGCTCAGCCAACAGCCACAGCGGCGGCGTGGCGGTTTTATTCAGGTTCACGACACTGGATCCATTTCTGTTCTACGGCGGATTGCAGGAATTCCTTCACGTCATCATCCACGCCGCCCGCTTCCGGGAAACGGCTGTTGAGAATGGCGATGATGGCGGCCACATCCTGTTTGCCGGTGACCAGTTCAAGGATCGCCGTCGCGGTTTCATTCAGCTTCGCCATGCCTTCGGGATACAGCACCACATGGCTATCCTGCGCCGCTTCCCACTGCATGCGATAGCCACGACGGAAGGCGGGAATCAGATTATCTTTCATCATGTTATACCAGTCTTGTGCTGTGCCAGGACACCTGATCGGTGACCGTGTGATAAGGCGGGCGTTGCAAAGAATACGCCATGGTCATGGCATCCAGCAGCGTCCAGAGAATATCGAGTTTGAACTGCAGAATTTCCAGCATGCGATTCTGCTGCTCAGCAGTGGTGAACACTTCCAGCGCCAGCGCCAACCCGTGCTCCACATCGCGGTTTGCCTGGCTCAGGCGGCTGCGGAAATAGAAGTAACCCTCTTCTTTGATCCACGGATAGTGTTGCGGCCAGCTGTCGAGGCGCGACTGGTGGATTTGCGGTGCAAACAGTTCAGTTAATGAGCTACAGGCTGCTTCCTGCCAGTTGGCGCGACGGGCGAAGTTAACGTAGGCATCCACGGCAAAACGCACACCCGGCAGTACCAGTTTCTCAGACAGCAGGACTTCACGATCCAATCCCACCGCTTCACCCAGTTGCAGCCAGGCTTCAATACCGCCTTCCTGATCGTTGCTGCCGTCATGATCGAGAATGCGCTGCACCCATTTACGGCGGGTTGCGGGATCCGGGCAGTTCGACATGATCGCCGCATCTTTCAACGGAATATTGGTCTGGTAATAGAAGCGGTTCGCCACCCACCCCTGAATCTGTTCACGCGTCGCTTCACCATTATGCATCGCGATATGGTATGGATGATGAATGTGGTAAAACGCGCCTTTGGCACGCAGCGCCTGCTCAAACTCTTGAGGCGATAAGGCTTCGGTGATGATCACGATGCGCTCTCCTGCAGATGAATCGCCATCCCGTCCCAGCTCACTTCAATGCCCTGCTGCGTCAGATACTGACGCTGCGGCGACTGCTCGTTGAGGATCGGATTGGTGTTATTAATATGAATTAAGATTTTGTGTTTTGCCGGCAATGCAGCCAGCAGCGCCATCAGGCCATGCTCTTCCGCGAGGGCCAGATGCCCCATCGCTTTGCCGGTGTTTTTACCGACGCCAGTGGCGAGCAACTCATCGTCTTGCCAGACGGTGCCGTCAATTAACAGGCAATCGGCTTTCTCCAGCCACGGCATGATCACCGCATCGGGCTCGCCCAGACCTGGCGCATACAGCAGCATCTGGCCATTGGCGGTGTTCTCAATAAATAGAGCGACGTTGTGGCCCGGTAACGGACGATCGCGATACGGCGAGTATGGCGGCGCGTTGCTGAGAATCGGGATGGCGGTGAACTGCAGGTTATGGCAGACATCGACGCGGAACGGTTCGAGTGGCGTAAGACCATGATGCTGCAGCCCGCCATTCCAGTGCTGCAACATGGTAAAAATCGGGAAACCGCTGGTGAGATCGGCATGCACCTCGGGCGTGCACCACACCTGATGCGGGCAGCCTTCGCGCAGACTGAGTAAACCGGTAGTGTGATCGATCTGACTGTCGGTAAGAATGATGCTGCCAATCGCCGTGCCGCGCAGCACCCCTTTTTTATTCAGCTCGGGTGTGTGGGCGATCTGCTGGCTGATATCTGGCGATGCGTTACACAGCACCCAATCTTCGCCGTTGTCACTGACAATGATCGAGGATTGCGTCCGCGCCTGAGCCTGAATCGTACCGTTGCGCAGGCCGCTGCAATTGGCGCAGTTACAGTTCCACTGCGGAAAGCCGCCGCCTGCCGCTGAACCGAGCACTTTAATAAACATGAGAGATAACCAGAATGAAAAATAAAATGCCCGCACGAATGGCGGGCAGAAAGTCTTAGCGGTTGGAGATGTACAGAGTCACTTCCAGGCCCAGACGCAGGTCAACAAATTCAGGTTTTTTCCACATAACTTTCTTCCTCAAAACAAATAACGCAGAGCAGGCTCTGCTGGAAATGCTTGCACCAGTAAACGAATTTTCTGGCAGCAAGGCACGACGCGGGCTGATGTTGCGCCAATGTAGCGGGCAGATCAACCCTGATTCGGTAAGGGAATTGTGCTAATCCTGCCAAATCTGTTGCAGGACGCGCAGCCAGTTCCCCCAGGCAAACTGTTCGATCAAGGCTTGATCATAGCCGAGCGATGTGAGCAGCGCATAGAGATGCGGTAGCCCTGAAACATCTTTCAACGCATCGGGCACGCTATTGCCGTCGAAATCCGAACCAAATGCTACGTTTTCTGGCCCCAGTATTTCAACTAAATGATCCAGATGTTTAACAATTTCAATCAATGGCGTATCACTATCGCGCTTGCCATCCGGCCGTAAGAAAGCGTTACCAAAATTAATCCCTACCACTCCGCCACGATCGCGAATGGCACGCAGTTGATCGTCAGTCAGGTTACGCGGCTGGGCGCAAAGCGCGTGCACGTTAGAGTGGCTGGCCACCAGCGGTGCCGTTGAGAGCCGTGCAGTGTCCCAAAACGCTTTCTCATTCATGTGCGACACGTCAATCATCATGTGATGGCGATTGGCAGCAAGGATCAACTGCTCACCGGCGGAGGTCAGGCCCGGTCCGGTGTCTGGCGAATGCGGGAAAGCACCGTTTACTCCCTCACCAAATCGGTTAGGTAAGTTCCAGAAAGGCCCAATGCTGCGCACGCCTGCCTGATAGAAGGCATGCAGATCTTCGCCATCGGCATCGAATCCATCCGCCCCTTCAATATGCGCGACCATCGCCAGCACGCCATCCTGGCGACAGCTGGCAATATCCGAAGCCGTCAGGCATAAGCGGGCGCGCCCGCCGGACTGCGCTGCCAGCGTCTTGAGGATGTCGAGTTGCTGCCAGATAATATCCAGCGGCTGCCACTGCTCGTTTGCACGTTGTGGTGCCACTTCGTTGATGTAACGCTGCGGCGGGACAAACAGCGCAAAGAGCCCAGCGGCAAAACCACCCTGCTGCATACGTGGAAAATCCAGATGCCCTTTCTCAATGCCAGAAAAAAAGGCGCCAGCGGGATCGTCACGATGATGCAGCCACAGATTAAGCAGCAGGTCGTTATGACCATCGAAGGTTTTAAATAACATAGGGGATCACACAGCGAGATATATAGGCGCTATGCTACTCGCGCCCGGTTGATTCGCCAAACAAAGGGGCACAAAGCGTTAGTTTTGTGCAACCTTTAGGCCATGATAAAAGGTGGGTTTGACGTCGAGATGCTGCTTAATCAGGCCCTGTTTTTGATAAAAATCGGCGGTGTCCTGCTGCTGCGCAATGGTGGCGTCATCAATGGCTTGCCAATGCGACTGGCGGCGTGCAAAGGACTTCGCCGCGGCTTCTTTCGGGAAGCCGATGATTTTCGCCAGCGTGGTGGAGTACGCATCAACATGGCTGTTCGCCCAGCGATCCGCCGCCGCCAGGCGATTAACGTAATCCTGCAGCGCTGCACGTTTGGCCTCGTCATTGATTGCCGCATCGGTCGCCGCGAGGAAGCTGTTGCCGCTGGAGAGGCCAACGCCATTGATCAGCACACGTCCAGTATGCGTGACTTCCGCCAGCGCGGTATAAGGATCCCAGGTTGACCAGGCATCCACTGAACCGTTGGCTAATGCGATGCGCGCATCGGCGGGTGTCAGGAAACGAAAGTTGGCGTCCTTATCCGTCAAACCGGCCTTTTCCAGTGCTTTCAGCGCTTCAAAATGGCCGATGGATCCACGCCCGGTGGCAATATTTTTCCCTTTGAGATCGGCCACGGTTTTAATTTTTGAATCCGGGCTAACCAATACCGCTAAGCCTTCAGGCACAGATTTACTCACCGCCACCGCTTTCACCTGCGAACCGGCCGCCAGCGAAAACAGCAGCGGCGCATCACCGATGATACCCGCATCGACGGCGCCCGCATTCAGTGCCTCCGCCAGCGGTGCCGCTGCCGGGAACTCCGCCCATTCGATTTTATAATTGAGATTATTGAGCTGCTGTGCCGCTTCCATCTCGGCATGCATATTGCCCTTCTGGTCGGCAATGCGCAGTGTGACGGTTTCCGCCGCAGCGGTTCCACTGGCAAGCATCACTAACAGGGCTAAAGCTTTTCTTTTCATTCTATTTTCTCTTATAGCGCAAAACCCCAGACTACCCTGTTGTGCTAAAAGCCCAGATGCCGATTTCGTCTGAGGAAAATCATCCTGCGCATAAGCAGCACAACGCTTTTGGCCGTCGATTCTCATCATCCCACATTTGTTGTGAACGGTTGGGATAGCGAGGGTTCACAGAATGTGGGCCCGGCTGCTGCGGCAACTTCGCAACGAAATGTCAGTTACGCAATGTGGCTTGTCAGTTATGCGTGAGCAGCGTGCGGCGATGTGGTCCAGACTGAGTACAGACCCATAAGGAGAACCTCATGCTGAACCACCCTGCTGAAAAATACCGCCCCTTCCCGGTGATTGAGTTGCCTGACCGTCAGTGGCCCTCGCGCCAGCTCACCCAGGCACCGCGCTGGCTGTCCACCGATCTGCGTGACGGCAACCAGGCGCTGGCGACACCCATGGACAGCGCCCGCAAGCTGGAGTTTTGGCAGCTGTTACTGCGCTGCGGCTTCAAAGAGATTGAAGTGGCGTTTCCTGCCGCCTCACAAACTGATTTCGACTTTGTACGCCTGCTGATTGAGCAGCATCATATTCCGCAAGGCGTTGCGATTCAGGTACTGACGCAAGCACGCAGCGATCTGATTGATCGCACCTTTGAAGCCCTGCGCGGCGCACCGCAGGCGATTATTCATATGTACAACGCCACGGCACCGTTGTTCCGCGAACGCGTATTCCGCCAGAGCAAAGCAGAGATCATTGAGCTGGCCTGCGCTGGGGCACGGCAAATCCGCGCCCAATGTGAAGCACAAAACGACACCGCCTGGACCTTCCAGTATTCACCTGAAACGTTCTGCTTTACCGAACCTGAATTCGCGCTGGAGATTTGTGAAGCAGTCGCAGCGATCTGGCAGCCGGGGCCTGAACGCCCGATGATTATTAACCTGCCCGCCACGGTGGAAGTGAATACTCCGAACGTGTATGCGGATCAGATTGAGTATTTCTGCCGCCACTTTAGCCAGCGATCGCAGGTGGCGATTTGCGTGCATCCGCATAACGATCGCGGCACCGGCGTGGCCTGCGCCGAACTGGCGATACTGGCCGGAGCCGATCGCGTTGAAGGCTGTTTGTTCGGTAATGGTGAGCGCACTGGCAATGTCGATATCGTGACGCTGGCTCTGAATTTATATACTCAGGGCGTAGCGCCGGAACTCGATTTCAGCGATATCCAGCAGGTGCTGGAAGTGGTGACACGCTGCAACCAGTTGCCGGTGCATCCGCGCCATCCGTACGCTGGTGAGTTGGTGTTTACCGCGTTTTCGGGTTCGCATCAGGATGCGATTCGTAAGGGCTTTGCCGAACGTAGTGAGCGTCAGGAGGCGATCTGGCAAATGCCGTATCTGCCACTTGATCCGATCGACATCGGTTGCAGCTACGAAGCGGTGATTCGCGTCAACAGTCAGTCCGGTAAAGGCGGTGCCGCCTGGCTGCTGGAGCAAAACCATGGCCTGCAGTTACCGCGCGGGTTGCAGCAGGAGTTCAGCCGCATTGTGCAGCAGCAAACCGATGCTCACGGACAGGAGATGACGCATCACGCACTGTGGCAACTGTTCTGCCAGCATTACGGCTTAACGCAGCCTGCACGCCGCTTGCTGGACGCGGAAAGCCATAGCGATGAGAAAGGTGAAACACGATTTAAAGCGCGCCTGCAGGATGGCGGACAAACGCTGACGCTGGAAGGCAAAGGCAACGGACTGCTGTCGGCGGCGGTCGCGGCACTGCGTCAGCGCTATGATCTGGCAATCAGCATTGAGGATTACCACGAGCATACGCTGGGTAAACGCAGTGATAGCCGCTCTGTTACCTATATTAGCTGTACCAATGCACGCGGCGAACGTGCCTGGGGTGTGGGCATCGATAATGATGTGACACGCGCCTCATTACAGGCGCTACTCAACGCAGCCCACGCTTTTCTGCCGCAGGAAAGTAGTTTGCCGGTGTAACGCCGAGCACGCGGCGGAACATCGCACTGAAGGCGCTCGGGCTGTCATAACCGAGTTCGAGCGCCACCGTTAACACCGTTTCGCCCTGCGCCAGCCGCGCCAGCGACACGCTGAGGCGTGCGCGGCGCACCCAATCGCTGAACTGCAAGCCCGTTTCGCGGTTAAAATGACGCGCCAGCGTGCGTTCAGCGACACAGAGTTCGCTGGCCGCTCTCGCGAGTGTCCAGCTCTCGCCCGGTTGCTGATGAATTTGCTGGCACAGTGCACGCATCCGCTCACTTTCCGGCCACGGCAGGCCGAAGGGCAGCACATCCATTACGCGAATTTCATCGAGAATCAATTCATAAATGCGTTCCGCACGACTGCCAGAGGCGTAAGCGTCCGGCAATGCCAGAGCACTGACGATCAGCTCTCGCAGTAGCGGGGAAATCTGCACCACCTGACAACTGGCAGGCAGATCCGCTCGTGCGAGCGGATCGACAAACAGCGTGCGTGCAGCCACGGCACCCACAATCTGCAGTGCATGCCCGGTGCCCGCCGGTAACCACACGCCACGACTCGGCGGCACAATCCAGCTGCCCTGCCGGGTTTCGACTTTCACTACGCCGCTTAAGGTATGGATCAACTGTGCACAATCGTGGTGATGCCATGACTCAGCATCACCGTGCACATAATCGTGCGCATAAGGCACCAGCGGACGCTGGCTAAAATCGAAGTTGAGGCGCTGGCTCATTTAGCGCTTCAGGTATTGGTAAACCGCCGCCAGGTCCTGCTCGCCGTAACCGGCATCGACCGCCTGCTGCCAGACATCGACGATGTTCTCCAGCGCGGGCAGTTTGGTCTCACCCGCAGCATCCAGTGCCAGTCTGGCATCTTTCAAGGCCCACACCAGATGCATCTGCGGGGTGAAATCACCACTGGCGATCATACCCAGTTTCATTTTGGCGTACGGGGCTGCCAGCGGGCCACCATCCAGCACTTTCCACAGATCGTCGGTGCTGAAACCAAACTGCTCCGCCAGGCGTGTACTCTCCGCCAGACTTTGCATCAGGCCAATCAGCCAGCTGTTGACCACCAGTTTCATACGCGAGCTGGCACCCGCCTCACCCAGCCACTGTGTGCCTTTTCCAATTGCAGCAAACACCTGCTCAGCGGCCTGCGCTTTGCTTTGATCGCCGCTGGCCATCACCAGAATCTGCGCATTTTCGGCAGGCGCTTTGGTACCGGAAACCGGCGCATCGATAAAGAGCACGTCCGGACGTGCGTGTTGCAGGTCGGCAATCAGCGCATCAGTCGCTTCCACGCCAATAGTCCCCATCTGGCAGACGGTCGCGCCCTGCCTCAGTGCGCTGCTCGCTTCGGTCAGGGTCTGGCGCGTGATGTCGCCGTCAGACAGCATGGCGATCACCACATCTGCGCCTTCCACCGCCTGTGCCGCGCTGTCGCTAAGCTGCAAACCAGCATCCAGCAGGTCTTCACCTTTGGCACGCGTGCGATTCCAGCCACGCACCACGAACCCTTTTTTCAGTAAGTTGGCGGCAAAAGCGTGCCCCATTGCGCCTAAACCTAATACCGCGACAACCGGTTGCTGACTCATCTTGATTCCCTTTTATGCATTCAGACAAAACAGTCAGACTGACAGAAATTTCTGCGCGCAGCCAGGCGAGAGGTGCGCCGAAAGGCATTTTTTAATCTCAACCCCGACAAGGCACAGGGTTAATCAGCATGCTTTTAAACAACCCTGGGCGCTTTCTGGCGAGTAGGATGGGATAACGATTTACCGGGTTAATTTTATCATTGCGGCAATGACACAAGAATTCGTATTCATCGCTATTCGATTATTGGAAAAAGTTCGCATATGATAAATGGGAAATTAACACTCTATAAATAATTACCGATGTCATCAGAAAACCAAAGCTTAAAAGTCACTCGAGAACGTGGAAGACCCCGAGTCTTCGATATGGACGACGTTTTAGATAAAGCAATGATAGTATTCAGAAAGAAAGGTTATCACGCTTCATCAATAGCCGACCTGGGCGAAGCCATGAGTTTAACGGCTGGAAGTATATATAAGGCGTTTACTGATAAGCGCACCCTTTTTTTGCGGGTATTTGAACGCTACATTGCCCTCCGTAATGCCGATTTACGTCAGCGGTTGCAACATTTCCCGGATGGCAGATCGCGGATTGAGGAATTACTGCAATTTTATTTAGACTCTGCGGTTGAGATTGAAGGGCGTAGAGGTTGTTTGGTTGTTGGGAGCACGGTTGAACTGCAAACGCTGGATGAAGAACTTTCAGCGTTAGTCAGGCAGGCCGTGTTGCGTAATCAAAACTTTCTCGTTTCGCTTATTATTGAAGGCCAGAAAGACGGATCTATTTCCTCTCAACTGGATGCTGAAACTGCGGCAGGCTTATTGCTGTGCGTGGCATTCGGCATGCGTGTGGTTGGTAAAGTTCAGGATGTGACTAATGGGAAAAAAACCATTACTATGGTGATGAAGGTTCTGGAATAATTCATTTGCCATATTAGGAAATAGTCATTTCCTAATTAAATTTAATCATAGCGCTCTCCTGACGCCTGTGATCCCTAAGAGGAATTGATATGTGCATCAATGATGTAGCGAAGAATCACAGAATGGCTATGGAGCAGGATGCGGCACCTCCAAAAGATATTTCAGAAGAGGAAGCCCTGGGGCGCGTTGTGGGCGAAATTTTAAGCGCGGGAAAAACGCTCAGTCGTAAAACACTGTGTTTTGAATTGCTCAAAAAGCTGGATGAAGCTGAAGAATCATCAGTTAAAAGGCACTATTCAAATATTTTTAAGAAATTATTGTCTTGTTAGCTTATAAATAAAAAGCGCATCCGTTTGATTGCTTTTAATATCTCTATTTTGAGCAATCATCGTTTCGTGTCGCCGACATCCTTTTTGTATTCGATAACATCATGAGCCAGTGCTTGCCGTTACGCTTATTCTTCTCGTTTCTGTATAAGAAACATCCCAATCATGGCTCAAACAAAGTAATAGGGAATAATCTGCTTTCCCCAGCGCAGAAAAAAAACAAAATCACCTCCTCATCAGATAAGAATTAATTATGTTTTTAAGTCATGAGGATAATAAAAATGAAAGACCCTATACAGCGTCGCATCCCGTCAAATTTGTCGCGCATTGAATTATCTGAACAGTGGCAAATCACTTACTGGACGCTCACTCTGCATACGACTCAGGAAAGACTTACCCGGGCGGTGCGAGAAGTAGGATCAGAGACCGAAGCTGTTCGCCGATGGCTCACTGAGCATCCTCCTGCCCGACAACCTCAGTCTTATTAAGGTGATAGGCCATCGTCATGACACTGGCGGGATAGACGCATAAGGACAACGTGAGCGCAGTTTCATTATCGTTATGGCTTATGAATCCATCCGGCAGCCGCTCAGTCGTTTGCGTTGTCCCTGTTCAGCCCATAGCCAACAAAATAGCCATGAGTCAACGGCCTTTACACATCAAACGTCACAGCCCTCTCCCTGCCTGAGGTATAAAACGCTAATAACAGCATTTATTTAATATAATGCGTGAAAATGTAATACCATTTATCGGCAAAACTATTAACATATGCGCGATTAATGTTCCATTTGGTTCATTCCACGTCTTTTATACGGTCTTTCATAATGAAAATTGCTTTACTGCGACAGGCACCGTTGCTGATGCTGCCTGCATTATTCCCTTTGCAATTGATGGCGGCGGATAATGCCAGCAATACCATGGTCGTCAGTGCCGCGCCCGCGGGCACCGGTTTGTCAGAGCTGGATACGCCCGCGGCGGTGAGTGTGGTGTCTGGTGAGGATATGCGTCATGCGGCACCACGCGTCAACCTCTCGGAAAATCTCGCCAGCGTGCCGGGCATGCAGATTCAGAACCGTCAAAATTATGCGCAGGATTTACAAATTTCCGTGCGCGGATTTGGCTCGCGATCAACCTTTGGCCTGCGCGGTATCCGTCTTTATGTCGACGGTATTCCCGCCACGATGCCCGATGGTCAGGGACAAACCTCAAATATCGACATTGGTTCGATTGATCACGTTGAAGTACTGCGCGGCCCCTTCTCAGCCCTGTACGGCAACTCGTCGGGCGGTGTCATTAATGTCGAGACCCAAACCGGCCAGCAGCCTACCACGCTGGAAGCCAGCACCTGGTACGGCAGCTACGGCAGCTGGCGCAACAGCGTCAAAGCCAGCGGTGCGACCGGTGATGGCACGCACGCCGGCGACGTGAATTACACCGTGTCGGCCTCGCGCTTTACCACCCATGGCTATCGCGATCACAGCTCGGCAGAGAAAAACCTCGGTAACGCCAAACTCGGTGTGCGCATTGATGATGTCAGCACCCTGACGCTACTGTTTAACAGCGTTCACGTGGATGCGCAGGATCCCGGCGGTTTGACCGAGGCGCAATGGAAAGATAATCCGCGTCAGGTTGCAAGTAACGTGACGCTTTACAACGCGCGCAAAACCGTCGACCAAACGCAGGCTGGGCTGCACTATCAGCGCCAGATGAGCGAGAATGACGATCTCAGCGTAATGATGTACGCCGGTGAGCGTGAAACCACGCAGTATCAATCGATTCCGATGGCGACCCAGCTGAAAGCAGGCTATCCCGGCGGCGTGATTTCGCTGGCTCGCCACTATCAGGGGATTGATACGCGCTGGACCCATCGCGATACCGTGTTCACCCTTCCTGTGACGCTGACGGCTGGTCTCGACTATGAAACCATGACCGAAAAGCGTAAGGGTTATCAGAATTTCACCACCAGCAATGGCGTGACGGATTACGGCGTGCAGGGTGATATGCGCCGCAATGAACGCAACCTGATGTGGAACCTCGATCCTTATCTGCAAACGGCGTGGCAGTTCACCGATAAGTGGTCACTGGATGCTGGTGTGCGTTTGAGCACGGTGAATTTCGACTCCAACGATTATTACGTCACTTCCAGCGATCCCGATGACAGCGGTAATCGACGTTATCACCGCTGGCTGCCTGCCGCCTCACTGAAATATGCGATTGATAATAGCTGGAATGCCTATGTGTCTGCGGGCCGTGGCTTTGAAACGCCTACGCTAAATGAGTTGTCTTATCGCTCAGCCGATCAGTCTGGCCTGAACCTCAATCTGAAGCCGGCGACCAGCGATACGGTTGAGCTGGGCACTAAAAAGCGTATCGGTAACGGTTTAATTACCGCCGCCGTGTTCCAGACCGATACCAAAAACGAAATCGTCTCTGACAGCAGCTATGAAGGCCGCACCAGTTATAAAAATGCCGGTGAAACCCGTCGTCGCGGGCTGGAGTTGGGTCTGGATCAGGAGTTTGGTTATGACTGGCACCTGAAAGCGGCGTGGACCTTGCTGGATGCGCGCTATCGCTCTAACGCCTGTGGCACTGAAAGCTGTGACGGCAACCGTATTCCAGGCATCGCACGTAATATGGCCTATGCCGGGTTAGCCTATGCGCCGGATCATGGCTGGTATGCCGGCGGTGATGTGCGCTACATGAGCGACATTGCAGCGGACGATGAAAATGATGTCAAAGCACCCTCTTATACCGTATTTGGCCTGAACTCGGGTTATAAGTGGCTGGTACAGAACTGGACGCTGGACTTGTTTGGTCGCGTGGATAACCTGTTTGACCGCACCTATGTGGGTTCAGTGATCGTCAATGAGAGCAACGGTCGCTATTACGAGCCGGCGCCAGGACGCAACTACAGTGTTGGTCTGACGGTAAGTTATGCGTTTCAGTAACTGACATCGCGCCTGATAAAAAGCCCTGCAACCTTATTCGGATTGCAGGGCTTTTTTTATGCCGTTTTGACAATGCGCATGCAGTGCATGAGCATGCCTGACCAGTCGTTTTACTTCAGCAGAGCCAGCACGTCGGTGGTTGAGCCGGTTTCGCCCAGACGCGGGAAGATACGCTCAACGCTGTTTTGGTGGGTATCAGCGTTCAGACAGGTCATCGCATCTGTTGCCAGCGTGACGTTGTAACCTAGCTCGTAAGCCTGACGCGCAGTGGATTCCACGCCAATGCTGGTGGCGATACCGCACACCACCACCTGAGTGATACCACGCTGCTGCAACTGATCGTGCAGATCCGTATTGTGGAAACCACCCCAGGTCTTTTTCGTCACGGCAATTTCATCGGCTTTCAGCGCCATTTCCGGTACCAGCACAGCCCAGTCGGCTGGCAGTTCGCCACTATGACGCGCCTGCTCGTTACGGCCTGGTGCGCCACCGGCGACATTCACTTTCACCACCGGCAGGTTTTTGTCATGAAACGCCTTAACCAGCTGTGCACAACGCTCAACCACGACATCGGCTGACAAAGGCGCAACAGGAAGACGGACAATACCGTGCTGCAGGTCAATCACAATCAGGGCGGTTTTTGCGTCTAAGGTCGTTAAAGCCATGGGAATTCCTCTCAGGATTATTGGTCGGCAATACGTTGCAGTAAGGGAATAGCGGCCATTAAAATTTTCTGCTCCGCACTATTAAGCGTGGTTGCCATGCTTTGGAGTAGCCAGTCATCACGTTGTGCACGATTGGCGGCGATCAGCCTCAGGCAGCTTTCGGTCGGTAGATAGCGGGTTTTACGGCCGTCCAGCGGATCGGCTTCCCCTTTCACTAACCCCTGCGCCTGCAAGCTGGCAACGGTCGCACCCATCGACTGGCTGCGCACGCCTTCTAACCCGGCCAGTTCAGTTACCGTCATTGCGCCATCGCGCACCAGATATCCCAACACAGAAACCTGCGGCCAGGTAAGATCGCCCGGTGGGGCCGATTCGCGCAGACGTCGCGCCAGTTTGCCATTCACGCTGCGTAGAGTCGCAGCCGCGCTATTCAGGTCGCTCATGGCACCTTCTCCTTACTGATGAAGCGCGAGCATATAAATACGAAGGCAAACTGTGTAGTTAACCTTCGTATCAATTTGTAATTGGCACTCACGGCCGCTTGATGTAATGAATCAAACTGTGAAAACGCAGCGGTGTGCTGAGGGGATTGCGATAACTGTGCGCGACATCCGCCGCAAACTGGTGCGCTTCGCCGTTGAGCAGGCGACGCCAGGTTCCCTCCACGCACAGCAGCAGTTCACCTTCCAGCACCACCACCTGCTCAATCACGCCACTTTCGTGCGCGGAAGAGTCGCTTTGCGCGCCGCCAGCAAGGGTGACTTCCAGCAGATCAAAACGCAACGCGGCATCATATGGCAGCAGCGGCTTCACCTGCATTTGCGCATTGGGTTGGCTAAACGTCGCGGCGATACCCGGCGGTTGATCGCTACCCTGAACAAAAAACGAGAAAGGCACATTGAAACCGGTAGCGATTTTCCACAATGTCGCCACCGTCGGGCTGGATTCACCGCGTTCGATTTGGCCCAACATCGCTTTGCTGACACCGGTGCGATCCGCTGCCAGTGTCAGGCTCCAGCCGTTCGCCTGACGCAATTGTTTTAACGCCTGGCTCAAATGTTGATGCAGATTTTCCATGCTATCTCCTGGCAAATTCGCGCGCAGTGTAGCACTTGTGCGTTATAACACACTCGTGCAATAGTGTGCGTTATAACGCACAGCAGGATGCAAATCGATGATCACCGCCACTTCGCGCAACGCTTTCTCTTTCCCTATGCTGGTTTCCGGCTTTATTGCGGTGCTGGTGGGATACAGCAGCACTGCCGCATTGATTTTTCAGGCCGCTCAGGCTGCAGGCGCCTCGCCGGAACAAATCGGCGGATGGCTTTCGATGCTCGGCATTGGCATGGGTCTCGCCTCTTTCGGTCTTTCGGTGTGGACACGCATGCCCATTCTGGCCGCCTGGTCGACGCCGGGGGCGGCACTGTTGGCCACCAGCGTGCAGGGCCTGACCTTAAATGAAGTGGTCGGCGTTTTTGTGGCGACCAATGCGCTGATCGTACTGAGTGGCGTAACCGGACTGTTTGCCCGCTTGATGAACCACATTCCGCAATCTTTGGCCGCGGCAATGCTGGCGGGGATTTTGCTGCGCTTCGGTATTGGCACCTTTACCGGTTTACAAGGCAACTTCGCCCTGTGCGGCAGTATGTGTCTGGTGTGGCTGTTAAGCCGACGCTGGCTGCCGCGCTATGCCATCATTCTGGCGCTGATCGCTGGCGTGCTGGTGGCGGTGGGTCAGCAGGCGATTCATTTCCCGCCGCATGCTCTGACGCTGAGCGTGCCGGAATTTATCATGCCGCAGTTCACGCTGGCATCGCTGATTGGGGTTGGATTGCCCTATTTTCTGGTCACCATGGCCTCACAAAATGCACCGGGCATTGCGACCTTACAGGCGCATGGCTACCAACCGCCGGTTTCCGCTCTTACTGGCTGGACCGGTTTTATTGCGCTGATCTTGTCTCCTTTCGGCGGCTTTTCGGTGTGCATAGCGGCCATTACCGCTGCCATTTGCATGGGAGAGGATGTGGATGCCGATCCGAAACGACGCTGGATGGCCTCCGCGATTGCCGGGATTTTCTATCTGCTGACTGGCTTTACCGGCGCGCTGATTGCCATTCTGTTAAGTGCCTTGCCGCAGGTGCTGATCGCCACGCTGGCCGGGCTGGCGCTGCTGGCTACCCTCTCCGGCAGCCTGCAACGCGCGCTCGCCGAGCCCGATCACCGTGACAGCGCCATCGTCGCCTTTTTAATCACCGCCAGTGGTATCTCTCTGCTGGGGATTGGTTCTGCCTTCTGGGGATTAATCGGCGGCATGATCACCCATCTGGTGCTGAGCCACCGCGCACGCGCTTAAAATTTCAGCAACCGACGCTTACACGCGGGAAAAACACCCTGTTTTTCCCCCTTTATCAGCCGTTTGATTCCCCTGCATTTGGCTTAAGATCACCAGTATCGCCAAATACACACACTATTTTGCTTCAGGCAACCACCGATAAGGGCCCTACGAGTGGCAAAAACTTTTCTGCGCAGCGGCAATCTGGATTCGGTACTGGCACTGGGTGAAAACGGCCAGCCGGTCTGGGCTTCTGCCCTGCAAATCCGTGAAACACTGCGTTTACGTCGCCAGACGGCGCTGGCAAACTGCCTTGCCATTCCCCAGGCTAACGAACGTGGGGACCGCCTCGACTGGTATGCGCCCTTTAACGGCAAAGTAAAATCCTGGCGCGGTGCCAGCGATCATGAGCGGCAAAAAGCGCTGGAACTCCTGACGCTCAACCAGCAGGATTTACTGGCCGCAAGTTTACGCGCGCGTGACGCGGAGAATCCGGCGATGCGCCTGTTTGGCGCCTTACTGAGCAAGACGTTGCAGTTCCCGGATCAGCAATATGTTTATCTGGTTGATGGCAAACCCGTCATCACCTTCTGGGGCTTTGTCGATCCGCAGGCGCGCTCACGCGATGACGCACTGGCCTGTCTGCGCGACAGCCTCGAAGAGGATTTACCGCCGTTGCTGCCAGAACCACCGGCTGCGGTTATCGTGGCGCCGGTTATTGCGCCGTTGATTGAAGTGCCTGCCGTTGTGGCTGCACCCGTGGTGGAAGAGCCCGTTGAGATCGCCCAGCCTGAACCTGAAGCGCCACAACCCGCACCTGAGCCTGAGCCTAAAGTTGAACAGCCGCCTGTTCGCCGCCCTTCCGCATTGCGTCCATTGGCATTGCTGCTGCCGGTTGCCGCCGTGGCTGCGGCTGGCGTAGCGTTCTGGCTGCACAGCTCAGCGCCTGAAGCCCCACCGCCTGCCCAGGTTGCCGATGCACCGGCTCCCGTTTTCACGCCACCGCCAGTGGTCGCGAAAGCTGAGAAACTGGCCGCCACGCTGCCACAAAAAACCGCCACGGTCACCGCTGCGCCTGTGCCTGCCGCGCCTCCTGCGCCGCCTGAGGTGATTGCTGAACATACGGAACCGGCCAAGGCCGATGACCTGGTGATGACCACCGAAGATGCGCGTATTGGCTCCGTGAAGTTTATCAACGGCACCTGGCGCGTGATATTACGACAAACTAACCTGCCAACCGGTAAGCCACCGAGCCTGCGTTACCAGCTCCGTAACGGCAAAGGCATCGCTACCATTACACAGGGCGACAATATCCGCTGTAAAGCCGATGTGACTGCCGCAATGACGGTGGACGGCACCATGGTGGTTCGCAGCCGCTATACTGCGACCTGCAGCGACAAATCGCGCTACCGCATGCCGGAACTGGTGTGTAAAGCCGGTGATGGCATTGCCAGTTGTACTGCGCAGTACGGCGCAGATCAGGTCTTCCCGTTGACGATTAAGCGTGAGAGTAAGTAAACATGTTGGCTCCCCTCATCGATGACAAACAAAAAATCACGCTGATTGAAGATAGCGGTGTGCAGTTTCTCGATTTTGGCTTACGTCTGCCTGCCTTGCAGGCGCGCCGCCAGTTCGTTCGTCAAACCGCTAACGGTCCGCTGCTGCGACTGAACGTGGACGGTAACAGCGGCAAATTTTTGCTCTATCCCGAAGATGGCGGTGCAGCAGAGGTGGTACGTCCCGAGTCGGACATTGCACTGGCAGATTCGTTAACGCTGTTGGCACACCAGTGGCTGCCGCTGCCGGTGCTGCGCTGCACCAGCGGTCGCCGTTTTATTGGCGGCCCGGATAACTGGGCACGCCTGCACCTGGCACCGCTGGCACAGCCCGATGCCGCAGGTAACACCCATCGCATTACGCTGGCGTTTGACACCCGTATCGTGCCGGAACAGGACGGCGGCGAACAGCACGGTCTGAGCAAAGCCGATGCGCAAAACGGCGTGAGTTTCGCCCTTGCCTGGCACAACTATGAACTGGGTGAGTTTCTGGACCACACCTGGGTGGATGGCTGGCTGCGTGAAACCTTTACTCAGCAGGTCAACGCGCTGGAATCTCGCCGCGAGCAGGAGCTGAATCAGGCGCTGCGTGAGTTTGAGTATCAGGCACACTATCTCAACCTGCTGGAGCTGCTGGGTGAGCAGTTGGATCTGGCCGAGATCTACATTCAGGCCACCTCGCTGCAAACCCCGGCGGTGAATGTCGATATCATCCTCGACGTCGGTAACTCGCACACCTGCGGCATTCTGGTGGAAGACCACGCTGAAGAGAGCAACGGACTGCGCCAGACTTACGAACTGCAACTGCGCGACCTTTCTGAGCCACATCAGGTCTACAACGAGCTGTTTGACAGCCGTCTCGAATTCGCAGAAACCCGCTTTGGTAAAGCAAACTTCTCGCTGGAAAGCGGCCGCGAAAACGCCTTTATGTGGCCATCGCTGACGCGCGTTGGCCGTGAAGCCAGCCGTCTTGCACTGCTGCGCGCGGGCACAGAAGGCAGCACTGGTCTCTCCAGCCCGCGCCGTTATCTGTGGGATGAAGCACGTTATCAGCCAGGCTGGCGCTTTAACGCCCATGGCAGCAGTGATGAGCCACAGGCAACTGCGCTGCCTTTCACCCTGTTGCTGAATGACGAAGGCCAGCCGCTGCACGCGCTGGCGGAAGACGATCGCCTGCCGGTGTTCTCTGCCAGCTACAGCCGCAGTTCGCTGATGACCTTTATGCTGTGTGAGCTGCTGGCTCAGGCGATGATGCAGATGAACAGCGTGGCACAGCGTCAGCGCATGCCGCAGAGCCAGGCTCCGCGCCAGCTGCGTCATGTGATCCTCACGCTGCCTTCCGCGATGCCGAAACCGGAACGCGAGATTTTCCGTCGTCGCATGCAGGAAGCCATCGCGCTGGTGTGGAAAGCCGAAGGCTGGCATCCGGCTGAGGAAGATTTCAGCGTGCAGAGTCAGGCGAAAAGCCTGCGCCCGGTGCCGGATGTGCAGATGGAATGGGATGAAGCCACCTGCGGACAAATGGTGTGGCTGTTCAATGAAACCCAGGTGAACTTTGCCGGGCGTGCGGAAGATTTCTTCAGCAGCATGGCGCGTCCGGATCGTCCACGTGAAGTCGACGAAGTACCGGGCAAAAGCCTGCGCATCGCTTCTATCGATATTGGCGGCGGCACCACCGATCTGGCCATCACCCAATATCGTCTCGATGACGGCCAGGGTAACAACGTTAAAATCACCCCGCGCCTGCTGTTCCGTGAAGGCTTTAAAGTCGCAGGCGACGATATTCTGCTGGATGTGATTCAGCTTTGGATTCTGCCTGCACTGCAACAAAGTCTGCAGAAGGCTGGGCTGACGCTGGCTGAACCGCTGATGAACAAGCTGTTTGGTCACGACAGCCGCATGGATGGGCAAGCCACGCTGCGTCAGCAAGTCACCCTGCAGCTGTTCATCCCGCTGGCGCAGGCCGTGCTGGAACGCTACGAAAATTGGGATCCGCTCGACAGCCACAGCGAAATCAATGCGCTGTTCGGTGAGCTGGTGCCACAAAAACCGGCCAGCAGCGTGCTGGCGTTTGTTAACGGTGAGATTCAGCGCACGCTGGGCGGCGACAACCGCTTCGATCTGCTGGATGTGCCTTTGGTGGTCAGTATGGCGCAGCTGCACGGTGAGTTCCTGCAGCATCGTATGGCGATCATCCCGGCCCTGCGTGCCATGTGCGAAGTGGTGTCGCTGTATCAGTGCGATGTACTGCTGTTAACCGGCCGTCCTTCGCGCTTCCCCGGCATTCAGGCACTGGTACGCCATCTGCAGCCGCTGCCGGGCAGCCGTATTTTGTCGCTGGAAGGCTATCACACCAGCGACTGGTATCCGTTCAACAAACAAGGCCGCATTGATAACCCGAAATCCACTGCTGCCGTCGGCGCGATGCTGTGCCTGCTGGCGCTCGATCTGCGTCTCAGCAGCTTCTGGTTCCGTGCGGGTGATTTCGAGCCTTACTCCACCATTCGCTATCTCGGCGTGCTGGATGAAACGGCCACGCTGAGCGATGACAACCTGTGTTACAGCGAGATCGACCTCGACAAAGGGGATTTCGCACTGGATCGTAAAAGCAGCTTCCGCATTCGCGGCAACGTCTGCCTCGGTTTCCGTCAGCTGGAGAATGACCGCTGGCCAGCTTCACCGCTGTACAGTCTGAGCATCACCGATCCGCATCTGGCACGTAAAGTCGCCGGCGAAAGCATCCTGCGTATCAAGCTGGCGGTACAGCCGGGGCCGGACAACTTTGGTCCGGAGCGTCTGGTGCTGAGCGATGCCCGCATGGATGACGGCACTCGCGTGCCGCTTGAACAACTGAGTCTGAAACTGAATACGCTGTCTGCGACCGGCAATGCCAACGCGCAGTATTGGATTGACAGCGGGAGCGTCTGCAAACGATGAGAACTGCCAAGAGAGCCACCTCTGTTACGCCCGCCAAACGTCTGAGCCTAATGCAGGAGACGCTGGACGGCGCACTGAACTGGATTGAAACCCATCAGGCGCAGGCACCGCGTCTGGCACTGGAAGCGGATACGCTGCGGCTGCAACTGCGCCGCGCGCGCGTGGAAAGTCATGCGCTGGCGCGTCAACTGGCACGTCCGGTGACGCTGGCGATGTTTGGCCAGTCACAGGCGGGCAAAGCCTGGCTGTTGAGTGAAATGGTGGGCGATGCGCAGGGCCAACTTATGGCGCGTCTGGGCGATAGAATTGTGAACCATTTCCAGAACATCAATCCCGGCAATCTCGATTTTGCCATTGCCACCCGCTTCAGCCACCAGCGTGAAACCCAGTCCAGCGCCTGGCCACTGGAGATGACGCTGCTCAATGACGTGGAGCTGATTCGTCTGGTGCTGGCCTGTGCCAAAACTGAAGCACAGCCAGACAGTGCGGTGATCGATGCCGCGCTGCAGCGTTTACAGCGCCATCGTCAGGACGAGCCACAGCCGGGCCTCGACAGCGATGCTTTGATTACATTGTGGGCGTGGAGCCGCCGCCAGCATCGTCACGCCGAGGTACTCGATCGTCACTTCTGGCCACAGGCGGTGGAACTTGCTCCGTGGTTAAACGTCGATGACCGCATTCAGCTGTTTGCGTTGCTGTGGCCTAATCAGGTGGCACTCAACGAACAGCTGCGTAATCTGATGCACCTGCGTCATCAGCTGCGCCAGGCACCGCGCCTGCTGGCACCTCTGAGCCTGTTAACCGATGACGCCTCGCTGCCTGCGGAAAAACTGATCAGCAACGATGCCGACTGGCAGGAAATGATTGAAGTCTGCCCGATTGTCGCCAATCGTGTCGCTAAACCACAGCAGGTGCCGTTGGGCCTGCTGGCGTTGCTAACGCTGGAAATCACTGTTCCGCTGAATTCAACGCCGCGTCAGGCACTGTATGACGAAGCCGATATGCTGGAGCTGCCAGCGCCCGGCCAGCCTGCCGACGTGGGTCAGCAAGAAGATTTAGCCCAGCTGCGCAAACGCGATCCTCTGCGGGCGGCGCTGCTGGAGCAGAAACGCGCACTGCTGCCGGGACTGTATGCCGCGCGTCAGGGCATCGACCTTATGCTGATCTGTACCGCCGCCAGCCAGCGTCAGGATACCGACATTGCGGTTAACGCACTGCGTGAATGGCATATCCATCAAACCGTAGCGGCCAGCGGCGAGAAGCCACGCCTGATTTGGGCGATTACCCCGCACGATGCGCGCTATCAGCAGCAGCAGATTAATGTTGATGAAGCCGTACAACGTCAGATCGGGCAACCAGGACAGAGCTGGGGATCCATGCTGGCACTCGATCGTGCCGGTGTCGATCGCATGGGCAGCTGGTTGCAGGATGAAATGCAGCCAGAAGCACGTCGTGATCGTCTGGCCCAGCAATTAAGCACTTTGCAGCAAAAGCTGGTAGAGCGTTTGCAACCGTGGACCGAATCCACTGCCACGCCAGAACAGGCGGCACGCAAGCAGGCGATTTCCGATACCTTGCTGAAATGCTTGCAACATCGCACTGGCCTGCACGGCGAACTGCTGGAGCGCTTGCAGCCTTCGCGCGAAGCGGTGCGTCAGCTGTGGCTGAGCCAGAGCAGTGGCACTGTCGTGCAGCACAGCGCGAAAACCGCTGCGGCTGAGCAGAGCTATTTTGGTATTGGCTTTGAGTTTGACCTGTTTAAAGATGAACCGGTGGCCCCTGCGGAACCGCGTAACAGCAGCGGCCAGCGCGATCAGCAATTCCCGCAGCAGGTGTTTGCGCTGTGGCTTGAACATCTGCGACAGTTGCCGGAAAGCCGGAGTTTGCTGACGCTGCTGAACGTGGATAAGCCGACCATGGAATTGCTGGTAGAAGAGCTGATTACCGCCAGCTTCCGCCTGAAGGTATTAAGTAAGCTGCAAAGCGCGCTTAACGAACCGGATGCGCAGGCCAGCGCGCATGAAGCGCGTACCGATCGTCAGGTCTCGCGCGCGATGACGGTGTTGGGTGATTTTGTCGCCTGGCTCGGCTTCCTGCAGCGTCCGGAGAGCGAGCGGCCTGAGAGTCGCGTTAATCGCGGACAAACCATCTTCGCCCGACCGCCTGCGCCGAGCGTGAGCTTCTCGCCAGGTCAACGTTTAACACGTTTGTCAGCCGCACCCGCCAATCATACCGCCTATTATATCTATGACTGGCTGGTGGGATTAAATTCGGTCATCGTGGAAAACAACGGCTATACCGGCGGCAGCGACCTGCCCGCCAATGCCCGTCAGATGCTGGCGATACTACTGTTGCCGCTGCACGCGTAATCAGTCATGAATCAGGCGCAGCTCGCCTCGCAGCTGCTGCGCCGCCTCTTCCATCAGCGCCAACACCGGTGCAAACTCCGCCTCGCTCGCCTGTGCAATATGATGTAAATGTAGTTCAGCCGGCAGCGCAATCCCGCCCGTCAGCCAATCCCACAGCGCATCCAGATTACAGCCAAACTCCCCGCTGCAGCCGCTTTGCGCCACAAACTCACTGTAAAACGCCTGGCGATCGGCCAACTGCTGGAAATCAAAAGAGAGGGTCAACATGGTTAGTTCACCTGTTTGAAGCTGCGATAGTGATCGGTGGTGAGAAAGATCAGCCCATCTGAAGAGTAAAGCAGACGATCGGCATCGCGGTGGCCGCAGTCGTAATTCACATCGGCTTCATACCACTGACGCCCTTGTTTCATCGGCAGACGCTGCTCACGATTGCTAAAACGATCGCCACCAATCGCCCGGCCAGGCAATACGTTGCACAAGTCGCCTTTGCTCGGGTTCCAGCCCTGATGGCGGGCTTCGCTTTTGGTGAGATAAAGATCCGGCAACTGATGATTTTGCTGTAACCACTGCGCCACCGTGTGGGCATCGGTGAGTTTGGCAATATCTGTGCCCTGTGCAGCGGTTTTACCGGTTAAATGCGGCTTAAGCCCGGCCCAGGTAGCGGCCAGCGCGAGAATAAGTCCAATCCAGAGTTTCTTTGACATAGTGACATCCCGAAGTGCAGGACGCCGATAATAGCAGGATTATCGTGAAGAAGAACGCGGGCCAGCATGGCTGGCCCTGGCGGAGGTGTTACTGCATCGCACTCGCGGCTGGCACGGCATGTCGACGCCATGCGCCTGGCGCCACGCCATACTGACGTTTGAAGCTGCGATTAAACGACTGCTGCGAATCAAACCCCAGTGAAATCGCCACATTAAGGATCGGTTCGTTGGTGGTCGTTAAACGGTCCGCCGATTTTTTCAGTTTCTTATTACGAATGTACTCGCCCAGCGGATAGCCGGTGTGCTCTTTGAACATACGCTGCAGGTGCCATTTCGAATAACCGGCGCGCCCTGCTACGGTGTCCAGATCCAGACGTGCTTCAATGTTGTTATCAATCCAGTCGATCAGATCGTGAATAAATGCGTCGCTCATCATCCCATTTTCTCCCGTCGCCTTAACGAACAGTATCAGTATCAGTTGCAATTACACTTTAAGGGTGACTGACTATGACATTTAATGCAAGTTTTATTATTGCATTAAATGCCGCACTCGCCGTAGGGGCTTTTCCCCACTGAAACGGATCGATCAAAACAGCACATAAAGTGTATCAGATATTCTTGCAGATGCAGTTTGCAGCAGCCTACACTCATCGCGTTTTAATGCAATCTTAAAAGTTGCAGATTTTTCGTACATGTCCTTTCTTTTTTCACACCAACGCGGAATAACAACAATGCATCTGCAAACATATGGGGTTCGTCGGGCAGTAAGCCTGTCAGGAGTGATGTTGCTGGGAAGCCTGCTGGCCGCTTGCGATCGGGGTGTGGCGCAAAACGCCCCGCCACCGCCGCCCGAAGTGAGTGTCGCGCAGGTGGTCGAACAAAAAGTCAGCCAATGGGATAGCTTCAATGGTCGCTTTGAAGCGGTGCAAAGTGTGCAACTGCGCCCTCGCGTTTCCGGCTATATCGATCAGGTTAACTATCGCGAAGGCGATGACGTGAAAAAGGGTCAGGTGCTATTTACCATTGATGACCGCACCTATCGCGCGACGTTAGAGCAGGCACAAGCTGAACTCGCGACCGCGCGCAGTCAGGCATCGCTGGCGCGCAGTGAGTCGGCACGCACCGATAAACTGATTGGCACCAATGTGGTATCCCGTGAAGAGTGGGAACAGCGTCGTTCTGCAGCGAGTCAGGCGCAGGCCAATGTGCTCTCCGCGCAGGCCGCCGTTGATATGGCGCAGCTGAATCTCGATTTTACCCGCGTCACTGCCCCGATTGATGGCCGTGCCAGCCGCGCGATGATCACCACCGGTAACCTGGTGACCGCCGGTGACAGTGCCAGCGTGCTGACCACGCTGGTGTCGCAGGATCGTATGTACGTCTATTTCGACGTCGATGAAGCCACCTATCTGCAGTATCAGGCGATGGCACGTCAGGGACAAAATCGCGGTTCGCTGCCGGTGGAAATCGCGCTGACCGGCGAGCAAGGTTATCCGCATCGTGGCACCGTTGACTTCCTCGACAACCAACTCACCGCCAGCACTGGCACCATTCGCATGCGTGCCACGCTGGATAATCATGAACGTCAGTTCACCCCAGGTCTGTTTGCCCGCGTGCGTTTACCCGGCAGCGCCGCGTTTAACGCGCTGTTGATCGACGATAAAGCGGTGCTGACCGATCAGGATCGTAAATACGTGTATGTGGTCGATGCGCAGGGTAAAGCCGAGCGTCGCGATATTCAGGCTGGCGAGCTGGCTGATGGCCTGCGCATTGTGCAATCCGGTTTGAAGCCGGGTGACAAAGTGATCGTCAATGGCCTGCAGAAAGTCTTCATGCCTGGCATGCCGGTGAAAGCTCAGCCGGTGGCAATGCGCTCCGCTCAATAATAATCGAGACTGCCTGTTATGGATTTCTCCCGCTTTTTTATCGACCGACCGATCTTTGCGGCGGTACTGTCGATTTTGATATTTACCACCGGACTGATCGCCATACCACTGCTGCCGATCAGTGAATACCCCAACGTGGTGCCACCCAGTGTGCAGGTGCGCGCAGAATATCCTGGCGCCAACCCCAAAGTGATTGCTGATTCGGTGGCGACACCGCTGGAAGAGGCGATCAACGGGGTCGAAAACATGATGTACATGAAGTCAGTGGCCGGTTCGGATGGCGTGCTGGTCACCACCGTGACCTTCCGTCCAGGTACCGATCCAGACCAGGCACAGGTTCAGGTGCAAAACCGTGTGGCGCAGGCAGAAGCTCGCCTGCCGGAAGAGGTGCGTCAACTCGGTTTGACCACGCAGAAGATGTCACCGACGCTAACGCTGGTGGTGCACATGTTCTCGCCGAAGGGCAAGTATGACTCACTCTATCTGCGTAACTACGCCACCCTGAAGGTGAAAGATGAGCTGGCGCGCCTGCCAGGCGTTGGTCAGATTCAGATCTTCGGGGCGGGCGAGTATGCGATGCGCGTCTGGCTCGATCCGAATAAGGTGGCCGCACGTGGCATGACCGCTTCTGATGTGGTCAGCGCTATGCAGGAGCAGAACGTGCAGGTGTCTGCCGGTCAGTTGGGCGCAGAGCCGACCAAAAAGGCCAGCGACTTCCTGCTGTCGATCAACACCCAGGGGCGTCTGGAGAGCGAAGAACAGTTCGGCAATATCATCCTGAAAACTGCCGATGACGGCTCGCTGGTGCGCCTGCGTGACGTGGCGCGCATTGAGATGGGTTCCGGTAGCTACGCCCTGCGCTCGCAGTTGAACAACAAGGACGCGGTCGGCATCGGTATCTTCCAGGCACCGGGGGCCAACGCCATCGACCTGTCTAACGCCGTGCGTGACAAGATGGCCGAACTGGCCACCCGCTTCCCGGACGATGTGCAGTGGGCGGCACCGTACGATCCAACCGTGTTCGTGCGTGACTCGATCCGTGCCGTGGTGCAAACGCTGTTTGAAGCGATTGTGCTGGTGGTGCTGGTGGTAATCCTGTTCTTGCAGACCTGGCGTGCATCGATCATTCCGTTGCTGGCCGTGCCGGTTTCGGTGGTGGGAACGTTCAGCGTGCTTTACCTGCTGGGTTTCTCGCTTAACACCCTCAGTTTGTTCGGGCTGGTGTTGGCGATAGGTATCGTGGTGGATGACGCCATTGTGGTAGTGGAGAACGTTGAGCGTAATATCGCGATGGGACTCTCTCCGACGGCGGCTGCGCATCAGGCGATGCGCGAAGTGTCGGGACCCATTATCGCGATTGCGTTAGTGCTGTGTGCGGTATTCGTGCCGATGGCGTTCCTGTCTGGTGTAACCGGTCAGTTCTACAAGCAGTTTGCGGTGACGATTGCCATCTCCACGGTGATCTCCGCCATTAACTCATTGACGCTCTCTCCGGCGCTGGCGGCCAAGCTACTGAAGTCGCATGATGCACCGAAAGATATGCCGACGCGTCTGATTGATCGCTTACTCGGCTGGATTTTCCGTCCGTTTAACCGCTTCTTCCAGCGCAGTTCCGATGGCTATGAGTCGATGGTCGGCAAAACCCTGCGTCGGCGCGGTGCGGTATTTGGCGTTTACGTCATACTGCTGGCGGGCGCGGGTTTTATGTTTCACACCGTGCCGGGCGGCTTTATTCCGACGCAGGATAAGCTGTATCTGATTGGCGGCGTGAAAATGCCAGAAGGTTCGTCACTGGCGCGTACCGATGAAGTGATTCGCAAGATGAGCGAAATCGGCATGAACACCGAAGGCGTGGCCTATTCGGTCGCCTTCCCTGGCTTGAATGCCTTGCAGTTCACCAATACGCCGAATACTGGCACCGTATTCTTCGGCCTGAAGCCGTTTAATGAACGTACCCGTACGGCTGCGGAAATTAACGCTGAAATCAACGCGAAAATCTCCAAAATCCAGCAAGGCTTTGGTTTCTCGATTATGCCACCGCCGATTCTGGGGCTGGGTCAGGGTTCGGGTTACTCGCTGTATGTGCAGGATCGTGCGGGCTTAGGTTACGGTGCGTTGCAAACCGCCATTAATACCCTTTCCGGTGCGGTGATGCAGACGCCCGGCATGATGTTCCCGATCTCCTCGTATCAGGCCAACGTGCCGCAACTGGATGTGCAGGTGGATCGTGATAAAGCTAAGGCGCAAGGCGTTTCGCTGACCGATCTGTTTAGCACCTTGCAGGTGTATCTGGGTTCTTCTTACGTCAACGACTTCAACAAGTTTGGTCGTACCTGGCGTGTGATGGCGCAGGCTGACGGGGATTTCCGTAACAGCGTGCAGGATATTGCCAATCTGCGTACCCGCAACAATCAGGGCGAGATGGTGCCAATTGGCAGTATGGTCAACATCACCACCACCTATGGCCCCGATCCGGTGATTCGTTATAACGGCTATCCGGCGGCGGACTTGATAGGTGATGCCGATCCACGCGTGCTCTCTTCAGCGCAGGCAATGGAGAAGCTGGAAGCGATGTCGGGCCAGGTGCTGCCGAATGGCATGAACATCGAATGGACCGACCTGAGCTATCAGCAAGCCACTCAGGGCAACACGGCGTTTATCGTCTTCCCGGTTGCGGTACTGCTGGCGTTCCTGGTGCTGGCGGCATTGTATGAGAGCTGGACGCTGCCGCTGGCGGTGATCCTGATTGTGCCGGTCACCATGCTGTCCGCGCTGGTTGGCGTGTGGCTCACCGGCGGCGATAACAACGTGTTTGTGCAGGTCGGGCTGGTGGTACTGATGGGGCTGGCGTGTAAGAACGCCATTCTGATCGTCGAATTCGCCCGTGAGCTGGAGATGCAGGGCAAAGGAATTGTCGAGGCGGCGCTGGAAGCCTGCCGCCTGCGTCTGCGCCCGATCGTGATGACTTCGATTGCCTTTATTGCCGGTACCGTTCCACTCATCCTGGGTGAAGGTGCCGGTGCTGAAGTGCGCGGTGTCACCGGGATTACCGTGTTCTCGGGCATGCTGGGCGTGACGCTGTTTGGTCTGTTCCTGACGCCGGTGTTCTATGTGACGTTACGTAAACTGGTGACGCGCAAGCAGCCGGATGCGGAAGTGCAGACGGTGTAAATCTGTTTTAGGGTAAATTGCGGCGGCCAGAGATGGCCGCCTTTTTTATAAGGGAACGAAGAGCTGGAAGCAGGCCCCCGGCGCGGGTTTCAGGGCAATATCACCGCGATGCAATTGCAACATACGACGAACGATGACCAACCCCAATCCACCATTGTCACGACGGTCAGGATCGATAATGGAGGGGCGTTCAAACAGGGTCTGACTGACTTCCGGTGAGATACCTGGGCCGTTGTCTTCCAGCTCCATCATCACGTTCTCCCCTTCCAGCCACAGACGCAGGGTAATATTTCCACCCGACGGCGTATGACGGATGGCATTATCCACCAGGTTGGTCAGAACACGCTCTATCATCGACATATCCGCGTCGATCATGGGCAAACCCGACGCGATATCAACCGACAAATTCAGGCGGGATTTCTCCAACGCCAGCTCAAATTTCTGTATCACGTCCTGAACCAAATCCGGCAGCGAAAACCGTTCGTACTGTGGCGTGACAACACCATGTTCCAGCCGCGCTAACTCAAACAGTTGCTGTGCGAGCATGCCGACCTTTTCACTTTGCGTCAGGGCAATCTGTAAATATCGGCTGCGCTCCGCTTCGGTCAAGCTGGCAGCTTTCACTGCCAGCGTCTCCAGATAACCCTGAATCGACATCAGCGGCGTGCGCAAGTCATGCGAAATGTTGGCGACAAACTCACGACGCTGCTGGTCTTTCAGCTCCAGCGTTTGTACCTGAGCGTCAATACGCTGCGCCATATCGATAAAGGCGTTTTGCAACTGCGCCACTTCATCCTGTTGCGGGGAATGAGGTAGCGCGGCAAGGCGTTGTAGCGCATCCGCACCCGCTGTCACCTTTTGTGTCAGCTGTCGCACCGGTCTTGTGACCCAATAATAGGCCGCTGCACCCGCCATCAATCCAAGCAGGAGGATAACCACCACCGACCAAAGCATGGCGCTGCGCAGCACGGACATTTTTACTCCCTGCTGCAGATGTTGATAATTCTCCCCCTGCAAAATCACATAGAGATAACCCACCGTTCTGTTGCCATCCAGAATAGGCGCAGCGCTGAACACTTTGAGCGCGGAAGGTGAACGAGGATCGTCACCATACACCGGCAGTGGCGCCTCGTTCAGCCACTTTTGCAGTGGACGCACGTCGACCCGATCGCGATGGACATGGCCGGCTGGCGCATCATTGGCCAGAATCTGTCCCTGCGCATCCAGCAGGTAAACTTCAACGCTCGGGTTGTAGGACATCATCTGGCCGAACAGCTGCTTGAGTGCCGGAGCATCGGTGTTTCCGGCATTCATCAATGCGCTACTTTTGGCAATAGAAGCGGCCAGATCTCGCGATAAATTCTGCATCATGGCATCACTGTATTGCTGGCGGTTGTTGTCCTGAATCAACAGGATCAGCGCACTACTGATCAGTAGCATCAGGGCAAAGACCAGCGTCAAACGCTGAGTGAGTGACAGACGTTTCATGTAACCTGATCTCCCTCACCCGGCACCACGAATTTGTAGCCCTGTCCCCACACCGTAAGAATCCAGCGTGGCTCAGCTGGCGTCGCTTCAATTTTGAGGCGTAATCGGTTGATATGGGTGTTAACCGTGTGCTCATAACCTTCGTGCTGGTAGCCCCACACCAGATTCAGCAAGCTAAGTCGCGAAAAGACCTTTCCTGGATAACGGGCAAAATGGTAGAGCAGCTCGAATTCACGAGGCGTCAGCTCAATTAACGTCTGAGCCAGCCTAACCTCTCGGGCAACCGGATCAATACTCAGGCTGCCAAGACGCAGGTTTCCCGCATCCTGACGCAAATTTTGGCTCATCGCTTCCTGGCGGCGGAAAAGTGCTTCAACGCGCGCCACCAGTTCCAGCATCGAGAAGGGTTTGGTCAAATAGTCATCCGCGCCCAGTTCCAACCCCAGTACGCGATGCACTTCACTGGCGCGAGCGCTGATCATTACAATCGGCGTGTAATGCGGCATATTGCGTGCACGACGGCACAGTTCCAGCCCATCAACACCAGGCAACATAATGTCAAAAATCAAGGCATCCCAACGCTGGCTTTCCAGCAGTTGACTGCCACTATCACCATCCGCAGCGTGCGTAATATCAAAGCCCTCGTCACGCAGATGAATGTGCAACAGCTCGGCAATATTGCCATCGTCTTCAACGATTAAGATCTTCTTCGCCATGTTGAGCGCCTCAATGAACATCCTTTAAATCTTATACAGAATTGCCCCCCTGAGTTATCACATTTTGTTTAACTCTGCGTGAGGACTCTGTGATCAATATCGGCGCAAAGTCTCTTCATTCCAGACGGCATAGCAATATGCAGAGGTGCAGAGTGAAATGTGCTCCCGATAAAAAGGTTCATCCGTTGTGGTTGAGATTGACTCACTGGATCAATGCCGTTGCGATGACATTAATGATTCTCAGTGGCTGGCGGATTTATAACGCGTCTCCTTTATTTCCATTTGATTTTCCCAATAGCTATACCCTGGGAGGATGGCTGGGTGGTGCACTGCAATGGCATTTTGCGGCAATGTGGCTTTTTGCCGGTAATGGCGTGCTCTATCTGACGCTGAATCTTCTGAGCGGACGTTTTCGCCAACGTTTTCTGCCCTTAAGCATGACTCAATTAGTAAAAGATGGCCTATCTGCATTAAAAGGACATCTTAGCCATCACGATTTACGCCAATATAATATGGTGCAAAAATTTGCGTATTTTCTGGAGGTCATTGATGGCATGTTATTAGCCTTTTCAGGGTTAGTCTTGTGGAAGTCGGTGCAATTTCCGTTTTTGCGAGAAGTATTGGGCGGCTATGACACGGCTCGCTTCATTCACTTTTTTGCCATGGCCTTTTTATGTGCCTTTGTTGTTATCCATCTGATCATGGTGGCACTGGTACCTAAAACATTATTATTGATGACACGCGGACGCTAAAAATGACGATAAAAAAGATTGAACGTCCCAGCAGTGAAACTGACGCCCTATTAAAAGACGCCACCACTATTCTGGCGAAAAAAATGTTTGGCCATTCACGACGTCAATTTCTGCGCATGGGCTTGACTGCGGGCGGTGTGGCGTTACTCACCGGATGCGACATCGACAATAATCCTGACATCGAAAATATTTTAAGCCGCATGTCACGTTTTAATGACCGTATTCAGGGATGGTTATTCAGCGGTTATCAAATGGCGCCAGAATATACCCTGAAAGATATTACGCGGCCCTTCCCGTTTAATGCCTTTTACGGTGAAGAGGATATTCCGCAGGTAAACGGTGATGATTACCAGTTGCAACTGAGCGGACTGATACGTGATAAACGCGGCTGGCGACTGCCTGAGTTATATAAATTATCTCAGCATGAACAAATCACCCGCCATATTTGTGTAGAAGGATGGAGTGCCATTGGCCGCTGGGGCGGCGTTCGATTCAGAGACTTCCTGCAACTGATTGGGGCTGACACCAAAGCGAAATATGTCAGCTTTCGCTGTGCCGATGATTATTACACCAGCATTGATATGGCGACGGCATTGCACCCGCAAACTTTATTAGCACTGAGTTGGGATGGTCGGATATTACCGCCGGAATACGGTTATCCCATGAAATTACGGATTCCGACCAAACTGGGCTACAAAAACCCCAAGCATATTATTTCAATTGAAATCACCAACCGCTTTACCGGTGGCTACTGGGAAGACCAGGGCTATAACTGGTTTGGCGGCAGTTAATCTCCCCAAAACCCTGTAAGGAAATGAAGATGAAAAAGATTATTGCAACTGTATTCGCTGGCGCACTGTTGATGGCTTTCTCTGGCGCTTATGCTGCTGACAATATGGCCAAAGATGGTATGCAGAATGAAAGCGGTATGTCGCACGACGGCATGAAAAAAGACCACATGAAAAAACCGATGAAGAAACATGACAGCATGAAGAAAGATGGCATGGCTAAAGACGGTATGGCGAAGGATGAGATGTCTAAGGACGGGATGTCTAAGTAACAGTGTCAGTTACCGGGCGTATGCCCGGTAACTGTTTTACTGATATCAGCGGGATTTTTTACAAAGGTCTTCGATTTCGAGATCGGGCAGTTCATCGCAGCTACTGGTGTCGTGTTTTTTCAGCTCAGCCAGTGCGTCAGCCACCGTACGCGTCTCCAGCACTTTCAACGAGGCTTCTTCCGCCTCTTCAGCAATCGATTTGAAGTACCAGCACAGGTTGGCACTCACCAGACAACGCGGTGCGACATCAGGGCGTGAAGCCCAGAGCTTTTTGTCTTCAATCACAGAGGTATAAATATCGCGCAGCGTGATCTCTGCGGCCGGACGCCCGAGGTGAATCGAACCAGTACGGCCAAGCGTAGAGACAATGATGCCATCGCGAGTTAACGGAACCATCAGTTTCCGAATGAAACTGGGGTTCGCTTCAAGACCATACGCCAAAATAGCACTGGTCGAGCGTTTGCCCAGTTGCTCCGCCATCGCTACGCTCAAAACCATCTGCAAAGCTGTCGGGAAGCGGTAATCAAGCATTTCTGTATCCTGAGTTGCGGCTTATCTTATTGTTTTTTTGCCGCGGCTGTGAGTAATCAATGAGCAATAAATATAACAAACACTGTTGCTTTTTAGAAGCGAGCTGCTGTGATCAAGGCACGTATTCATCATTTGATCAGGCACAAGCGCACAGGCTGCTTAGTTTACGGCTCCCTTTTGCGGTTGCGGATTGGGCGCGGGCAATTTTTGCTTTAGCACGCCCACCAGCGCCACATTCACTAACGCCAACAGGCACAACAGCCACAATGTGGCATTCGCCCCGAGCTGCTGAAAAACATATCCCCCTACCAGCGGCGTTAATGCCTGACCAATCAGAGCCGGACGCGCCATGCGCCCTACCACAATGGCGTAGGCCTCTGGTTTGACCATGACCAGCGGTAAAGTTCCCCGCACTATCGCCCGCAAACCGTTTCCAGCACCGTATAGCACCATACTGACCAGCGCGAACTGCGGAAACAAGGTCAACAACAACAATCCGATGGCCACCAGTCCTACCGAGAAAAACGTCGTCCAGATCGGATGTCCCCGTTTGAACGCGATATCCACAATACGTGACCCAACCTGACAAGGACCCAGAATCGCGCTGATGGCTAAGGCGGCGGTCAATGAGTGGCCGCTGGCTTGTAATAGACTAATCAACTGCACCGAAATAGCGGTCATGATCACTGAAGCAAGGGTAAAAATGCTGCATAGCAGCCAGAATAGCGCCGGTGCCAACTCACCACTGGCGTTATGCTGCTTTTTCGCCGTTTTCACGATGGGTTTAATCGGCGCAGGCAGTGCATACCAGTAGGCTGGCAACACGGTGAGACATAACAGCGCGGCAATGGCGAAACAGGCGCCGCGCCAGTCAAGCCAGTGAATCAGCAGCGCAATCCCCGGCCACACCAGCGTGGTGCAAAAGCCGGAGATTAAGGTAATGCCGGTAATCGCGCCACGAGCCTGTCCACCATAAAGCGTTCCGAGGGTGGCAAACAGGGCGTCATATAAACCCATCGCCATTCCGATGCCGATAATCAGCCAGGCAAACAGAAACAGCAGCAAATGGTGACTGAATCCCATAATCACCAGGCCCAGCGCCATCACCGCCCCGCTCGACGCCAGCAGCGCGCGGCCATAACTGCCGGCAATCAGGCGGCCACTTAAGGGTGCTAGCAGGCCAGAAACCAAAATACCTAAGGATAATGCGCCATACACCCACTGCTGCGACCAGCCGGTTTCCGCAACGATCGGATTCGCCATCACGGCCATAAGATAAAACGAACCGCCCCACGAAAGGATTTGAACGCCTCCCAGTGTCACAATGGCAGGAACCGCAGGTTTAGGGTGATGCTCCACGACAGGTTTCCGTTAGCAGGCAAAGCATTGTTATAACATGTTCATCCTGCTGGAAAAATGTTTGTGTGCCCTGCTTAGCGAAATCACGTTTCAGAGTGGAAGATTGGCACCAAATACGATAAGGTAAATGGTATGTTGTAACTATGGAGCGTAACATGTCTCGCTATGATCTAGTGGCTGATTTGCACGAGTGCGTCAACGCACTGGAACGCGGTTTAAGTAGCCTGCGCCAGCAAGTCGAACAGCAGCCGTTGCTGATCGCGCGCGCATTCAGCTTGCCCGAAATCGAGAAAGGCCACGAGAATGATGAAATTGAGCGTATCGCAGTGACTCAACATCTCGGGCAGAAAGCGCGAGACATGGCGCTGGCTCACTACTGTCGTCTGTTTATGCAGCATCAGTCGGAAAAACTCAGCACCAAGGCTGCGGTGCGTTTGCCTGGCGCCATCTGTATAGAAGCGGATGAAGCCGTCAGCGAGCACATCAGTCAGCAGGTGGCCGATATCAATGCGCTTAAGCTGCGCCTGGAACACCTGATTACCGTGGAGTCGGGGCTGCCGAGTGAGGCGCGCTTTGAATTTGTTCACCAGCATTTGCGCGGTTTAATCACCCTGAACGCCTATCGCAGTGTGACCCTGCTGCACGCGCCGGATAGCCTGCGCTTTGGCTGGGCCAACAAGAACATCATTAAAAACCTGACCCGTGAAGCCGTGGTCGAGCAGCTGGAACGCAGCCTAAAGGCAAACCGTGCGCAAGCGCCCTGGACGCGCGAACAGTGGGCCGAGAAGGTGCAGCAAGAACTGGAGATGATTTTGTCACTGCCCGTCGATGCCAAACTGAAGATCAAGCGCCCGGTTAAGGTCCAACCGATTGCCCGCGTCTGGCGCGCCAGTAATAAGAAGCAGGTGCAACTCGCCTGCCCTTCACCGCTGCTGGTGCTGTGTCGGGATAAAACTCAGGTACCGATTCTAGGGGAATTGCTGGACTACGATGCCGATAACGTCACGCATCGTCATAAGCCGCTAGCGCAGCCGCTGCATCTGGTCATCCCACGGCTGCACTTGTGGAGTGACAAGCTTTAATGAAGAAGCGGCCCTCAGGCCGCCTCTGTCATCGCCAATCATCGCTGAACCGAGCGGCATTACCCCTCAGTTATCGCAATAATTATTGCTTCATGCTGCCAACCATCTCTTCAGGACGTACCCACTCGTCAAACTGCTCTTCAGTCAGATAACCGAGCTTCAGCGCCGAGCCTTTCAGCGTCAGCCCTTCTTTATGGGCTTTCTTGGCGATTTCCGCCGCTTTGTCATAACCGATATGGGTATTCAGCGCCGTCACCAGCATCAGCGACTCGTTCAGCAACTGATCGATACGCTCGCGCACCGGTTCGATGCCCACTGCACAGTGATGGTTGAAGCTGTCCATCCCGTCGGCCAGCAAGCGAATGGACTGCAGGAAGTTGTGGATCACCATTGGACGGAACACGTTCAACTCAAAGTTGCCCGAAGCACCACCAATATTCACCGCAACATCGTTACCCATCACCTGGCAGCACAGCATGGTCAATGCTTCGCACTGGGTTGGGTTCACTTTACCTGGCATGATGGAGCTGCCCGGTTCGTTCTCTGGAATGGCAAGTTCGCCAATACCACAACGCGGACCCGATGCCAGCCAGCGCACGTCGTTAGCGATCTTCATCAGTGAAGCCGCCAGACCTTTCAATGCGCCATGTGCATGCACCAGCGCATCACAGGTTGCCAGCGCTTCAAATTTATTCGGCGCCGTCACAAACGGTTGCTGTGTCAGATCGGCCAGCGCTTTCGCCACGCGCACCGCATACTCGGGATGGGTGTTTAAACCGGTGCCTACGGCGGTGCCACCCAGTGCCAGTTCGGCCACGTGTGGAATGCTGTGTTCGATGTGCTTGAGGTTATGTTCCAGCATTGCCACCCAACCAGAAATTTCCTGGCCCAGCGTCAATGGCGTGGCATCTTGCAGGTGGGTACGACCAATCTTCACGATGTCTTTAAAGGCTTCAGACTTCTCGCTCAGGGTCTTTTTCAGCACATGAATCTGCGGAATCAGCTGCTCCCGCACGGCGATGACCGCGGCCACGTGCATGGCGGTGGGGAACACATCGTTGGAGCTTTGGCTCTTATTGACGTCGTCGTTTGGGTGCACCAAACGCGACATGCCACGCTCGCCGCCGAGTATTTCACTGGCGCGGTTGGCCAGCACTTCGTTCATGTTCATGTTGGTCTGGGTACCGGAACCGGTCTGCCAGATGGCCAGCGGAAACTCTTCACTGTGTTTATCAGCCAGCACTTCGTCAGCCGCTTTCAGAATCGCTTCTGCACGCTCAGCCGGAAGCAGGCCGAGATCGCGGTTCACCTGTGCTGCAGCGCGTTTGGTCAACGCCAAAGCATGCACCAGTGTAACGGGCATCTTCTCGGTTGAGATACGGAAATGCTCCAGCGAACGCTGGGTTTGTGCCCCCCACAACTTATCTGCCGGTACTTCGATCGGTCCCATTGAATCTTTTTCAATGCGATTCGCTGCCATGACTACGTCTCCTTAGCTCAGATTAGAGGTTTCCGCTCAGGTCGTCTTCCCGCGACGCCGTTGAGCGAGCAAGATTGTCACACACAAGAAATTAACATTATGCGAGCCCATCGCGTTTATTGCACTTGTTGATGTATTTTGTATGGCACTTTCTGCTTTAATAAGCCTATTTACTTACGGTTATTAAGGGTAAACGATGCAAAAAATGAACAATTCGCTGCAAAATTACGCTTGGGGCAGTAAAACTGCGCTGACCGAACTTTACGGCATTGAGAACCCACAAGGATTACCGATGGCGGAGCTGTGGATGGGCGCCCATCCGAAGAGTCCGTCAACCGTTGAGATCAAAGGTGAAACACGTTCCCTGCGCGATGTCATCAATGATGACCAAACCGCAGCCTTAGGCGCGGCCTTCGCACAGCGTTTTGGCGAGTTGCCGTTTTTGTTTAAGGTGCTGTGTGCCGATCAGGCCTTATCGATTCAGGTTCACCCAAGCAAAGCCGCAGCCGAAGAGGGATTTGCGCGCGAGAATGCCGCCGGTATTCCGATTGGCGCTGCTGAGCGCAACTATAAAGACGCGAATCACAAGCCGGAACTGGTGTATGCCCTGACCCCATTCCAGGCGATGAACGGCTTCCGCGAGATGCACGAAATCGTCTCACTTCTTGAGCCGGTGGCCGGTGCCCATCCGCAGATCGCTCACTTCCTCGAAAAACCTGATGAGGCAAGCCTCGCCAAACTGTTCTCCACCCTGCTGTCGTTAAAAGACGAGCCTAAATCACTGGCGTTGGCGGTGCTGAAATCTGCACTTAACTCGCGTAGTGGCGAACCCTGGCAGACCATCAAAAGCATTGCGGCTGATTATCCGGACGATACCGGCTTGTTCTCGCCGTTGTTGCTGAACGTCATCACCCTGCAGCCTGGCGAAGCCATGTTTCTATTTGCCGAGACGCCGCATGCCTATTTAAAAGGGGTGGCACTCGAAGTCATGGCGAACTCCGATAACGTTCTGCGCGCGGGTCTGACACCGAAATTCATCGATATTCCAGAGTTGATGGCGAACCTGAAGTTTGAGGCCAAACCGGCTGCCACGCTGTTGACGCAGCCTCAGCAAGTGGGCGACACGCTGAACTTCCCAATTCCGGTGGACGATTTTGCCTTTGCCATCCACGCTCTTTCCGCCACACCACAGCCGTTAGCGCAACAGAGTGCGGCGCTGCTGTTCTGTATCGAAGGTCAGGCGGTGATTGAGAAGTCAGGTGAGCAACTGCTGTTGAAGCCCGGTGAATCATGCTTCGTTGCCGCCAATGAATCCCCGGTTAATGCCGCAGGTACAGGACGCCTGGCGCGGGTTTATAACGCGCTCAGCTGATCCGGCTGACGATACCAGCATTAACTGCTATTCTTTCAAACTATTACTTTAAAACGCCTGCGGGCGTTTTTCTTCACCGCCGCCCCCAAGCAGCGGCGTGCGGACCCAAGGATAAGGACGACTCAGCGATGAAAAAGACCAAGGTTGCCGTAGGTGTAATTGTAGCGATCGGCGTGATCTGGACAGGCGCGGCCTGGTTTACCGGCAAGCAGCTGGAAAGCCATATGGATCAGATGTTGCAGAACGCCAACACCCAGCTTAATGCCTATGCACCGAACGCTCGCCTGACGCTTAGCTACCAGGATTACCAGCGCGGCATCTTCAGCAGCAAAACCAAACTGGTGATTCAGGCCAGTTCACAGACGGAAGACAACCCGTTGCTGAAGCCGGGTCAAAGCATCGTGCTGAACGAAACCATCGACCATGGTCCCTTCCCATTTGCGCAGTTGAAGCGCGGCAGCCTGATTCCGAGCATGGCTTCGGTGCATACCGAGCTGGAAAACACCGATGCGGTGAAGAAACTGTTTGAACTCACCAACGGTAAATCGCTGGTGACCGCTGATACGCGCGTCGGGTACAGCGGTGCCACTGATACCGCACTGGATCTGCTGGCGGTGGATTATAACAACGCGCAGACCGGCGACCGTCTTGCCACCAACGGCGGCACCCTCGAAATCAGCGCCGACAGCAAGGGCGATAAAGTCAGTCTGAATGGCGATTTCTCCAGCATCGCTGTTACCAGCAAAAACCAGGTTAAGCAGCCGGTGCTGTTTACCCTTAATGGCCTGAAGCTGAAGGGTGATACCCATCTCAGCCCGGAAGGCGTGCGCGTGGGGGATCAGTCCATCAGCCTGGATAAACTCGACGCCAGCATTAACGGTCAGGAAGGTTTGTCATTGCAGAAGCTGGACACCCAATCCTCCTTCGATAATAAAGATGGCAAAATCGGCGGCGATCTGAATATGAACGTCGGCAACATCAGCCTGCAGAAGCAGCCGTTCGGCGAAGCTAAGCTGGCGATGAAGTTTGCACAGTTTGATGCGCAAGCGGTGAAAACCTTCTCGGACAGCTACAACGCGCAGATGCAGGCACTGCTGAACCAGCCAGGTTTAGTCGAGGATCCCGTCCGCTATCAGGCTAGCGTGCAGACCATCCTGAAGAATAACCTGCCGACGCTGCTGAAGGGTTCACCGACCGTCAGCATCGCGCCGCTGAGCTGGAAAAACGATAAAGGGGAAAGTACCTTTAACCTCAGCATCGGCTTTAACGATCCCGCTACCGTCACCGGTGAAGCGCAGACGTTGGGCGCAGCAGTGGATCGCGTGCTGAAAACCCTGGATGGCAAACTGTACATCAATATGCCAATGGCTACCGAAGCGATGCGTCATGTGGGGCTGGCTGAAGGTTATCAGAGCGACGATGCGCAGAAGCTGGCGGACCAGCAGGTGAAAGGTCTGGCGGCAATGGGCCAGATGTTCCGTCTGACGCAGCAGCAGGATGATAACATCACCACCAGCCTGCAATACGGCAACGGTCAGGTGACTATGAACGGCGACAAGATGTCACTGGAGCAGTTCCTGTCACGTTATATGCTGGGCGCGCAGACCAGCGAAGGGATGCCTGAGTAACAGCGATATACCCGCGGCGCGAGCTATCGCGCCGCTAAACGCCCCGCACCAACTGCGGCGGCACAATCAGCGTTTGCACTTCCGCATCCGGTTTCGCCAGTCGTTGCAGCATCCTTTCCCCCGCTCGCCTTCCCACATCACGCGCTTCACTACTGACAAACGTTAGCGAGGATTCATACGACTCGCGTAGCGGATCGTCATTAAAGCCGACCAGCGCCAACTTTTGCGTGAAGTAGCTGTCCACCGCATCTTCGCCCAGCGAGCGTCCGCTGTGGATCGCACCAAAATAGCAGCCGAGCGTGGTACTGGCGTTATGGGCAATGATAGCGGTGATGCGCGGATGGTGATGCAGCAGGTCCTGCGTCAATGCCGATACGCTCTGCTGCCGATCGTCGCACTCAATGATCCAGTCTGGACGAAACGGTAAACCGTATTGCAACAGGGTCGCACAATAGCCGCCAATACGTTCCGCGCGCGTTAGAGAAGAACCCAATCCGCCGACCCACGCGATACGCTGATGCCCCTGACGGATCAGATATTCGGTGGCGATGCGCGCCGCCTGGCTGTTATCCGGACGCAAGGAATCGACCTTATCGAGGCTACTGGCCCGCGCGGCGCAAATGAGTGCAATCTGTTGCTCATGCGCCTGCGCGACCAGCGTATCCGCCTGCGCAACGGCACCACCCAACACAATGCCATCCGCGCCCTGTGCGGCCAGGGAATCGAAGCAGCGTTGCAGATGCTGCCCGTGTTGTCCGCTTTGCGTCAGAACCAACACTTTTCCCTGCTGCTCCAGCACTTCACTCAGCCCCGCCGTCATCGCCGCATAAAACGGCTGACTGAGATCGCGAACAATCAAACCTATGACACCACTCTCACCGCCACGCAGGATGGAAGCTGAACGGTTACGTACGTAACCCAACTGTTCAATCGCCTGATTAACCCGCTCGGCCGTGGCGGAAGAGATACGTCCTTTACCGGACAGCACCAGAGAGACTGTCGATACCGATACGCCAGCCGCCTGCGCGACATCGTGAATAGTGGTTTTAGGCTGTGACATCCGGTTCCGTTTCCAACAACTGATGAAGAAACAAAGAGGTAAATCGTTACACTGATTCACGCAAAAATAAAGCTTGGGATTAGTCACGCTTTGTGACTATAGCCACAAAACTGCTTGGTAAAACGTTTTATCATTCTTTACCATTTTGATAATTTGCCGCTTTTTAACCAGGAGAGACTATGTCCGCCAGCCGACCCAAAATGTCACTTTGGGAATTTTTCCAGAGTCTGGGTAAAACCTTTATGTTGCCCGTTGCCCTGCTGTCGTTCTGCGGCATTTTGCTCGGGATCGGTAGTTCACTGAGCAGCCACGATGTGCTGACGCTGATTCCGATGCTCGATCAGCCGTTCCTGCAATATCTGTTTATCTGGATGGCGAAGCTGGGTTCATTTGCCTTCAGTTATCTGCCGGTGATGTTCGCGATTGCGATTCCACTGGGCATGGCGCGGGAGAACAAAGGCGTCGCTGCCTTTGCCGGTTTTGTCGGCTACGCAGTGCTAAACCTGAGCGTGAACTTCTGGCTCAATATCAATGGCATTCTGCCAACCACCGACGCAGCGGTGCTGAAAGCCAACAACGTACAAAACATCCTTGGCATTCAGTCGATCGACACCGGTATTCTCGGCGCGGTGATTGTTGGTGTGGTGGTGTTCTGGCTGCATGAACGCTTCCACAATATCCGTCTGCCGGATGCGCTGGCCTTCTTCGGCGGTACGCGCTTTGTGCCGATTGTCACCACCGTGGTGATGGGCTTACTCGGCTTAGTGGTGCCTCTGATTTGGCCATTCTTTGCGCGCGCCATCACCGGCCTCGGCTGGATGATCAACAGTGCGGGTGAATTTGGCCCGATGATCTTCGGCACCGGCGAACGTCTGCTGCTGCCGTTTGGTCTGCAACATATTCTGGTGGCAATTATTCGCTTCACCGATGCGGGCGGCACGCTCGACGTCTGTGGAAAGAGCGTCAGCGGTGCCCTCACCATCTTCCAGGCGCAGCTGGCTTGCCCGGATACCCACGGCTTTGCGGAAAGCGCCACGCGTTTCCTGTCGCAAGGCAAAATGCCGGCCTTCCTCGGTGGTTTGCCGGGTGCCGCACTGGCGATTTATCACTGCGCACGTCCTGAAAATCGTCACAAAATTAAAGGGCTGCTGATTTCGGGTGTGGTGGCTTGCGTGGTCGGCGGGACTACTGAACCGATCGAATTCCTGTTCCTGTTCGTGGCTCCGGTACTGTATTTGATCCACGCCCTGTTGACGGGGCTGGGCTTCACCGTGATGGCGATACTCGGCGTGACCATCGGTAACACCGACGGCAACGTTATCGACTTCTTCGTGTTCGGCGTGCTGCACGGCCTCTCTACCAAATGGTATTGGGTGCCGGTGATTGCGGCAGTGTGGTTCGTGGGCTACTACGCCATCTTCCGTTTTGCTATTACCCGCTTCAATATCAAAACACCGGGTCGCGAAGCAGAAACCAGCAGCGTGGAACAGCAGGTCAGCCGCGCAGGCGTGGGGAAATCAGGCTACAACACCCCGGCGATTCTGGCGGCTCTGGGCGGTGTGGAAAATATCACCTCGCTGGATAACTGCCTGACGCGCCTGCGTCTTACCATTGCGGACATGAGCAAAGTGAACGATGCCGCACTGAAAGCCAATGGCGCAATTGGTGTGGTGCATCTCAACCAAACCAGTCTGCAAGTAGTGATCGGTCCGCAGGTGCAGTCGGTGAAAGATGAAATGGCACACCTGATGAGCGCGACGGTGTCATGATGCAGAGGTTTGATTTCGACCAGGCCGTGGATCGCCACGGCAGCTGGTGCACGCAGTGGGATTTCGTGGCGGACCGTTTTGGTGTGGAGGGCTTATTGCCCTTCACCATCTCCGATATGGATTTCGCCACGGCGCCCTGCATCATTGAGGCCCTGCAACAGCGGTTAAACCATGGCGTCTTGGGCTACAGCCGCTGGCAGCACAAGGACTTTACCTCGGCCATTCAATATTGGATGAAGAATCGTTTTGCCACAGAGGTTGAGGCGCAATCGCTGGTTTACGGCCCGTCGGTGATTTACATGGTGGCGCAATTGCTGCGCCACTGGACCAAACCCGGCGATGAAGTGCTGATTCATACGCCCGCCTACGATGCGTTTTATCACACCATCAACGGTAATCAGCGCCGCGTGCTGGAACTGCCGCTACAGCGCCAGGGTAATGACTGGCAGTGTGATATGGCGCAGCTGGAACCGCTGCTGGCGCGACCCGATTGCAAAGTGATGCTGCTGTGCAGCCCGCACAATCCTACCGGCAAAGTGTGGCGGCGTGAGGAGTTGCAGCAAATGGCCGCGCTCTGTGCGCGTCACGATGTGAAAGTGATCAGCGATGAGATCCATATGGATATGGTGTTGGGCGACGCACACCACACCCCGTGGAGCCAGGTGGCGCAATCTTCCTGGGCGTTATTCACGTCGGCATCAAAGAGTTTCAACATTCCGGCGTTGACCGGCGCGTGGGGCATCATTCCGCATGAAGCCGATCGCCAGGCGTGGTTCCACGCACTGAAGCAGCAGGATGGTTTATCGTCACCGGCGGTGATGGCCGTCACGGCGACCATTGCCGCGTATCGTGAAGGTTCAGCCTGGCTGGATGCACTGCGCGACTATCTGCAGGCGAATATGCAGCACATCGCGCAACGACTGAATGCCGCGTTTCCTGCGCTGAGCTGGCAGCCCCCTGCCGCCACCTATCTGGCATGGATTGATCTTACTCCGCTAGGTATTGATGAGCAGGCACTGCAACAGCAGCTGATTCATCAGTACAAGGTGGCGATCATGCCGGGTTCGACTTACGGTGATGCCAGCCGCGGTTATCTGCGCCTCAACGCGGGTTGCCCACGCAGCAAGCTGGATGAAGGGCTGGATCGCCTGATTGCGGCTTTAAAATCGTATTAAATGCGCTCGGATGCTGATTAATTCAGCATTCATTTCACGACTTGCGCAAATCACTGGCGCTGTTGCGCAAGATGTTTTTATAATGCTCTGCACTTTATGAAACTTTAGCGAGTGCGACATGATTGACCTGAAACTCCCCCTGACCGACATCCACCGCCACCTTGATGGCAACATCCGCGCACAAACCATTCTTGATTTAGGTCGCCAGTTTAATCTCGCGCTGCCAGCCAACTCGCTCGACGATCTACGTCCGCATGTGCAAGTGACGGCCAATGAACCCGATCTGGTGAGCTTCCTGCAGAAGCTGGATTGGGGCGTGAAAGTGTTGGGCGATTTAGATGCCTGCCGCCGCATTGCGCTGGAAAACGTGGCAGATGCCGCACGCGCCGGTATTCACTATGCGGAACTGCGTTTCTCACCAGGATATATGGCGATGACGCATAACCTGCCGATTGCCGGTGTAGTGGAAGCCGTGATTGATGGCGTGCGCGCTGGCGTAAAACAGTATGGCGTGGATGTGAACCTGATCGGCATTATGAGCCGTACCTTTGGTGATGAAGCCTGCCTGCGCGAACTGGAAGGTTTGCTGGCACACCGCGATGGCATTACCGCCGTCGATCTGGCTGGTGATGAGCTCGGCTTCCCGGGCAGTGAGTTCCTCAGCCACTTCAATCGCGCGCGTGATGCTGGTTTCCGTATTACCGTGCACGCCGGTGAAGCTGCTGGCCCGGAAAGCATCTGGCAGGCGATTCGCGAACTCGGCGCGGAGCGTATTGGCCATGGCGTGAAAGCGATTGAAGACCGCGCGCTGATGGATTTCCTGGCAGAGCAGCGCATTGGTATCGAATCCTGCATGACCTCGAACATTCAGACCAGCACGGTAGCTTCACTGGCCACTCATCCGCTGAAAGCCTTCCTGCAACACGGCATTCTCGCCACCATCAACACCGATGATCCGGCAGTTCAGGGTATTGAGCTGGCGCATGAGTATGAGCACGCTGCGCCGCAGGCAGGACTCACTGCCGAAGAGATGCGCCAGGCGCAGGAAAATGGTGTGACGATTGCCTTCCTCAGCGATGCAGAGAAAGCGGCACTGCGTCAGCGCGTGGCGGGATAACGCGCCTTAAAAGCAAAAAGGTGCGCAGCGATGCGCACCTTTTTAATCAAGCCGCACCAGGGTGAACTGACTTTTGATGGCATCGGTTCCCGCAGGGTGCGCTTTCATTTTATCACTTCAGCGACATCGTCTGGCGCTTCTCAGCGGACTGTAAACCGAGTTCAATCAGCTCCATCACCTGAATCGCCTCTTCAGCCTGTACCGGATTATCACCGGTGCCCGCAATCGCATCACGAATTGCCGCGTAGTATGCCGGATAGTTACCTGGTAGCGTCAGCAGCTCTTTCTCCACCATCACATCGCCTTCTGCCAGCGTCAGGGTACCGTTGCGCATGTCGTAGCCCCAGTCTTCCTGCGGTGGACGTTCACCCGCTTTCAGACGATCTTCCTGCGGATCCAGGCCGTATTTGACATAGCTGCCCCGCGTGCCGTGCACCACAAAGCGTGCAGATTCAGCCGCCACCAACATGCTGGCATGTAACACCACGCGACGAGTGGGATAAGTCAGTACTGCGTGGAAATAATCGGTGGTTTGCGCTCCCGGGCGCAGTTCAGCCATATCCACATTGATCGCCACCGGCGGACCAAATAATTGCAGCGCCTGGTCCAACACATGCGGTCCAAGATCAAACCAGATACCGCTGCCCGGGCCTTTCATCTCACGCCAGCGCTGACGAACTTCAGGGCGGAAGCGATCAAAATGCGATTCGAGATAACGCACATCACCTAAGGCGCCATCAGCCAGCAAAGTTTTCAGCGTCAGGAAGTCACTGTCCCAACGACGATTGTGGAATACGGAGAGCAGCAGCCCTTTGGCCTTGGCCAGTGCATCCAGCTCACGCGCTTGTGACAGTGTCACGGTAAACGGTTTATCCACCACCACATGTTTACCGGCATTCAGTGCCGCTTTGGCTAACGGGAAGTGAGTATCATTTGGCGTCGGTATCACAATCAGTTGCAGTGTCGGGTCATCCAGCAGGGCTTGTGGATCAGAGACCACCTGCACCGAGGGCCAATCTGCATGCACCTTGCTGGCATCGCTGCTGGAGACGGCTGCCAGTTCAACGCCTGGCGTACCGACGATCAAAGGAGCATGAAAGGTTTTGCTGGCAAAACCGTAGCCAATCAGGCCGACACGTAATTTATCGCTCATTCTCATTCCTCTTGTTCGTTACCAGACTGATTTAAGACGAATCAGCCAGTAACAACAAGCCGGAATCACCTGAAAACTCTGGAGATAGCACTCCGTGCCGGTTGCCAGCTTTCCTGCGCCACCAGAGCATCGTGCGCATCCTGACTGCGACGGCGGAAATCACTGGGGCTGACGCCGACCCGTTTGCGGAACACGCGAGAGAAATAGAGCTGATCGTCATAACCCACTTCGCGCCCGACCGAGGCAATGGGCTCCTGCGTGGTTTGCAGCAACAGTTTAGCGCGGATCACCCGCTGATCTTCGCGCCAGCGCAGCAAATTGATCCCCATCTGTTCGCGAAACAGATGCGCCAGTCGTGACGGGGAAAGACACACATGCCGCGCCACTTCCTCGATTTTCACCTCGCTTGCCAGATGGTTGGTGACGTATTGGCAGGCTTCAATCACGCGCGGATCGCGAATTTGCTGATGACTGCGCGGATCCTCCTCCACCGCACGCAGCAGCAAGCGCTCCAGCAGATTCATCGCCAGTTCCTCGGCAAAGCGACGGCCTGAATTGTGGGTTTGCTCAATGCTGGCAAACAGACGATCAAACTCGGCACGTTGCGCTTCCGGCAAGCGTAACCGCCCCACGCCCTGGCTCTCATCCTGCCACTGCAACCAGTCCGTCCAGTATGCCCGTGGACGGAAATAGACCCAGCGGTGGAACCAGCATGGGCTGTCTGGTGAACGGCCATAGTAGTGCGGGGTTTTAGGCTGGAACAGCAGCAAGTCACCGGGTTCGCAGTCAAACGCCGATTCGCCATCAAAAATGCGGCCCTGACCTTTGATGGTCAGATTAAGGATGTAACCCTTCATGCCGAGCGGTCGGTCGATAAAGAAGTCCAGCTGATCGTTGGCATTGATCGGTGTTAAGCCCGCCACCAGCCAGGCATTAAACGGATAGCCGGGTAGCAGTGGGTTCTGCTGCTCACCAGGGGGTTCACGATGATACATAGTGCCTCACGGTAACCTGTAAATGCGCAGTGCCGCGCGCCAGAAGGGCGACCCACTGGCCGCCCTGCATCATTTTTACGGCTGGAATCAGGCCGCTTTGTTTTTCTGTTTGTAGCGGTCAAAAATCACCGCCGCTAACAGTATCAAACCGCGCACCACATACTGTGAGAATGGCGAGATATTCAATAAATTCATCGCATTCTCAACCGTACCCAGAATCAGCACGCCCGCCACCACATAAGAGATCTTACCGATGCCACCTTTCAGCGAAACGCCGCCCAGCACACAGGCTGAAATCACGATCAATTCATAACCGAGTGAAGTCATCGGCTGACCACTGGTCATGCGCGAGGCCAGAATAATGCCCGCCGCTGCCGAAACCAGTCCCGAAAGAATGAAGATAATGATGCGGGTACGCACCACCGGCACCCCGGCCAGGCGAGCTGCTTCTTCATTACCGCCAATCGCCAGCGTGTTGCGGCCAAAGGTGGTTTTATTCAGCACGAAACCAAACACAATCATGGTGGCGATGGTGAGCCAGATCGGCGCTGGCAAGCCGAGCCAGTTGGCATAACCGAGGGTGAAGAAGCGTTCATCCTCGATGCCGACGGCTTTACCGTCAGAGAAGATATAGGCCAGACCACGCACTATCTGCATCGTCGCCAGCGTGGTGATCAGCGCATTGATCTTCAGCCGGGCAATCACGAAGCCATTAATAAATCCGGTGGCCATGCCGAGCACTAAACCGGCCGCGACGCCCAGCCACAGACTCTCCGTCATGTTGATCACCACGGCGGTCACCACGCCTGCGCAGGCGATGACCGAGGCGACGGAAAGATCAAAATCGCCCGACGCGAGGCAGAACAGCATGCCGCAGGCCACCATGCCGGACATCGACATGGCAAGCCCCAGCCCTTTCATATTGATGAACGTGCCAAAGTTGGGTACGAAGATGGCGCAAACGATAAACAGCAGCGCGAAGACCACCAGCATGCCGAAGTTATCCCAGATGCGCGCCAGCTGCAGGCCGTTACGCTGCACCGGTGGAGTGTTGGAAGTGGTAGATGAAGCCATTGTTGCTCTCCTGTACATCAGGCCACGGCGGCCGCGTGAGGGGTTTTCGGCATCGCCAGGCTCAGCGTCAACTGCTCCGTGGCCGCGTCGTGTGGCAGTTCTCCGGCAATTTCTCCTTCACGCATCACCACGATGCGGTCAGCCAGGCCCATCACTTCGGGCAAATCGCTGGAGGCAAACAGCACCGCGATCCCTTTATTTGCCAGTTGGTATATCAGGTTATAAATCTCATGCTTGGCACCCACATCAATACCGCGCGTCGGTTCATCCAGCAGAATCACGTTCATCTCTTCGGACAGCCAGCGACCCAGAATCGCCTTCTGCTGATTGCCGCCTGACAGGTTCATGATCAGCTGCTGCGGGCCTGGCGTTTTGATATTCAATGAGCGGATGTGAAGATCGGCGTTTTTCGCCTCCCAGCCGGGTTTAATCAGACACCCCGCCGTGAGATTGTGGCGGCGCGCGCTGATATTGATGTTGTCGCGCACCGAGTGCACCGGAATAATCCCTTCGGATTTACGATCCTCGGGACACAGCATGATCCCCGCGCGGATCGCATCGATCGGCTGACGGATGTTGAGCTTTTTACCATCCAGCGACACGCTACCGCCGCGCAGTTTGGTGGCACCAAACAGCCCTTTCATCAATTCGCTGCGCCCTGCGCCCACCAGACCAAACAGGCCGACGATTTCACCGGCTCGTACCGTGAGTGAAATCGGCATACGCACGCCCTTGGCTTCGACCTGGTCAAGCTGCAAACGCACTTTGCCCAAGGCGCGCGGCGCATAGCCGTAGATATCGCCAAGGTTACGACCGACCATCGCCTGCACCAGGTCGTCATGATGCGTATTCGGCATATCAGTGAAAGTGCGCACATAGCGACCATCTTTGAACACGGTGATGGCATCGCTCAGGGCAAAGATCTCCTCCATACGGTGCGACACATACAGCACCGTACGGCCCTGATCGCGCAGCTGACGAATGACGCGGAACAGATGCTCGATTTCACGCGCTGAAAGTGAACTGGTCGGCTCATCAAAAGCGATAATGCGCGCATTGCGCGCCAGCGCTTTGGCGATCTCCACCATTTGCCACTGGCCGAGCGACAGATATTTCAGCGGCATATCAGGATCGATATCCATGCCGAGATTTTTAAGCTGCAAATCCGCTTCGTAGCGCAGCAGTTTGCGATTCACCAACCCACGTTTGTGCGGCAGCTGGCCGAGATAGATGTTCTCCGCCACGCTCATCTCCGGCACCAGATGCAGTTCCTGATAGATGATCGCTACGCCCGCATCCAGCGCATCCACGGTGTTGTTGAAGCTTTTCACTTCACCTTTGATGCGAATCTCACCTTCAGTCGGCTGATAACTGCCGCTGAGAATCTTTAACAGCGTGGACTTTCCCGCGCCGTTTTCGCCCATCAGCGCATGCACTTCCCCGGCGCGGCACTGGAATGAGATATCCTGCAGCGCCTTCACGCCCGGAAAGGTTTTACTGATGCCATGAAAGGACAGAAAAGCTTGATCAGTTTCCATGGAAACTCCTCTTCGCCTCCATCTTTCGCGCCGTTGCTGGGTTGTCTTCGCGCTTTGCCCCAGCCATCAATGAAACGGGAGCAAACGCGATGGCTAACCTGCTGCAACACCCGGGATGGAGGCTGCGTTTATCAATCAGGCGACTTACATCAGCCCTTTCTTCGCCAACTCAGTTTTGAAGTTGTCGCGGGTAATCAGCACCACATCGGTGACTTCGGTGAATTTCGCGGGCTCTTCGCCTTTGGTCACCCAGTTGTAGAGCATCTGGCTGCTCTTATAACCGTGCACATCCGGGCTGGGCAGCAGCGAACCGTAGAAGCCGGTTGGTGCGCCTTTAGACAGCTCGCTCACCGCGTCCACACCGTTGATGCCAATGCCAATCACGTCGGGCGCTTTAAAGCCCTGGCCTTCGGTCGCGCGCACGCCACCCAGCACGGTGTTGTCATTCATGCCGACAATCAGCCAGTGTTTCACTTCTGGATGCTGCACCAGCAGCGAGTTACCGGCATCAAATGCCCCCGGAATATCGTTAGATTTGGTCGGCACCTGATAGATCTGTTTCTCCGGGAATCCGGCGGCTTTCAGGGCGTCCATCGAACCGCCAGTGCGACGACGCGCAGTGTCCAGCTCATTGGCGGTAATCGCCATGACGCCGGTCTCTTTCGCATCCCAGCCGCGTTTCTGCATCTCTTTGTAGAGTTCCTGGCCCTGGCGCTCACCGATTTTGGTTGCGGCCATCATCACCAGCGGCACGGTGTCCATTGGCTTGCCTTTGGCGGTAACAAACTGGTCATCAACCGCAATCACTTTCAGGCCATAGCTACGCGCTTTCGCCACGATGGCTGAACCCAGCTTTGGGTCCGGTGTGCAGATCACGAAGCCTTTGGCCCCGCTCGCCGCCAGGCTATCAATGGCATTCAGGGTTTTCTCACCGTCGGGCACGGCAATTTTGATCACGTCAAAGCCAAGATCTTTGCCAGCCTTATCTGCGAACTTCCATTCGGTCTGGAACCAGGGTTCCTCCGGTTGTTTGACGAGGAAACCGAGTTTCATGGTCTCGGCGATAGCGGATTGTGACATAACCGCGGCGAGACCTACCGCCGCCAGCGCTTTAGTGAATTTATGCATGATGCTCTCCGGCACAATGATGTTTTATCGCTGTTAATAACGAATCGGTGTAAACGCTACCAATTGGATTTCACGTTTGGGTACAGCGCAAAATCAGCGCGTTAGCTCAAAGGTTGTACAAAGGCTGTGCAAACGCTGGGCTAGTTGTAGCGGTAATGGCGAAGAAAAATGTAGAGCGGTATCACATCCCAAAACGATGACTAATTCCTCCATATATTCAGCGAAATTAACCAGTCATTAACTTTTGCTGCCGATCACAGAACGGTTCCGATGACAGAAAAGTGCATATTCTCAGCCAGCGATGACTAACCGCTTATGCACCCGCATTCCAGGATAGAGCCAGATAACTCACACAGGAGAATCCCAATGGGTGCTGGCGCCATAACAATTGGGCTGGATTTTGGCAGTGACTCGGTGCGTGCCCTCGCCGTGGACTGCCACAGTGGTAAAGAGCTGGAAAAGGCGGTGGTGAACTACCCACGCTGGGCGAAGGGAGAATTCTGTGACGCACATGCCAACCGTTTTCGTCATCATCCTCAAGACTCTATCGACGCGCTGGAGCAGGCGGTGGTCGCGGTGGTGCAAGCGTTAACTCCCGAACAACGCGCTGCCGTGGTGGGGATAGGCGTGGATTCAACGGGTTCAACCCCTGCACCGATTGACCGTGACGGCAACGTGTTAGCCTTGCGCCCGGAATTCGCCACCAACCCCAACGCTATGTTTGTGTTGTGGAAAGATCACACCGCGATTGAAGAAGCGGAAGAGATTAATCAGCTGTGCCGCAACGGTCATTTCACCGATTACACCCGCTATATCGGCGGCGTGTATTCGTCGGAGTGGTTCTGGGCCAAGATTCTGCACGTGTCACGCCAGGATGCAGCAGTGCGTGATGCGGCAGTGTCTTGGGTGGAACTCTGCGATTGGGTACCGGCACTGTTGAGCGGTCGCACTGCCCCGACGCAGCTGCGGCGCGGACGCTGCGCCGCCGGGCATAAATCGCTGTGGCATCCTGAATGGCAGGGTTTACCGCCCGCAGATTTTTTCCGTGCACTCGATCCGATGTTGGTTGAGCAGCTGGATTCTCCATTGTTTACCGACACCTTAACTGCTGATGTACCGGTGGGCACGCTTTCCAGCGAATGGGCGCAGCGTTTGGGATTGTCTGAGCAGGTAATTTTGTCCGGTGGGGCCTTCGACTGTCATATGGGCGCGGTCGGTGCGGGCGCGCAGCCTTATACGCTGGTGAAAGTGATTGGCACCTCAACCTGCGACATTTTAATTGCCGACAGCGAGAAAGTCGGCGATCGCGCCATTAAAGGCATTTGCGGCCAGGTCGATGGCAGCGTGGTACCGGGCGCCATCGGCTGCGAAGCGGGTCAATCGGCGTTTGGTGATATCTACGCCTGGTTTAGCCGCTTGCTGGGCTGGCCGCTGCAGCAGGCGGTGGCGCGCCATCCTGAGTTGCAGCCGCAACTCGCCGAAATGCAGCAGGATTTAATCCGTTCCCTAACTGAAGCCTGGGCCGCCGATCCGCAACTCGATCATCTGCCCGTGGTACTCGATTGGTTCAACGGGCGTCGCACACCGGATGCCAATCAGCGCCTGAAAGGCGTGATCACCGATTTGAATCTTGGCACCGACGCGCCTGCGTTATTTGGTGGTCTGGTGGCCGCCACGGCGTTTGGTGCCCGCGCCATTATGGAGTGTTTCGAGAAGCAGCAGATTCCGGTGGAGAGCATTCTGACGCTCGGCGGTATCGCACGGAAGTCCCCCGCCATTATGCAAGCCTGTTGCGACGTGATGAACCGTCCGCTGGATATCGTGGCTTCTGACGAGTGCTGCGCGCTGGGTGCTGCCATTTTTGCCGCCGTCGCCGCAAACGTGTATGCCGATGTGCCTGCCGCACAGCAGGTGATGGCGAGTCCGATCGCCGTGACCTTGCAGCCCAACAGTCTGCGCGTGGCGGGCTATCAACAACTTTATCAACGCTATCAAAACTGGTGCCAGGCCGCTGAACCTCAGTATGCCGCCCGCGCCACATCCGCTAAGTAAAGGAGCGAGAAATGGAACAGAACGTTTGGTTTGTGATTGGAACGCAGCATCTCTACGGAGCGGAAACCTTGCGCCAGGTTGAACATCACGCACGCCAGGTGATGGACGGATTGAATCAGGCGGGCACACTGCCGGTACCGCTGGTGTTGAAGCCGCTGGTGAAATCACCGGATGAAGCGCTGGCGCTGTGCCGCGAGGCCAATCACGACAATAGTTGTGTCGGCATCATGACCTGGTTACACACCTTCTCACCGGCCAAGATGTGGATTGGTGGGCTGAGTATCCTGAATAAGCCGCTTTTGCAATTCCATACCCAGTTCAACGCAGAAATTCCGTGGGACAGTATGGATATGGACTTTATGAATCTGAACCAGACCGCACATGGCGGCCGAGAGTTCGGCTTTATCGGCGCGCGCATGGGCTTACAGCACAGCGTGGTGACCGGCCACTGGCAGGATAAGACCAGCCAGCAACGCATCGGACGCTGGATCAATGCGGCACTAGCGAAGCAGGCCAGTCAGCAGCTGAAAGTGGCGCGCTTTGGCGACAATATGCGCGAAGTGGCGGTGACCGAAGGCGATAAGGTGGCGGCACAGATTCAGTTTGGTTATTCGGTCAACGGTTGGGGCGTCGGCGATCTCGTTGAGGTGGTGAACAGCGTCAGCGATGGCGATGTGCATGCGCTGATCGATGAATACGAGAGCCAGTATTTGTTCAGCGAGGCTGCCGCCGTGAATGGCGAGAAGCGTCAGAACGTGCTGGATGCGGCGCGCATTGAATTAGGTTTGAAGCGTTTCCTCGATGATGAGGGCTGCAAAGCCTTTACCACTAATTTCCAGACTCTGCACGGCATGACGCAGTTGCCAGGCTTGGCCGTTCAACGTTTGATGGGCCAGGGTTATGGTTTTGCCGGTGAAGGTGACTGGAAGACCGCTGCGCTGCTGCATATTTTGAAGGTGCAAGCCGGGAATCGTGCGGGCGGTACTTCATTTATGGAGGATTACACCTATCACTTCTCACCGGGCAATGATTTGGTGCTGGGTTCACATATGCTGGAAGTGTGCCCATCGATTGCCAAAGAGGTGAAGCCGTTGATTGATGTTCAGTTCCTCGGCATTGGTGGCAAAGCCGATCCGGCGCGCATGATTTTCTCCACGCCAGCCGGTCGCGCGGTGAATGCCAGTGTGATTGATATGGGCGATCGTTTCCGTTTGCTGGTGAATGTGGTAGATGCGATTGAGCAGCCGAAACCGCTCCCGAAATTGCCGGTCGCGCGTGCCTTGTGGCGTGCCCAGCCCTCACTGGCTACCGCTTCCGAGGCATGGATTCTTGCCGGCGGCGCACACCATACGGTGTTTAGTCAGGCACTGGATTTGGATGATATGTACCTGTACGGCGAGCTGAACGGCATCGAGGTTCTGGTAATCGATGAGGATACGCGTTTGCCGGCGTTTAAAGATGCATTGCGCTGGAACGAGGCGTATTACCGGTTAGCGCGCTGATCGTGTTATGACCTGTTGAAGCCGCGTTGAGTCGCGGCTTTTTTGTGGCTAAAACCTGCGATCCAGGCAGCATAGCAACGCCCACCTTTGTCTCCTTTATGCAGGTTCGTTGCGGTTTTTTTGGCGCTGAATTTGAATCGAATTTTCAGGTTTGCACTGACTACAGCAATGACAGTCTCAATTGTACCATAAAGGCCAGCCCGAAGAGCAAAGCGTTCGCGCCAGGGATGGCGCGGCCGATCTGCATGGATGCGGGGTTCCTTTACGATCGGGCTGGCCTTTAGGGGGCTTCGCACCGAACCATCAGCAACTCCAGCTAACTTACAAAGATGGGTGCTGTGGCTAAAAACGCGCGGTTCAGTCGACAAAGGTGGGCGTTGCGTAAAGTCGGCGTGAATACATCCCTGTAGCCTCGGACGCCGCATCCCTGCGGCGTACGCTTTACTCCACTGCCCACCTTTGTCTCCTTTATGCAGGTTCGTTGCATTCAAAATATGAGCACCAACCCCTGCAATCCCCCCCAATATCCACAATTCTGAGCACCAAGCCTCCAACATCCTCGAATCGGCGACCCAAAACAAAAAAGGTGCGCCAATTTGCGCACCTCTTGAACATCCCACTCACGACTACGAAGTTAAACGCTTAACCGGCGCATTCTTCTGACGATCCCACATCACGGTCAGCAGGCGCTGCAGTGCGATAAACGCGAACAACAGAATACCGATGGCGATCTTTGTCCACCAGGAACTCAGCGTGCCGTCGAAGTTAATCCATGTCTGAATCAGCCCCTGGATCAACACCCCAAACAACGTGCCGAGCACCGTGCCCACGCCACCGGACAGCAAGGTGCCGCCGATCACCACAGAGGCAATCGCGTCCAGTTCCACGCCCAACCCTGCCAGGGCGTAGCCTGCTGAGGTATAGATCGAGAACACAATCCCCGCCAGTGTCGCCAGGGTGGTGGAAAGCATATAAATCTTGATGGTGGTGGCGCGCGTCGAAACGCCCATCAACTGCGCTGATGTCAGATTGCCGCCAATCGCATACACCTGATTACCAAAACGCGTGCGATGCGCGAGGATGATCCCGCCAATGACCACCACCAGCATAATCACTGCCAGCAAACTAAGGCGCCCGCCCCCGGGGATCTTCCACGCCAGGCTAGACAGTGTGGAATAGAGCGGATGATCAATGGGAATCGAATTCTCCGACACCAGATAGCTACAGCCGCGCAGGAAAAACATCCCCGCCAGGGTAATAATAAAGGCCGGGATCTTCAGCGCATCGATAAGCCAGCCCATCATGGCGCCAAACAGTGCTCCCATCGCCAGCACAATCGCGAAGGCAAGAATCGGATCGACGTGATAATCACCGATAATTTTCGCCAAAAATACACCGCTAAAGGCGATAACGGCCCCCACTGACAGATCGATACCGCCTGACAAAATCACAAATGTCATGCCCACGGCGATAATGCCGAGAAACGCGTTATCGGTCAGGATATTACAGATCACGCGTGTCGAGGCAAAGCCAGGGAACTGACTCAGGCAGAACAGATAACCGGCGACAAACACCAGCAGCGTAATCATCAATGGCAGATGGCGTTTAATCATTTTGGACGTCTCCCTTTCAGCATGGCGATAAAGCGCGGCGATTGCAGCAACAGCACACACATCACCACCACCGCTTTCACCACCTGATTCAGCTCCGGCGGGAAGCCAGACAGCAAAATACCGGTGTTCATCGACTGAATAATCAGCGCGCCAACCAGCGACAACACCAGATTAAAACGCCCGCCCATCAACGATGCACCGCCAATCACCACGGCGAGAATGGCATCCAACTCCAGCCATAGACCGGCGTTGTTAGCATCGGCGCCACGTATATCGGCTGCCACGATCAGGCCCGCGACTGCCGCACACACGCCGCTAATGGCATAAGTGGACATCACTACTAACCAGCCATTAACACCAGCATTACGTGCGGCGCGCAGGTTAATCCCCACCGCTTCGATAAACAGGCCCAGCGCGGTTTTGCGCGTCAGCAGCCACACTAACAGTGCCACCAGTAGCGTTATCCACACCGGAACCGGCAGCATCCACAGCGAGCCGCTGCCAAACCAGCCGAGGCTGTCGCTGTTAAAGGTCACAATCTGACCCTGGGTAATCAGCTGAGCGATACCGCGCCCGGCCACCATCAAAATCAACGTGGCCACAAACGGCTGAATCTTCAGGAGGGCGACCAGCACGCCGTTCCACAAGCCACAGGCCAGACCGGTGCCGAGTGTGGCGAGAATAATAAAACTCAGGCTGTGTCCCGCAACGGTCAGGGTGGCCGCCGTCGCCCCCGCAATCGCCATCACCGCGCCGACCGACAAATCAATCCCGCCAGTGGCAATCACCAGCGTCATACCGACCGCCAGTAAGGCGACGGGTGCAGCGCGGTTGAGGATATCAATCGGGCTGCCGAACAGGCGGCCGTCCTGAATATGCACGGCAAAAAAATTGTTGGCGACCAGGCTATCCACCAACAGCACCAGAATCAGCGCGACGATTTGCGGCATGCCTGGCGGTAACTTCGGCTTACGCCGTTCAGGTTTTGGATGTGTCATAGGGGATTCAAGCATGTTGTGCTCCTCCATCGGCGATGGCATTGACGATCGACGCCACCGACAGCTGCTCCAGCGGGATTTCAGCCACCTGCTTCAAATCACGCATGATCAACACGCGGTCGGCATAGCCCACCAGCTCTTCGAGTTCAGAGGAGATAACCAGTAACGCCAATCCATCGGCGCACAAGGTTTCAATCAAACGAATGATCTCGGCGTGTGCACCGACGTCAATGCCGCGCGTCGGTTCGTCGAGGATTAAGAATTGCGGCTTCGTCACCAGCCAGCGTGACAGCAGCACTTTTTGCTGATTACCGCCGGAAAGTAATTCAACCGGCTGATCGGCATGTGGCGTGCGAATCCCCAGGCTTTTGATAAAGCGATCGGCGATGGCCTGCTGCTCACGGCGTTTGATCGGTCGCAGCCAGCCGCGTTGGGCCTGTAGCGCCAGAATAATATTCTCGCGCACCGATGCAGCGCCGATAATACCGTCGGTTTTACGATCTTCCGGGCAGAACCCCATGCCCAGATGGGAGGCTTTGGCCGGTGTCCGGATGTGCTGCACTTTGCCTTTGATGGTGGCAGTGCCCCGATCCGCACGACGGATACCAAACAGCACTTCGGCGGTTTCCGTGCGCCCCGATCCCAGTAATCCCGCTAAGCCCACCACTTCTCCCGGACGCACCTCCAGGTCGAAAGGCTCAATGGTGCCCTTCTTGCCGTAGTCTTTGAATGACACCACCGGTTGGTTGCTTTTCAGCGTGCTGCCCTGACGCTGCAAGGCAGTTTCCAGTAACTCGCGCCCCAGCATCAGTTTGATCAATTCGATTTGCGGCAGCGATGCCGTATCACGCGTGGCTATAAACTGGCCATTGCGCAAAACGGTAATACGATCGGTGATGCGGTACACCTGGTCGAGAAAATGAGTCACAAAAATCAGGCTCATCCCTTTGGCTTTCAGTTGCGCCATCAGGGTGAATAGCATTTCCACTTCGCTGGCATCGAGGCTGGCGGTGGGTTCATCGAGGATTAACACCTGTGCGGAGAGATCCACGGCGCGGCAAATCGCAATGATTTGCTGCATCGCCACCGAGTAATGGCCCAGGGGACGCGTCACGTCGAGCGCAAAACCGTAGTTGCGCATCAGTGCATCGGCATCGCGCACCATACGCTTGCGGTCGATCATGCCAAAGCGGCGCGGCTCACGGCCGATGTAGAGATTGTCTGCCACCGACATATTCGGCAGGAGGTTCACCTCCTGATAGACCGTGCCGATGCCCATTTGCTGTGCATCGGCGGTATTGTGCGGTGAAATGGCAGTGCCATTCAGGGTGATGGTGCCTGCATCACGGGTGTACACGCCGGTCAGCACTTTAATTAACGTGGATTTCCCGGCGCCGTTTTCGCCCAGCAGCGCCATGATCTCGCCTTTGCGAATGCTGAATGACACATTATCCAGCGCTTTCACGCCGGGGAAACCTTTGCTGATACCGTTTAGAGTCAGGAGTGCGGATGCATCTGCGGTGCTCATCAGGTTCTACCTCGCCTTACGTCATGAAAAACCGCCCCGAAGGGCGGTTGCGGGGATCAGTAACCCATGCCTTTTTTGGTGTCGAGCTGTGCCTGCGCGGAGTCTGGCAGATACAGTTTCGATTCGGTTTTGATGATTTTTGGTGGCATCGTGCCGTCTTTTTTGAATTTCTCCAGTGCATCGAATGCCGGACCCGCCATGTTTGGCGTCAGCTCGACGTTGGCATTGGCCTCACCCGCCAGCATCGCTTTATAGATATCCGGTACGCCGTCGATAGAACCGGTCAAAATATCTTTGCCTGGCTTCAGACCCGCTTCTTTAATGGCCTGAATGGCGCCGATCGCCATATCATCGTTGTGCGCATACACCATGCAGATGTTCTTGCCGTTGTTTTCCGCTTTGATAAAGCTCTCCATCACCTCTTTACCTTTACTACGGGTAAAGTCGCCGGACTGCGAGCGGATCACTTTGATGTTGTTGTGGCCCGCGATGGCTTCGGCGAAGCCTTTTTTGCGGTCGATGGCTACGCTGGCACCCACGGTGCCTTGTAACTCAACCACATTACACTTCTTATCGCCGACCGTTTTCACCAGCCAGTCACCGATCAACTTGCCTTCCAGCACGTTGTCTGCGGTCACCACCGCCATGTACAGCGACTTATCTTTCACCACGATAGCGCGGTCTAACAGGAACACCGGGATTTTGGCGTCTTTGGCTTCTTCCAGCACCGGTTCCCAACCGGTTTGTACTACCGGGGCGATGAAGATGGCGTCAACGCCCTGCGCGATAAACGAGCGCACCGCTTTGATTTGGTTTTCCTGCTTCTGCTGACCATCGGCGATTTTCAACGTGATACCGCGCTTTTGCGCTTCGCTTTTCGCCACGTTGGTTTCTGCTGAACGCCAGCCAGACTCCGAACCAACCTGTGAGAAGCCCACCGTCATATCAGCGGCAAGTACAGACGTACTGAGTGCTGAACTGACCATGGCGGTTAAGAGTAAACGTTTCCACATAATTTCATTCCTCTGAAGGGAGTGTGCTGTAGGGGTACAAAACGCAGATTAAGCCTGGCGCAAAAGCGAGAAAACAAGCGCGACATGCCTCACAAAATAGAATGAATTAAAGGAGTTACGAAATTATGCATATAAGAAGTCATACCAGCCATATGGACAATTTGCCTGATATTTATTTCAGTGTCGGTTAAATAAATGTAATAAACAGAATCGGTTAGGATGGTGGCTACTGGAAGCGATTACAGACGCTGCGTAAAGAATGGTTATCGACTGCGGGCACAAGCAATGATCAGTTTTGTGATTATTCGCACACTACATGATTTACAGTTTCAAAGCGTGTAGATGCCATTGCTTAACAGTTCGACATAAATCGCCCTAATAAATGTCTTATATGAATGAAAGTCAGTGCACTAAGCCTGATAAAAAATGACAACTTTCATTTGCGTTAAGGGTGTGAGCTTTTTTCACATTATGCCGTCTGTCAGGGTTGAACTTGTCTTAATCCCGTCTGGAAATGCGTGTTTAAAACGGCAAAATGAAGAAAAAATGTCTTTTGATGAGCGAATTAGCTCACGTTGTCTGATTTTTGAATTTTTTTAACGCTGGCGTATGGACTCTGTCAGAGTGCTCCCTATACTTGGGCACTTCCGAGCACTTTATTTTTAAATGGCAATCATGACTGCGCTAGATTACCTGCTGAAATTCCGCAAAGTGAATAATCTCGATAGTCTGGAAAAACTCTACGACCATCTTAATTATTCGCTGACCGATGACAATGACATCATCAATATGTATCGCGCTGCCGATCATCGTCGTGCTGAACTTGTTTCCGGCGGCCGCCTTTATGATATGGGCCGCGTGCCGAAATCAGTCTGGCGCTACGTAATGTAATGGGTTTTCCCCGCCTTTTTCTGCACTATTGCGTTGTCCATGTCGGGCGTGCCCCGTTTGGACATACAACGCCTTCTTAATTTCGCTACAGGATCCGAAAGATGACCGAATCGGTAAACCCGCCGCGTATTGCTGGCTGGCTGTTGTTGCCGCTAGCCTGGTTGATTATGACGATGCTGACCAGTGCGCTGGTGGTGGCCATGTATCTGAGCCCGTTGTTTGATACAGAATTGCGTACCACGTTGTTCACTCATGCCAGCCAATTGTTCACGCAATGGGCGATTTCCCTGCTCACCGCAGGCGTGGTTTGGGTCTACAGTATCTGGGTTTGCTGGATGTTCTGTAAACGTTCGCGCCGTCTACCGCGTCATTACATCCTGTGGTTGCTGATGACGGTGTTACTGGCGTTGAAAACGTTCGCGTTCACCCCGGTGGCGGATAACAAAGCCATTCAAACGCTGTTGTTGTCACTGCTGGCGGCGGCGGTCTTTGTGCCCTACTTCAAACGTTCTCAACGTGTGAAAGAGACGTTTATCCAGCCATAACGGCGCGAGTTTCGTCAGGAATTTAATTCTGCGTGCTCTCAACATCCACAGATTTTGTGTAGAGGTTGAGATGCACCTCTCAATTCCGGATAATAGACGCCTTTCGGCTTCCCAGGTTAAAAAATGACCGATTACTTACTTCTCTTTATTGGCACCGTGCTGGTGAATAACTTCGTGTTAGTGAAGTTTCTCGGCCTATGCCCCTTTATGGGCGTGTCAAAAAAATTGGAAACGGCCATTGGTATGGGACTCGCCACCACTTTCGTGATCACCCTGGCGTCGATTTGCGCCTGGCTGGTGAACCATCTGATTCTGGTGCCGCTCGATCTGGTGTACCTGCGAACCCTGGCGTATATCCTGGTGATCGCCGTGGTGGTGCAATTCACCGAAATGGTGGTGCGCAAAACCAGTCCGTCACTCTATCGCTTGCTGGGTATCTTCCTGCCGCTCATTACCACTAACTGTGCGGTGCTGGGTGTTCCCCTGCTGAGTGTCAATCTTAACCACACCTTTATGCAGGCCGCGGTTTATGGCTTCAGTGCTTCGCTTGGCTTCTCGCTGGTGATGGTGCTGTTCGCTGGCATGCGTGAACGCCTGGTGTTAGCCAATGTCCCCGCGCCGTTTAAGGGCAACTCGATTGCATTGGTCACCGCAGGTTTGATGGCGCTGGCCTTTATGGGCTTTACCGGGTTGGTGAAATTCTAATGACCGCGATTTGGATTGCTATTGTGGCTATTGCTGCGCTGGGCCTGGTTTTTGGCGCCCTGCTCGGTTACGCCTCGCGTCGATTCGAGGTAGAAGAAGATCCGATCGTTGAACAGATCGACAGTATTCTGCCGCAAAGTCAATGCGGCCAATGTGGTTATCCCGGCTGCCGCCCGTACGCCGATGCCGTGGGTAATAATGGTGAAGCCATTAATAAATGCGCCCCCGGTGGCGAGCAAACCATGCTCAAGCTGGCCGCGCTGCTCAACGTTGAACCGCAACCGCTGGATGGCGGTGAGGAAGTGCAGGAACCGATCCGCACCGTGGCCTGGATTGATGAAGCCAACTGCATCGGCTGCACTAAATGTATTCAGGCTTGCCCGGTAGATGCGATTGTCGGTGCTACCCGTGCCATGCATACCGTGCTGAGCGATGTCTGTACCGGCTGTGATTTGTGTGTTGCTCCCTGCCCGACCGACTGTATTGAAATGCGTCCGGTTGCTACGACCACGGCCAACTGGAAATGGGATCTCGAAACCATTCCTGTACGGGTGATCCCGGTAGAAACTCATGCTTAATTTGTTAAAACTATTCCGCAAAGAGAAGCTGTGGGATTTTCAGGGCGGCATTCATCCGCCGGAAATGAAAACACAGTCTAACGGCACGCCGTTAAGCCAGTTACCGCTGCCTGAACAATTCATCATTCCGTTAAAACAGCATATCGGCCATGAAGGCGAGATTTGCGTCTCACCGGGCGATCACGTCTTGCGTGGTCAGCCGCTGACGTTTGGCAGCGGTCGCATGCTGCCGGTGCACGCACCAACCTCCGGCACCATCGAAGCGATTGCGCCACATATGACCGCGCACCCTTCGGGTCTTTCCGAACTGTGCATTTTCCTGCGCGCCGATGGTGAAGATCGCTGGACCACGCTCGATCCGCAACCTGACTTCCGTTCGCTTACTCGTGAAGATGTCGTCAAACGCATCCATGAGGCAGGCGTCGCCGGTTTGGGGGGGGCAGGCTTCCCGACCGCCACCAAGCTACGTGGCGGATTGCGCGGCGTCAAAACCCTGATTATCAATGCCGCAGAGTGCGAACCTTACATCACCGCCGATGATCGTCTGATGCAGGACTGCGCGGCTGAAGTGCTGGAAGGTTGTCGTATCCTCGCCTGGGTATTGCAGGCTGAGCGTGTGCTGATTGGCATCGAAGATAACAAACCCGAAGCGATTGCAGCGCTGAAGCAGGCTTTGGGTGGTGACCGCGAGTTGCAACTGCGTGTCATCCCCACCAAATACCCTTCTGGCGGTGCTAAACAACTGACCCAGATTCTTACTGGCGTTGAAGTGCCGCACGGCGGTCGTTCGACCGATATTGGCGTGCTGATGCAAAACGTCGGTACGGCCTGGGCGGTAAAACGCGCCATTATCGATGGCGAGCCAATTACCGAACGCGTCGTTACCCTGACCGGCGAAGCCATTGCGCAGCCGCGTAACGTTTGGGGACGCCTGGGTACGCCAGTTAGCCATCTGTTACATCATGTGGGTTTCGCACCGGGTTCGCGTCAGATGGTGATCATGGGCGGCCCGCTAATGGGTTTTACGCTGCCGTCACTGAATGTGCCGCTGGTTAAAATCTCCAACTGCATTCTGGCACCTTCTGCCAGTGAAATGGGCAATAACGAAGAAGAACAGTCTTGTATTCGTTGCAGTGCCTGTGCGGATGCCTGCCCGGCGAAACTGCTGCCTCAGCAGCTGTTCTGGTACAGCCAGGGCGGCGATCATGAGAAGGCGCGCGCTCACAATATCGATGACTGCATTGAGTGCGGTGCCTGTGCGTACGTCTGCCCAAGTAATATTCCGCTGGTGCAATATTATCGCCAGGAGAAGGCAGAGCTGCGCGCTATCGATCTCGAAGCGAAGCGCACCGCCGAAGCTAAAGCGCGCTTTGAAGCGCGTCAGGCGCGTTTAGAGCGGGAAAAACTGGCGCGTGAAGCGCGTCATGAAGAAGCTAAACAGCGTGTGGCACGTAGCGATCAGGGTGAACGTGACGCGGCGATTGCTCGCGTTAAGGCGCGTGCCGCCAAAACACCGGAACAGGAAACTGCCGAACGTGAGGCTCGCCATGCCCAGGCGTTAGCTCAGCAGGCGGAAAAACAGTCTGAAACGCAGGCGCTGAGTCGCCAGTCTGGCGATCCGCGTAAAGCCGCGGTGGAAGCGGCCATTGCACGTGCTAAGGCGAAGAAGTCTGGTGTGGCGGTTGGCGAACAACCGTCTGAAGCTGCTGGTGTTGCACCCGCCGCTGAGGCTGATCCACGTAAAGCTGCGGTTGAAGCCGCCATTGCGCGCGCCAAAGCGAAGAAAGACGCTGCGGCGGCTAGCGAACAAAATCCTGAAACTGCTGATGCAGCCCCGGTCGCTGAAGTTGATCCGCGTAAAGCGGCGGTTGAAGCCGCCATTGCGCGCGCTAAAGCTAAGAAAGCCGCTGCGGCGGCTGGTGAACAAGCGCCTGAACCTGCTGATGTCACTCCTGCCGCTGAGGTCGATCCTCGCAAAGCCGCGGTTGAAGCCGCTATTGCCCGTGCTAAAGCCAAGAAAGCCGCTGCGGCTGGCGAACAAGCGCCTGCATCTGCTGATGCAGCCCCGGCTGCAGAAGTTGATCCGCGTAAAGCGGCGGTTGAAGCCGCCATTGCGCGCGCTAAAGCGAAGAAAGCTGCGGCGGCTGGCGAACAAGCGCCTGAACCTGCTGATGCAACTCCTGCTGATGCAGCCCCGCCCCATGAGGTTGATCCACGTAAAGCTGCGGTTGAGGCCGCCATTGCCCGTGCTAAAGCGAAGAAAGCGGCTGCGGCGGCTGGTGAACAAGCATCTGAACCTGCTGATGCAACTCCTGCTGCTGAAGTGGACCCTCGCAAAGCCGCGGTTGAAGCCGCTATTGCCCGTGCTAAAGCGAAGAAAGCGGCTGCGGCGGCTGGCGAACAAGCGCCTGCATCTGCTGATGCAGCCCCGGCTGCAGAAGTTGATCCGCGTAAAGCGGCGGTTGAAGCCGCCATTGCGCGCGCTAAAGCGAAGAAAGCTGCGGCGGCTGCCGAGCAAGCTTCTGCGTCTGTTGAAGCCGCACCTGAATCATCTTCTGAAGTGGAGGCTGCTGCCTCTCCTGACTCCGCCGACCCACGTAAAGCGGCCATTGCCGCCGCGGTCGCCCGTGCCAAAGCGCGTAAAGCGCAGCAGCAGCCTTCGACGACTGAGGATTAAATGGCTTTTCGTATCGCAAGTTCCCCTTATACCCACAACCGCCGCAGCACCGGCAACATCATGCTGCTGGTGGTACTGGCTGCGCTGCCGGGTATGGCCGCGCAGTGGTATTTCTTTGGCGTGGGTTTTCTGATTCAGGTATTGCTCGCCACCGCCACTGCGTGGATCACCGAAGGCGCCATTTTGCGTCTGCGCAAAACACCCGTGGTTCCAACACTTGCGGATAACTCCGCCCTGCTTACTGCATTGCTGCTCGGCATCAGTCTGCCGCCGCTGGCACCCTGGTGGCTGGTGGTCATTGGCACCGTGTTTGCCATTGTTATCGCGAAACAATTGTATGGCGGCCTGGGTCAAAACCCCTTCAACCCAGCGATGGTCGGTTATGTGGTCTTACTGATCTCCTTCCCGGTGCAGATGACCAGTTGGTTGCCGCCGGATACATTGCAGGCAATCAAACCCGGCCTGCTGGATTCTCTCAGCATGATCTTCACCAATCACACGCTGGCCGGTGAAACCATGCAGCAGTTGCAGCTCGGGGTGGATGGCGTCAGCCAGGCCACGCCGCTGGATACCTTTAAAACCGGCTTGCGCGCCGGACATAGCGCAGAACAGTTGCTGGCGGAACCGATCTATACCGGTGTGCTGGCGGGATTGGGCTGGCAGTGGATCAACCTCGGTTACCTGCTGGGCGGTATGCTGCTGCTGGCAAAAAATGCCATTCGCTGGCACATACCCGTCAGTTTCCTCGTGTCGCTGGCCTTCTGCGCCACCCTTGGCTGGTTGTTTTCACCGGAATCGCTCAACTCGCCGCTGATTCATTTGTTCTCCGGCGCGACCATGCTCGGCGCATTCTTTATCGCCACCGATCCGGTCACCGCCTCGACCACTAACCGTGGTCGCCTGGTTTATGGAGCACTGATTGGTTTGCTGGTGTGGCTGATTCGCAGCTTTGGCGGCTATCCGGACGGCGTGGCGTTCGCCGTTTTGCTGGCAAACATTTGCGTGCCGCTGATTGATTACTACACCCAGCCGCGCGTTTACGGCCATCGCAAGGATTAATGATGTTCGATGCTATTCGTAAAAATGCCGTGACGCTGGCGGCGTTTGCGGTGATCACCACCGGCGTCACTGCGGTGGTGAACTATGTCACCAAGCCGACGGTGGAACATCAAACGGCACTGCAGCAAAAAAACCTGCTCGATCAGGTAGTGCCTACCGAGATTTATGACAACCACATTCAGCAAGAGTGTTTCCTGGTGACGGATGCAGCAGCATTAGGCAATAACCAGCCGCATCATCTCTATCTGGCGCGTAAAGGTGATAAACCCGTCGCGGCGGCGCTTGAGACTACCGCGCCAGACGGCTATTCTGGTGCGATTCAGATGCTGGTCGGTGCCGATTTTCACGGCAAAGTATTAGGTGTCCGGGTAGTGGAACACCATGAAACGCCTGGACTGGGCGACAAGATTGAACTGCGCATTTCCGACTGGATCAACAGCTTTAACGGCAAAGTGGTGCACGGTGCCGACGACAAGAACTTTGCGGTGAAAAAAGACGGTGGTGAATTTGATCAATTTACCGGCGCGACCATTACCCCGCGCGCAGTGGTGAATGCCACTAAACGTACCGCATTACTGATTGAAACGTTGCCAGCGAAGCTCTCTTCGCTGCCCGAATGTGGAGATGCACCATGAGTGAAGCAAAATCCCTGCTGGTTGGCGGCCTGTGGAAGAACAACTCCGCCTTGGTGCAACTGCTGGGCTTGTGCCCGCTGCTGGCCGTGACCTCAACCGCCACTAACGCCCTCGGCCTTGGCCTGGCCACCACGCTGGTGTTAACCATCACCAACAGCGCTATCTCCGCCTCGCGTCGTTGGGTGCCGGCGGAAATCCGTATCCCTATTTACGTCATGATCATCGCTTCGGTAGTGAGCTGCGTGCAGATGCTGATCAATGCTTACGCTTACGGGCTGTATCAGTCACTGGGTATCTTCATTCCCCTGATCGTGACCAACTGTATTGTGGTGGGTCGTGCGGAAGCGGTGGCTTCTAAGAGCAGTATTCCGCTGTCGGCGCTGGATGGTTTTGCCATTGGCATGGGCGCGACCTGCGCGATGGTGACGCTAGGTTCGATTCGTGAATTGATCGGTAGCGGCACCCTGTTTAACGGTGCTGACCAACTGCTGGGCCCCTGGGCCAAAGCGCTGCGCATTGAAGTGTTCCATTTCGATTCACCGATGTTGCTGGCGATGCTGCCGCCTGGAGCTTTTATTGGCTTAGGCATGCTGCTGGCCGGTAAATATCTGATCGATCAGAAAATGAAGCAACGAGCCGCCCTGCGCGCTGCTGAACCTGAAGCCGCGCCACAAGGTGAAACCGGGAAGGCCGTGTGAACAAGGAAAAGCGACTGCAAATTCTCACGCGCCTGCGTGATGACAATCCGCATCCCACCACGGAGCTGTACTTCAGTTCGCCGTTTGAACTGCTGATTGCGGTGCTGCTGTCCGCGCAGGCCACGGATGTCAGCGTGAATAAAGCCACGGCGAAGATGTATCCGGTGGCAAACACCCCCGCCGCCATTTTGGCTTTGGGTGTTGATGGTGTGAAAGAGTTCATCAAGACCATCGGCCTGTTTAACAGCAAAGCGGAAAACGTTATTAAAACCTGCCGCATTCTTATTGAGCAGCACGGTGGTGAAGTACCGGAAGATCGCGCGGCATTAGAAGCCCTGCCCGGCGTCGGACGCAAGACCGCCAATGTGGTGCTGAATACCGCCTTTGGCTGGCCGACCATTGCCGTGGATACGCATATCTTCCGCGTCAGCAATCGCACCCGCTTCGCGCCCGGCAAGAACGTCGAAGAAGTCGAAGATAAACTGATTAAAGTGGTGCCATCTGCCTTTAAAGTCGATTGCCACCATTGGTTAATCTTGCACGGCCGCTATACCTGCGTGGCACGTAAACCACGCTGCGGCTCCTGCCTGATTGAAGATTTGTGTGAGTTCGACGCTAAAGAGCCTTAGTGTCCGCCAGGGGCTTCAGCCACGGCTCCCACAGAAAGACTGACTCCGTCGCCAGCGCGCGAAGATGGTTCTCATCCGCACCGCAGGCGTTAATCAGGGATTGCAGGGTCATGAGTTTTCCTCGCTGACAAAGGTTTCATCCGGCACGTCCGGGGTGTCACTGATAATGAATATGTCGGCCGGGAGCGTGAAGTTGCGCAGCTTCAGCAGCGCCAGCGGCCCCTCACCCGCTTCTGTTCGCAGAATGTAGTTTAGCGGGCGGCCGTCGGGAGCCTGCCAGGTGAGTCGCCAGCTGCTGCGGATGCCCGGATTGGCGCTGACCTGAGCCTTATCCAGCAGGCGAATCAGGCCCCAGCTGCCCGGCATGTCACCATACTGGCGGGTGCCGGCCTTCGTGCTTATCCAGCTTAGCGACGCGCCCGGCGCTTCGGTGTCAGCAGGCCAGGTGAAGCGCTTCCACACCGGCTGCTGATTCATGTAGGTGAGCTTCTGACTGTCGATAATCAGGTCAGTCTGCATCACGTCTGCAGCCGTGCCAGGACGCAGCTCAAAGTGCAGCCCGGCCTCTCCGCGGGTGAACACCACGTCAGAAATCCGGCTCAGTTGGTTCATCGCTTTCAGGAATGCGGGATTGAATGTCAGTCCCTGGGCGTTGATGCTGTCCGGTACCCAGCGGGTGCCTTCGCGGTGCAGCACACCGCTCAGGCGCGACTGCAGGAAGCGGGTGATGCGACCGTTGTCCGCATTCAGATATTTCGCCAGCAGCGGCAGTGACACCTCACTGCTGACATTTTTAAACGGATAGCGGCCGCCAAACGCGCTGTTCCACTCGTTCACCACCGCCTGCTGCCACTGGGCGTTCAGGCTGCTCGCAGCCGGCATCAGCACCTGCTGCCAGGCCTGCTCCATCGGGCGCACAAACACCGTCTGCCCGAAGCCGCTCCACTCCTGTCCCAGCCCGGCGGCGACCAGGCTGCCGTAATCACGCGTGTCAGTCAGGTCAACCGTTTTCCCCTGAAACACCGTCTGCGCCAGCGTCTGCGTCATGGCCTGCGGGTCTGCCGCGTTGGTGACCTGCTGCAGGCGCAGACGCACCTGAGTCACGCGCGTCAGGAAGGTACGCAGGCTCATACTGCTGCTGCCCTGACTGTCAGTCAGCGCCAGCAGCGGGCCGAAAGTCGCATCGAGTGGGCCGCTCGGGCCGCTGTTCTGGTCAATGGCAGGGCGCTTTTCCCTACTGAGCAGGTTCTGCGCAGACTTCACCAGCGAGTCAGCAATAGCATCCCCACTCTGCC